>NZ_JBSWVK010000001.1:0-80000 GCF_056159545.1 Rossellomorea sp. ABR4_012
TTTGCAACGATTCTATCGTTGCGGTAAATCTAGAATTAACGTTGACGTATTGTCTTGTTTTGTTCAGTTTTCAAGGTTCAATTTGTTGATGCGCTCCGTTTGAAGCGACTTAACCATCATACCAAGAATGCGACGCTTTTGTCAACAACTTTTTTCAAAAATATTTTTTCTATCAATTTCAGTTGTTTTCCGCGTCTCACTTGCGACGGTTTTTAAAGTATATCAACCATTCCGAGTTCCGTCAACAGTTTTCGCTAAATTAATTTAAACTTTTTAATAGAGTCTAAATCTATCCATATTCTATCTACCTTTCACCTCCACTATACTAACAGCCGCGAAGCATCTTTAATTATTGTCTCGGGCACCAACCCATCCTTTACAAACCCCCTATCACGGTAGACGATTACCTCTTCCCACTAGATACTCCCCCACTCCTTGCACCTTCTTTCTTCTATATAAAATAAAACCCCACACCGATACTAAAATCGGTGTGGGGTTTCTCAACTTTCATCAGTCAATCTTGATGATATTCTCGTCGTTACGATTTACTTTTCCTGTCTTTTCAAGAGTCACTTGCTGACCCTCTTTAAGGTTTGTAAAGACAATTGGCGTCATAATAGAAGGTGCGTTTTCTTTGATATAATCTAAGTCTACTTCAAGTAACGGTTGACCTGCTTCTACTTGATCTCCCTCTTTAACCAGCGCTTCAAAGCCTTTACCTTCTAGTTTAACTGTATCGATTCCGACGTGGATCAATACTTCTCGGCCATTCTTTGATTCAAGGCCTAAAGCGTGCTTAGTCGGGAATACATTCACGACTTTACCATCTACAGGAGAAACGATTGTTCCTTCTGATGGTACGATCGCGAATCCATCTCCCATCATTTTGCCAGAGAATACTTGATCTGGTACTTCTGTGATTTCTTTGATTTCACCCGTGATAGGTGATACAAATTTTTCGTTCTTTTCTTCTTCGGTTGTTTGAAGAGCATCAGGATTCACTTCTTCAATCTGCTGTTCCACTTCTTCATTTGCGCTTGTTTGCGCTTTACGAGGAGCTTTACCGCGCATGATGTCTTGCATTTGTGATTTCAATGTATCAGATTTAGGACCGAAGATCGCTTGAATGCTATTGCCGACTTCAAGCACACCTGAGGCACCTAACTTCTTAAGTCTTGGCTTATCAACGTTTTTCGCATCGTTTACTGATACACGAAGACGGGTGATACATGCATCTAAGTGAGCGATGTTTTCTTCTCCACCCAGCGCTTCAAGAACATTGTATGGAAGTTCACCGGCTGCACCTGTACCTGCACCTGCATCGTCTTCATCTTCTACTTCTTCACGACCAGGGGTCATAAGGTTCCATTTGCGGATCGCGAAACGGAATCCGAAGTAATAGACGACTGCAAATACCAGACCTACAGGGATGACAATCCATGCATTTGTTTGAGGATTGATCAGACCAAATAAGATATAGTCTATCAGACCGCCTGAGAATGTCATACCGATTTTAACATCCAATAGATGCATCGTTAAGAATGACAGACCTGCGAAAATTGTATGGATACCGAATAAAACTGGTGCTACGAATAAGAATGAGAATTCAATGGGTTCTGTGATACCTGTCAAGAATGATGTTAAGGCTGCAGATCCCATGATACCTGCAACGACCGCTTTACGCTCAGGGCGGGCTTCATGGTAAATGGCAAGTGCTGCTGCAGGAAGACCGAACATCATGAACGGGAATTTACCTGTCATGAAGGTACCTGCTGTCAGATCTTGAACACCGTCTTGAATTTGTTTCATAAAGATTGCCTGATCACCACGGATGATGTTCCCAGCTTCAGATGTGTACGTTCCAAACTCAAACCAGAATGGTGAGTAGAAAATATGGTGAAGACCAAACGGGATAAGAGCACGTTCGATGACACCAAAGATGAATGCGGCGAACGCTCTGTTTTCACCCAGCATGAAGTTCGAGAATGCATTCAAGCCGTTTTGGATCGGCGGCCAGATTAAAAGCATCAATAACCCTAAAACAACTGCAGATGCTGCCGTTGCAATCGGTACGAATCGTTTACCAGCGAAGAATCCTAAGTAAGACGGAAGTTCGATTTGGAAGAAACGATTATACATATACGCTGCCAGAATACCGACGATGATACCGCCGAATACCCCGGTTTGAAGTGTTGGGATTCCAAGAACAAGAGCATAGGCAGGGTCTACCCCTTCACCTGTTACATCACCGATTCCCAATCCTTCCACAGTACCCATCGTTACGTTCATAATCAAGAAACCAACGATGGCTGCAAGTCCGGCAACACCTTCTCCGCCAGCAAGCCCTATGGCTACACCGACCGCGAAGAGGAGTGCCAAGTTTCCGAAGATGATTCCGCCAGCTTGTTCCATGACACTGGCAACCATTTCGACTCCACCACTTGCAAGGAATGGAGCAATCTCTAATAAAGTAGGATTCTGCAAGGCATTACCAAATGCAAGCAGAAGTCCGGCAGCCGGTAAGATCGCAACTGGAAGCATAAGTGCTTTACCGACTTTTTGTAAGACGCCAAAAGCCTTTTTAAACATGTGTTTTCCTCCTTTTATTAAATAAATAGTGATTATTTCAGCAGATGAGATGATAGCAAACAAAAAAGGCATGAGAAAAGAGGATAATGAACGTATAAGGATAGACTACCCCAAATCATACGTTTCAATTATCTTCTTTACTCATGCCTGATCGAATCAGTAACACGTAAGATAGATAAGTACATTATTTGACTTTATTCTGTATACGCTGCAAGTGCATGGTCAAGTACACTGCCTCTGCATCATAAACAGGTTTCTTCAATGTTTGCTGCATCATCTTGATCAGCTTCCAAGATAAATTATAGCAGAGAGGGTATTCCTCTTTCAACAGTTTTGCGATTTTTTCCGGTTCCTCGACACGTTCTTCACGCAGGACCCGCTCGATTGTATATCGAATATGACGGACAAGCCTCATATAATCTACACTTTCTTTGTTGATTTTGACATCCAGCTGCTGTTCGATCATGGTTGTGAGCCTGGAAATCAACTGAGAGTGCTGATTCACTTCAGAAAGATCTTTATTCATCATTGCACTGTGAATGTGAAGGGCAATGAATCCCACTTCCCCTTCAGGCAAATTCACATCTGTCATATCATTGATCATCCCGACAACCTCTCGGGCTATTTCATATTCAAATGGATAGAGAGTTCTCGTTTCTACTAAAAAGGGATTTCTGATCTCCATCCCTCTCATCAGTCGATTGATGGCAAAGAGTATATGGTCGGTCAGGGCGATATGGATATGTTCATTCAAAAACGAATTCGTCCGTTCACGTATGAGTTCAATAGCGGAGATGATCACGTTGGAAATATTCTCATCAAGGAATGGCAGCAGGTTTTTGTACTGTTCCTGCTCTTTCTCTCCTTTCAGGACGAACATTTTTTCGGCTATATCATTTTGAATAGGGTCTCCTTTTTTACGGTTAAACCCAATCCCTTTTCCAATCAGCACAACTTCCCCATAGCTCTCATGCTCGGCGATTAGAACGTTGTTGTTCAATGCTTTTTTTACACTCAAAGTAGACATATGAATTCTCCCCATCATTTCGACCAATTTCGACAGTATCCGATTTCATGATTTTAACGAAAATGAACATATATTTCAATTAAATATAATCCCCTTTAGTATTACATTCTCTTCTTTCTTCTTACATCCTCTTTTTTATAGCTATTCATATATAAAACGGCTCTTGAACACCGCTTTTGATTTCCGTGCAAGACTTCACTTTCCGCGGGCGGACACTGAGCCTCCTCGTCGCTATGCTCCTGCGAGGTCTCATCAGTCTCGCTTTTCCCGCAGGAGTCTTCGTCTCGCACTCCAATCAACAGCTGGATTGAACTAAAATTAATAATGGGCCTAAAAATAAAAAACTGACCTCCAACAAGAGATCAGCTTTTAATGTGATAACTATACATTCTTCAATAATATTTTCGAAGATATTGAAAGTTTATTAAGCGATAAATATAAAATACAGAACAAAGATAACGAACAGTCCGTACATGATCGGATGGATTTCTTTTGCGCGGCCCTTCATGATCATCGTGATCGGATAGAAGATAAACCCGATTGCAATACCTGTTGCGATACTGTAAGTCAGCGGCATGGCAACGATCGTCAAGAATGCCGGAACGGCCACTTCGAATTTCTTCCAATCAATCTCACCTAAGGATGATACCATCAGCACACCTACGATGATAAGCGCCGGTGCCGTAACTGGAGCCGTGATGACATCGAGTAATGGGAAGAAGAAGATCGACAGTACGAATAGAACCGCAGTAACGACTGATGCAAATCCCGTTCTTGCTCCTGCTGCAACCCCTGCAGAGGATTCAATATAAGAAGTTGTAGTGGATGTACCCAGGATAGCCCCTACCACTGTTGCACAAGAATCAGCGAATAGTGCTTTTCCTGCACGTGGAAGCTTGTTATTTTTCATTAAACCTGCTTGATTAGCAACTGCCACGAGTGTACCTGCAGTATCAAAGAAATCCACGAATAAGAATGTCAATACAACGACAAGCATTTGGATGGTAAAAATACTTCCTGCATCATTGAACAGCGGATCAAGCGCTGCCCCGAAAGTAGGCGCCAGGCTCGGTGCAGCATCTACCACTTTATGTGGAGTATCAATCAACCCCATTAACATCCCTACGATGGCTGTAGCCACCATACCGATGAAGATTCCGCCTTTTACGCCTCTTGTCATCAATATCACTGTAAGGATGATGCCGAATATAGCCAATAACGTATTCCCGTGAGTAAGGTCACCAAGTCCAACAAGGACAGCATCATTATTCACTATGATCCCCGCATTTTGAAAACCGATAAATGTAATAAAAAGTCCGATACCCGCTCCAACTGCATACTTCAGTTCTGCTGGAATCGAGTTAATGATTTTTTCCCTGACACCTGTCAAGGTCAACACGATAAAGATCAATCCCGAAATTAAAACACCTGTTAAAGCTGATTGCCAGGATACACCCATTGTTAAAACAACCGTATAAGCGAAAAATGCATTAAGTCCCATTCCCGGTGCAAGAGCGATCGGGTATTTGGCAAGGAGCCCCATGATCAATGATCCGATTGCCGCAGCCAAAGCTGTGGCCACAAATACTGCACCTGAGTCCATTCTCATGCTATCCGGAAGATCCGGTACTGATTGAAGTGTCAACGTTAACGGGTTGACAACCAATATATAAGCCATTGACAGGAAGGTTGTCAGTCCCCCGATGATCTCTCTTCTGTAATTCGTCCCCAGTTGTTCAAACTGAAAGAAATTCTTCATTTCTGTAGTCCTCCCTTATGCGTCGCAGATTTCAAATAAAAAAAGCTCTGAACTACCGAAAGTTCAGAGCTTTGACTATAAGATAAAAAACAGATAGGACGTATGTGTATATGCCGAAGTCCTTCCATCAATCACCTCGTAGTCAAGCCATTTACGGTAGCTTGGTAGAAACGCTCGGGCCCTATTCCCGAAATTATACGACGTAACAAAAAATATAAGATTTATTATGACATGACTATTGTACCAACGAACGACGTGATGGTCAATATGAAAACCGAACATTTTATAAAATTAATTATAAAATGTTCGGTTTAAATTCAAAGCGGGTATCAATTACCCTTTTTTATATATTTATCGATGGTTTACTCCCACTCGATTGTAGCAGGCGGCTTACTCGTCACATCATACACCACACGGTTAATGTGATCGACTTCGTTTACGATACGGGTCGAAATTTTCTCAAGAACATCCCACGGGATACGCGCCCAGTCGGAAGTCATACCGTCAATCGATGTAACGGCACGGATTCCGATTGTGTAATCATAGGTTCTGGCATCTCCCATGACACCCACACTGCGAATATCAGGAAGGACGGTGAAGTACTGCCAGATATCGCGGTCAAGGCCGGCTTTCTTGATTTCTTCGCGAAGGATATAGTCGGATTCACGCACGATTTCAAGCTTCTCCTCAGAAATTTCTCCAAGAACGCGGATGCCCAGACCAGGACCCGGGAACGGCTGTCTCCAAACGATGTCGTCCGGAATACCAAGTTCCGAACCTAACGCACGCACTTCATCTTTAAATAAAGTATTTAAAGGTTCGATCAAAGTGAACTGCATATCTTCAGGCAGTCCGCCAACGTTATGGTGGGACTTGATAGTTTGGGCAGTCGCTGTCCCGCTTTCGATGATATCTGTATAAAGGGTTCCTTGCGCAAGGAATTCAATTCCTTCTAACTTAGTCGCTTCGTCATCAAATACGTAGATGAACTCGTTACCGATGATTTTACGTTTTTGTTCAGGGTCGGAAACACCTTTCAACTTATCAAGGAATCTATCCTGTGCATCCACTTTGATCACGTTCATGTTGAATCCTTCAGAGAAGGTTTTCATCACACTATCCGCTTCCCCCTTACGAAGAAGACCATGATCAACGAAAATACATGTTAACTGATCACCGATCGCTTTATGGATAAGGACTGCTACGACAGAGGAATCCACTCCGCCGCTAAGGGCACAAAGCACTTTCTTATCTCCGACGATCTGACGGATTTTGTCCATTTCCATATCGATGAAGCTTTCCATCGTCCAGTCGCCTTCACAGCCGCACACTTCAAATACGAAATTCTTTAGCATTTCATTCCCGTGAACAGAATGACGTACCTCCGGGTGGAATTGAACGGCATAAAGATTTTTCTCTTCGTTGCTCATCGACGCAATCGGACATGATGGGTTTGTCGCATTTACATCAAAGCCTTCTGGAGCTTCAACGACAAGGTCCCCGTGACTCATCCAAACAACTTGCTCATCTTCAAGACCGGAGAAGAGCTTTGATGTTTTCTCGATATTGATGGCTGCTTTACCATATTCACGGTGTTTGGCACGCTCTACCTTACCGCCGAAATGCATCGTCATCAGCTGCATGCCGTAGCAGATACCAAGAATCGGAATGTCCAGGTCAAAAATTCGCTCATCACAACGGAAAGAATCCTCACCATATACGCTGTTCGGACCGCCGGAGAAAATGATTCCAGTCGGATTCATTTCCTGGATTTCCTCAAGAGTGATGGTATGCGGGTGAAGTTCGCTGTACACCCCGAACTCACGAATTCTTCGTGTGATTAACTGATTATACTGACTTCCAAAGTCTAAAACGACGATCATTTCCTGATTATGCAATTCCTCTTTACCTAGCATTCAGTTCACCTCATCCATTTATTTATCTCTCTTTTGTGTATGATTCCCTTACCATCCACAAATACATCCTTTTGTTAGCAATTCTTTTTTAAAGAATGGTCCCCTCAACACCGCTTTTGATTTCCGGGCAAGACTTCGCTTTCCGCGGGTAGCCCGTGAGCCTCCTCGGTCGTACCTCCCTGCGGGGTCTCACATTAGCTACTTTTCCCGCAGGAGTCTTCGTCTTGCACTCCAATCAAAAGCTGGATCCGAAAACCAACAAGCAATCCTAAAATAATATACAACAAGCTTTTAGTTTACTGTTAATCCCCAACCATAAAATGACCTCTAAAAAGCAAAAAAACTAGACTCCGCCTGTGAAAAAGGCAGGATTCTAGTTTTTTGGCATGCAAAGATGTCGAAATAGAACACTGCCTTCATAGTCCAGTCATTTACGGTGACCGGGTAGAAACTTTCGAACCATATTATCGAGGATATACGAAGGATGCTAACGAACTCTATTATTAATTTGACATCATTTTAAACCTTGTTGATGAAGCGGTCAACCAGTTGTTCTTTTAATTAAATTTTCCCATAATTCTCTCATCTTCACCCAATCTTCCCGATCGGGCTTGTGACCATATAATGTGCGCTCGTAACGGTTGGTCAAACTCGTCATTTCATAGGTTCCAAAGAAGGAATCGATGTAGCGGGAGAACCCTCTGAGAGTTTGCCCGTCCTGCATTTTTAATCCATATCTTCCTAATTGTTTCACCAATGAGATAAAGGCTTCGGAATAAACATCTTCAGACTTTCTTCTCCGGTAATAGAAGATCAGGAAGTAAGGAAGCCAGCGTCTTCTGAAAATATAAGCAAGTGCAGCGGCCAAAATCAATAGTAAGAAACCAATCAGGATTTTACCCCAGTTTTCTGCAAAGAATGTTTTAATATCCTCCCAAAGGTCCTTGAAAGAAAAACCGCTCCCGTTTGATGTTTCTTCAACATCTGGCTGCATAGGTTTTTTAGGCGTTTCTTTTTCAGGCACTGGCGCCTGGTCTTCATCTTCTGAATCTTCAAGGTCCAAATCATACTCATACGCTATGTTGCCGTTGAACCCGACCGTCGGTTCAAATGGAACCCAGCCGACTTCAGGGAAAAATACTTCTACCCAGGAGTGGGCATTATTATTCGAGACCTCATAGAGCTTGTACTCTGAATCAATCTGGCGGCTGTAATCCCCTTCAGTGTATCCTTTTACCCAGCGGGCGGGAATACCGAGGGACCTGACCATGACGACCATTGATGTCGAGAAGTTATCACAATATCCCTTTTGCGTTTCAAACAGGAACTGATCGACATAGTCCTGATCTCCCTCAGGAACTGGGACGTCGAATTGATCATAAACAAAAGCCTCTTTTTCAAAATACCCTTCAATGGCACGTACTTTGTCATACCAGTCAGCTTCGTCCTGAGTGATTTCAATCGCCAAATCCTTTACCCTCTGCGGTGTGGAAGCAGGAATTTGCGTGTATCTGTCCACAAACTCAGGAACCTGCATGGCTTCCTGTTCTGCGTTTGCCGCCCTCATTCGTTTTTGAGAATAAGAAGGGTGACGATAATCAAGAGTATACTCATCTAACCTTTCAGGATCACCGGATTCATTAAGGCTTCTGATTTTCTCATTGACCGGCATGAATTCGAACGAGCCTTCTTCATTCCCGGTCACCTTTTCAACCCCGTAAGGATATACCACATGAGGGTACGCTTCTTCGATCATGACTTTTTCAGTTTGAAGTTCACGCTCTTCATTTTTAGGGTTTAGGGCAAACGGAAGCTCCTCAGCCGAACGGAAAGGGACTCCTGCCTCCTCTTCCATGGATTGCTCCCACCCTTTTCCCGTATACAAATCTTTCGTTTCGATTCTCCAATAATGTTCCCTTGTCACCTCAGCCGTGAAGACCACGGTCGGATCACCGATGAATGGACCGCCGAGCTTTGAATCGTCCGTATCATAGCCCAGCTTGCTGACACCCTTCAATCCACCGGAACCCTCTGCAAAGGATTTAATATACGGAACCGGGTCCGGCCAGATGGGATCGGCCTTTGGTGCCGCAAAAGCGGCAATCGAGCTGACTCCAAGCAACACCGTAAGCGGCACAATCCACCGGTGCCTGCTCATTTTTGAACCAAGCAGCTTTTCACCCTGGATCAACCGCTCAAGAGCGAGCAGTCCCATAAGCAGGAAACCAAACACTACGACACGGATGATCGCTTTGTCTCCCTCATACACCGTAAACGTATCCATGACGCTGATATACGTGACCGTCATGATATAAAAAAGCAAGATCGCTTTCCTGACCGACAGCCAGTAATAAATCAGATAAGTCATCAGCCACAGCAGGATAAAGAACAGCAGGCTTCGAAAGAAGAATGACAAATCGGACCAATCCCTGCCTATCGTGAGACCTAAGTTATGCCACAGGTCTTTAGCGAATACCCCAAGCCATGTGAGATCGAACAACGATCCCGGAAAATACAGGGCATGTAAAGAGACCATGATAAAGATGGCTTTAACAGTGCCCGACAGCAAATAATGAACCCCAAAGTAGGATAGGGTCAGTGCCAATGCAATAAAGATGATAAAATACGTCAAATCACCTGTATCGGTTACGACCTTCAAAGGTTTCAGCCACTCCCATAAAAGCAGGAATCCGAACAGATAAATCAAGACGGAATAAAATCGGTTGGCAGATGCTTTTCCCCTCATGCGCGCTTCACCTCCGAAAAGGCAGATGAGAAATCGCCTTCATAGCACACCTTCAGCCAGATTCCGCGTGAGGCTGCGTATGCATTCAATGCTTTTTCCTCGGAAGTGTAAGACTCCCCTTTTGACTTGACCAGGAAAATAACGACTGAACTGTTGCGTTTCGAATAATTATTGACACTCATGATCATTTTTTTCGACACGGACGCTGTAACAAAGAAGACAGCTGCAGACTGAGAGTAGTTCAGCCCTTCACCCTGGAGTATTTTCCCCAGTTCAAAACGGCTGTCCGGCTGGACCTTCGCCAAATGATAGAAGAGCTGCCCTTGATGCTCATCACCGCCTCTTATCGGAAATGATTGATGTTCTTTCCCGATTGAAACCAACCCAACCTGTGCACCTTTTTTAATAATGGAACGAATGACAGAAGCAGTGAAGGTGACCATCGGTTCAAAAGCAGAGGAATACTCACGGTCGAGAACGATGAGTACATCGTGCGACTGGCGCTCTTCAAATTCCTTCGTCATCAGTTCATTTGTGCGGGCAAACGATTTCCAATGAATCCAGGAAAAGCGGTCCCCCGGCTGATACGACCGGACACCCGTTGCCATCGTCGTATCCTTCTGTATCTTCACATTGGACGAAGTCATCCCTTGGTCGTAACGATTCTCAAGCGGTCTGTAAGGAACCTCGACGAACGAAGGGTAAACCAGCAGCTGATCCTTGCAGTCTATGACCACATCTTTTTCAAATACCCCAAAGAAGTCGCCAGTCTTAAGGCGCACTGCAGAGTAAATATGTTCACCTCGGGGAAGCTCGTCTATATAATAAGACAGCTTTATTTCCTTCCTGAATCCCGGATAAATCATTGATTTGGCTTTTTGAAACTGAGACTGCTGGAAAAGAGACTCTGTTACGACATCTTCAAGAATCATATAAAAAAGCGGAAAAGGCAGCTTCCTTCTCAGCGTCAGCGTCACCTTAAGTTCATCCCCCGCCTTGTATTCGACAGATTCAAACCTTCTTTCCACGTAAAAATCGGAAAGCGGGTACATGAATACGAGCAGCGAATACAGAGCAAAAGGGAGGAAGCTGTAAAATAAAAACCAGCTCACAAATCCACCTTGAAACATCGCATACGTAAACGTGATGGCAATTAAAAGAAGAAGAAGCAAAAGCTTGCCTATCGGCTTAAGTACCTTAAGTTTGTTCTTCATACTATCTCACAAGCCTTTGAACAGGTACAGGAATGCGCGCCATCACTCGTTCCACCACTTCTTCCGGCGTGATACCCTCATAACGGGCTTCCGACTTCATGATAATTCTGTGCGCAAACACAAATGGCGCAAGAAATTGAACATCATCAGGAACCACATAATCTCTTCCTCTTAAGAATGCATATGCCTGACACGCCTTCATCAATGCAATCGAGCCGCGGGGGCTTGCTCCAAGATACACATTCGCATGGATTCTCGTACGGCCAGCAATATCCACGATATATTTCTTAATGGTGTCATCCACCAATACTTCCTTCACTTCTTCCTGAAGGTAACGCAGCTCTTCCAGAGTCATGACCGCCTCCAGATCATCAATCGGAGGATTCTTCTGTGCCCGGTGCAGCACTTCCATCTCTTCCGCAGGCTCCGGATATCCCATCTTCATCTTTAAAAGGAAACGGTCAAGCTGAGCTTCCGGAAGCGGATACGTCCCTTCATACTCAATCGGGTTCTGTGTTGCCATAACGAAAAAAGGCTTATCGAGTCTGCGGGTATTCCCGTCGATGGTCACACTTCCTTCTTCCATCCCTTCAAGCAGTGCTGACTGCGTCTTCGGGGACGTACGGTTGATTTCATCAGCTAAAACGATATTCCCCATGATCGGGCCCGGCCTGAAGTTGAATTCCATTTCCTTCGGATTGTAGATCGATACCCCGATGACATCCGAAGGAAGAAGATCCGGCGTAAACTGAATCCGCTTAAAGCTAGCCCCGACAGATTTGGCAAGCGCCCTGACCATCATCGTCTTTCCGACACCCGGGACGTCCTCAAGCAGCACATGGCCGCCAGCCAATAAAGCCACTACACTCAATTCCGCTACCTTTCTCTTCCCAATCATGACTTTCTCTATATTTTCAACGACATTTTGCAGTTTCGGGTTTAAATCTTCTTGCGTCATATGACCCCTCCTGTATCCCTTTTATATGTTTTTTCTCTTTAACTATTAATACTTTCGTTTTGATTCCCAAAAATCCTCCATTTTGAGGAAAAAATAATACGAATTTTTAGGAAATTTGTCATATCAACCGGAATTGGGCGTTAAAATCATTGGGTAGGGTTCGCTCTTTCGGGCATAATCTCTAAATGGAAGGATATTGACTGCACCACAGGGGCAGGAGTCATGGGATGGGTATGAATTCTTCGAGTTTTGTATGTTAATCTTTTAGTTTCACCCATTAATCTTTGAGTTTTGGGCATTAATCTTTTAATTTTGATCAAAAATCTTTTAAAAACAGATGTTAATCTTTCACATAACGTTTTTAGCATATGTATTCATCTTCAACCTGACCTTCACCTTCACTAGGTACAATAAACTGAAATTCTCATTATCAATTACAAATGAACATAAAAAAGCCAACCCTCAATCATATGAGAATCGGCTTTTCTTTAGTCTTATTTCCAAAAATCATCAAATACCGTAACCGGCAGATTACGCTTATGCTGTGACTTCAGATAATGTTTCTCGATCGTTTCCCTTGCTTCCTGAGGAACCTCTTTCCCTTCGAGGAAGTCATCGATCTGATCATACGTCACACCCAGCGCTTCCTCGTCCGGAATCAACGGCTTATCATCTTCCAGATCAGCTGTCGGCTTCTTCTTGTAAAGGTGCTCAGGACAGCCAAGCTCTTTCAGCATCGCTTTCCCCTGACGTTTATTGAGACGGAACAGAGGTACAAGATCAGCCGCTCCATCACCGAACTTCGTATAGAAGCCTGTGACCGCTTCGGCTGAATGATCCGTTCCAAGGACGACACCATTCTTCATCGCGGCGATTGCGAACTGAACCTTCATGCGTTCACGCGCCTTTTCATTCCCCTTAACAAAATCTGACATTTCGATGCCGGCCTTCTTCAAGGTTGAGTAACTTGCGTCCACTGCAGCCTGGATGTTTACAGTTACGGGAACAGACGGGCTTATGAACTCAACGGCATCAATCGCGTCCTGCGCATCGCCCTGTTCACCATAAGGAAGGCGCACCGCATAGAAAGCATACTCATCAGAACCCTTTTCTTGGTTTAGTTCATCCACTGCCATCTGGGCAAGCTTTCCTAATAAAGTAGAATCCTGTCCACCTGAAATACCGAGCACCATACTTTTTAAAAATGAATGCTTCTTTAAGTATTCTTTCATGAAATCTATACTGCGGCGTATTTCCTTCTTGGGATCGAAATCGGGAGTTACCATCATTTCTTCTACAATCTGTTTTTGAAGAGAATCCATACTTTCACACTCCATGTTAGGTTTTGTTACATCAAGTATACCTGTTTATCTTACCCCATCACAACTCGTATTAACTGCCGGAATGGAACCGTTCCTTTACTTCGGCTTTCACTTTTTGAATGAGGTTCATCTTATTTGTCCAGCATTCATCACTCAAATCCACCGGATATTCCTCTGGGTTCATCGAACGCTTGTATTCATCCCAAAGCAGTTCAAGGTTCTCGTTGACAAAACCCCTCATCTCCTGAAGGGACGGTGTCTCATATATTAGCTGCCCGTCTTTGAATACATCGACATGAAGCTCTCTCGCTTCAAAATTCGTCACAAACTTGCTGATATACGTGTGAACCGGATGGAACATCTTGAGGCGGTCTTCGTTTTGGGGATTTTCATGTTCAAGCGTGATATAATCCCCCTCTGATTTATGATTAACCTTATTGATGATGCGATAAACCTTTTTCAACCCGGGAGTCGAAACTTTTTCCGCATTACTGGAGATCTTGATGGAATCCTCCATCTCCCCCTGTTCGTTCTCGATCGAAGCAAGCTTGTACACAGCACCGAGCGCCGGCTGATCGTACGCCGTGATCAACTTCGTACCGACTCCCCATACATCAATCTGCGCTCCCTGAGCCTTCAAGTTCAGGATCGTGTATTCATCTAAATCATTGGAGGCAATGATCTTCGTTTCGGTAAAACCCTCTTCATCCAGCATCTTACGGGCCTTCTTTGATAAGTAAGCCATATCCCCGCTGTCGAGGCGGATCCCCTTAAAATTGATCTTATCGCCAAGCTCTTTCGCGACCTTGATTGCGGCCGGTACGCCGGATTTCAACGTGTCATACGTATCGACCAGGAACACGCAATCCTTATGGCTCTCAGCGTACTTATGGAAGGCAGTGTAATCATCCTGGTACGCCTGGACCAATGAGTGGGCGTGTGTCCCTGAAACAGGCATGCCGAAGATTTTTCCGGCACGGACATTACTGGTGGCATCGAATCCGCCGATGAAAGCCGCACGCGTTCCCCAGATCGCTGCATCCAATTCATGCGCACGGCGGGTACCGAATTCCATCACAACCTCATCATGAACGACCTGCTTGATCCGGTTCGCTTTTGTCGCAATCAATGTTTGATAGTTAATGATATTCAGGATTGCCGTCTCGAGAAGCTGCGCCTGTGCAAGAGGTGCTTCGATCCGCAAGAGAGGCTCATTCGCAAACGCAAGCTCCCCCTCCCTCATGGAACGAATCGTCCCGGTGAATCGAAGATCCTTCAAATACGCCAGGAACTCTTCCTCATACCCCAGCTCTCTCAAATACTCAATATCACTATCACTGAAATGAATATTTTTCACATACTCTATCACACGTTCCAAGCCGGCAAACACCGCATATCCATTCCCAAAAGGCAGCTTTCGAAAGAACACCTCAAAAACAGCCTTTCGATTATGGAAGTCATCATCCCAATAGGCCTTCGTCATATTGATCTGATACAAATCTGTATGCAAAGCTAAGCTATCATCTGTAAAATGTGTCATGATTTCTCTCCTTCTACATTCCAACCGTTAGTCAATAAAACCATTGTTTCTATTCTACCCAATTATAGCGGTTTTTCCGAATGTTTTGGTTGGGGAAGGATTTCAAAAGGGCAAAATTTCTTTTAACTTTAAGGGTCCCAATAAACACCGCAGTTGATTTCCGTGCAAGACTTCGCTTTCCGCGGGTGACCCATGAGCCTCCTCGGCTTCGCCAGCGGGCAGAAAAGCGGAGGGGCTTTGCTCAGAGGCGGGTGGCGTAAGGCGAATCGGCCACGAAGGCGTTCTTTGCCTTCTGGTCGGTTTGACTTATGACATGTGCCTCTAAGCCCCGTAGCTGGACAGGTCTCACATTGGCCACTTCTCCCGCAGGAGTCTTCGTCTTGCACTCCAATCAACTGCTGGAACAAGCCAAAACAATAATAAGATTATTAAACAAACTTTTGATTAGAAGGGCCTCCCTAGCTGTTTTCTGCGGACTGCCATTGAAAGAGAGTTTTGTGCTATCTGTAATAGAGATTACCCCAATATTTTGAACTATTTGTTCGAATCTTCTTAATAGACATATATCTAGATAGTTAGTATTCTTATTAAAAATGGTTTCATTTTCCATTTATTGAAGCTTGTTGTCTAGACTTATAAAGTTATAATTTTATATAGAAGTAATTGTATGATTTTTCATACTTTTACAATAAAACGAAAAATCTTTGCTGTTTAGGAGGTTGAAATGAGAGAAATTACGCCTGGATCTATACTATCATCCACACAGTACGGATACTTAAAAGTCCCCAAAAAGGTCCGGACACAGTGCCCACATTGCCGTAAACAAGGAGAATTTGCATTAAAAGCGAATTTTTATCAGATTAAAACCGGGGTTTTTTCAGAGGGAATTTGTTCTGCGTGCAAAAAACCCTCTACTTTTATTTTGATGATCAAGGAAATTTCAACGAACCAGACGAAAGAAGTCACCGTCCACGTCTATGATCCACATGTAACAAATGGTCCTCTTGATAAAATTCAAGATAACAAGCGAATTTCGCAGGACCTTGTAAGGTCTTATCGTTCCGCTCTAAATGTGAACCAGTCAAATGATCATTCAGCAACGGCTGTCATGACAAAGCGGGTTCTTGAAAGTTTAGTAAAAAACCTGAACGCGGAAAAAGCAAAAAGCCAGACTTTATCAGAGCAATTTGAGCAGCTGCCAAAGAATGTAGATTTATCATCACCCATTCAAACATTAAGCCAACTCACTCGTCCAGAAAGCCCATTTTTTCAAATGCTTGAGCTGGAAAAGGAGATCGATGACAAAACAGCAGAACTGCTGATAGAATTGTTAGAAGCCTTGATTGACTATCTCTATGTAGTTCCTGAAAAAATTGAAACGATAAAACAAAAGATTGAAAAAAATTATTGATCCATTTGAAAAAACCACTCAATGATGAGTGGTTTTTTCTAAGCTTTGTACTTCAGTTATTAGACTTCTACCTTTTTAAACAAACGTTTGATTAAACTCTTAATTCTTTCGGTATTTCTGTATTTTCCAGGAGTGCCATCAGCTTATTTTTGATGTTCTCTGGGTTCTGAAGTTCTTCTTTAGTGAAAGATAGATTATGGATTCTTTCATCCCGGTCGCTTTCACTTATGGCAGCACGCTTGAAGTATCCGCCAATTTCTTTTGGGATGATGAATTGAAGCTCCACATACAGACTTTAATAACGCCACCGATCACTGGAACAACAGCAAAAAGCTAAAAACAGCCAGATGATAGCCAATGCTAAACTTGCTCTCGTAGTGTTTTGAAAAAGCCTGAAATAGACCTTCCCTGAAAAAATGCAATAAAACAAAGCCGACGATCCAACACGACGCAAAGTAGATCCAGGCACCATTACCCTCCTGCCAGAAATATTTAATGATTGGCTGTACAAATAAGTGGGACAAACAAAAGAGCAGGCAGTAACTCTGAATAGAGAAATACCTCACTTTAAGTTCGACTGTCTTCCAAGACACAACATTTATCATTAGCAATACAAATGAGATAACCGCATTTACTCTAAATTGTGGAACAGACCATTCAGGTAAAGCACTGAATAAAAAAGTAACGATCACAACGGAAACAGCCACATGAAGAATTCGGCTTTCTTTAAATGATAGGTCGTTTTTTTCTGACAATCGCGATTCCTCATTCATCATTTCTCCAACTCCTTTACCCGACTAGGCTTAATTAACAATACTGGGGCAATGAATAGGAATAATAGGGCAAAGATGAAAAAGAAAGACGAAAGGGCGATCGCATCAGGATTTTCTGAGAAGTTTATGGTAGCAAAAAATATCCCACCAAACCCTACGATGAAGGCGGTAGCTGTAAAAAAGAACTTGCCAATACGATTTTTAGAAGGGTTTACAAACCCTGTTGCTATAAACTCCCGATTAAGGAAAGGCAATATAATCATAACGATGATCAATACCATTCCCAGCCAAGATATAAGCTGACCTGCGAACACTCTGAAAAACGGAATAACAAAGTAGATGGACAACGCAATAATCATTACATAGGATAGTAAGGAAAAGTATCGCTTACTTTCATGTTTTGTCTTTAACCAAAACACAAAAAATATCAAACAGCATAATCCAGCAAGGCACATATTTACCGCTAGTAGAGACCAGTTTTCTTCAGGTACAAAGCTAACTAAAAATCCCATTAATATCAGCAGAAAAGTTGTTTGAACAATCCTGCTGTCTTTAAAAGTGACCGGTTTATTTTTCATGCAATCACCTCCTTATACGCGGATAAGATAATTACACGGAATCTGATGTTTTAGGTATCTCATTTTTACTTATTAATCTGTATACAAAAGCAGCATGCATTTTCCCTTAAGATGGACGTCTTTTCTTGTGAAAAAAAGCTTGAACTTATACATTCAAGCTTCCGCATTCTCCTTCATCTGAATCTGATGTAAATGATTCTTTCTCATATAGGGCAATGCAATCCCCACGACTACTGCTGTTAATGGAAGTCCGCCATCTCCCGCCAGCCATTCGAATACTGATACCGGTACATAAATTGCGTAGAAAAAGATCATTAGAAACAAGTAAAACCTTCTCCAGCGTTTTTCTTTTTTGGACATTGTAGCCTCTCCCGTCATTGTTAATAATCAAGCGACCTTTCTACTTCTACATTAAAATTCCTTAATTCGGTTAGGAAATCGATCTTAGGTCCTCCTGCAGTTTGAAAGAGATCTTCTTTTAAATCAGTAAAGAAACCTTTATACGATGTTCCTTCTACCGTATTGGATGCACGGACAAACACCTGACCATTATCTATAACCAGTTCGGCTCCTGTTAAATTTCCGTTGTTTTGTACAATAGTCGTTTGGGCTTGTGCTTGCATGTCTTTTAAGGTGGATTGATAAAGTTCTTCATTCAACATATCATGCAGCTTGTCCTTACCCACTCCATGCTGTAACTCCTCTGTAATTACAATATCCATCGCTTCCAGTTTGATTTCATTGTCAGAATAATCATCATAACTAGAAGATGATCGGAGCTCAATTTCTTTCTTCTGAATCTTCATTTCAATTGATTCCGGAATTTTATCAATTGTACCTTCAAGAGTTTCCTCATATTCTTCTATTACCTCATCAACCTGAGAGTAAAGTACTGATGTAGCCGCTAAACTCGCTTGCTGGGCAGTCGTGCTGGCTTCTTCCTTAACGGCAAATATTTTTGTGAGGTTGAAAACAAATATAAATAAAACCATCATTATGCTGAGAAGACCAATCATAAGAAGGGCTGCATTTCCTCTCTCTTGCCTAACAATATCTAGTATTCTAGCTTTCATTCTTAATCACCTTACCAGTAGCCTTTGAGGTGTATGAAATAGATGGGGTAGCGTTACCTGGCATGATCTTCTTAGGAAGAAACACCAAATCTATAGATACACTGACGTTTGCTGTAAAGTCCTTCTGCGTCATACCGGATGCTCCATTGAAAGTAAGGTAAGATCCCCCGGCAGCTACAATATTTTGAGCCGCCTGTGAGGCTTCAGAGGAATTTTCAGTTATAGAATAGACCTTAGCTGCTTCATTCACTGCAGATTGTGCAACCACTACAGCTTGAACACTTACAATCAGCTGCCAGGAAATCATCACTACTACGAAAATAAGTGGGAGGATACCAAGGAATTCAATTGTAGATGAACCTTTTTCATTTTTTATTTTTTCAATGATTCTTCTCATTTGCTATTCACCCATCCCGACTATACAAGCTTTCTTAATCCAGCTCTCCACTTCAGCGTATAAGTAGTTAATAAAATTAAGAAGATTGGATAAAAGATCATATTTGTAATCATCTGAACACCTGCGATTGCAGCGTACGATGAGGTTATTCTTAAGATCAATCCGTTTAAAACTATTCCAATTACCATTTCCACAATACCCCATAAAGATATTAAAAGAATAATCTTGATGAATTTCTTCTTAAATAATAGACCTGATTCTTTAATCGATTTCCATACGGATTTGTCATCCACAATCGCAATAATTGGAGCTGTAATAAATACAGTCAAAATAATTATTCCTGGAATAATAAATAATGCAAATCCTAAAATAGCTAGAATACTAATCAGACAGGCAAAAACAAAGATAGGAAACCCATTAACCACAAACGTGTAAAAGGCGTTTCTTAAGGAATCTTCCCTGCCTTCAAGTTCGTTGAATGTAAATTTCACAAAAGGAACTTGAGCGTAGATAAAAATTAGGATCGTAAGCAAAGCATAATAAATGTCTGCGACGGAATAGATTGTTCCAACATTTGGAGTTATGGCGTAGATATAATTTGTAATGAAAGAATGCAGCAGCAATAAAGGTAACTGTACGCATAAAATAATTAGAAGAATCTTTTCAAATCTTTCCCCTATAAATGAGAAAGTGTATCTTATTGGTTTATCCATGAATTCTCACCTCAGGGTTTGGGGTAACGCAGATCTTGTTTGTATCTCGGTAATTTTTCTTTTCCTGCCTTTTCAAACTCTTTCACCAAATACTCTATCTGTTCGTTAACAGGTAAATCTGAAATTTGCTGCTCAACATCTAATGACTTAATGTCTCTCTTTACATCTTTAATATCTTTTTGCATTTCTTTTAGAACTGTTTTATCAAAATTTGAAAGTTTATCTACTAAATTTAGGATCTCCATCTCTTTATACATCAACTTTACAGCATCGAAATATTCTATCATCTCTTTAGCTTGTAAATATTGCAGTCTATTTAAATGAGAAAGTACTTCCCAAAGAGTATAAATTTCATTTTCATCAATTTTATGATTGACCAAAATCTTATTATCATAATGACTTACATAATTTTTAATACGAGTCTGAATTTCCCCTAAAATACTTTCTTGTTTTAGTAAGTATTCTTTTCCTCTTAACAAGTTGTCATTGTAATTTTTATCTAAGTAAGATTCTATTACGTTTCTTATATTCTTAAAAGAATCAGGGGATAGCTTCATTTTCGCTTCTTCGATATCAAATAAGTTATTTCCAAATACCGTAAACACGATAAGCTTTTCAAAAGCTTTTATTGCATCTTGTTTCGAGTATTCACTTTCCGAAATTACTGAATAACCCTTAAAATTCTGACCTCTTTGATAGATAACCAAAAAATAATCCACATTATTTACCTGGTAAGCAAAAGGATTAATGATCACTTGGTTTTCCAGGAATTTCTTATATTTGTTTGCTTTTTTGCTTAAAATATTTAGATTCATTTATAACTTCCTTTTTAAAAGATTGCCTAGAGGATTAGATCATCCTCCAGGCACTTATTAAATTTTTCGTTAACTGAACCAGCCTTTTACCTTACTAATACCTTTCCCAATTACCTTAGAAGTACTTTTAATTGGATTTTTGGCAAATTTCTTAACTCCTTGCCAGTTATCTGCAACTAGTTTAGTAAGCTTTGAAGCACCCCATATAGCTGCTCCACCTGCAATCATAACAGCACCTGCTGCTTGACCACCTGGGAATGCTGCAGTGACCACTCCCGCATTCATCATTAAATCACCTAAGTTACTTGTGGCTTCGGCAACTGCAGAGACTTTTTTATTTCCTGCAACATCAGAGTTTAAGACATCATAAGCTTTTGCTCCATTAAAGCCCAATTCAAATGCAGAGTAACCAGCCCCCACTGCAGCAGTTGCTATATTCAGTTTAGAAATCGAACCGACTTTTGAGAGTTGAGATAGGATATCTGAATTCTCAGCTACCTGGAACGCACCTCTGATACTTCTACCTGCATCTGCTGCTTGCCTCGCATTTTGAATTATTTTGTAGTCTTTATATGCTCCAACTGCATCTATTGTCTTTAATGTACCATCTTGAGCATCTGCAATACCATTAACATACCAAGGAGTTTTGTCCCCTAACCCTACCTTTACTCCATTTAACATTAGCGCAGAAAAAAAAGTAGCTCCCGGCCTAAATCCATTTGGATTAGCCTCGAAATCAAAATTCATAAAATTGCTGGCCAAATTCACTTGCCCGCCAATAACATCATTCGAAATGTACTTAGCAACCTCATAACCCATTGGCAACTTTACGTCTGTCGGATTTCCTGAAAATGCTCCGGATCCGCCACCTCCACTTGAGTCTGTCGGAGTCCCTTCAAACGGACTTGCTAACGTACCATCTCCATTAAATGGATTGCCATTCGTTCCATTTCCGTTAAAAGGACTACCTTCAAATCCATTCGGTGTCCAACCATTATTTAGCCAAGGATCCATATACCAAGGAGCATTCGTCCACTGATAACCTTCCCAAGACTGTCCGTTTGTCCCTTGTCCGCTCGTTCCTTGGCCTTCAGTACCGTTTCCTTCCCAATCATTTCCGTTTGTGGACTTGCCTTCCCACGGATTTCCTTCCCAGGACTCACCTTCCCATTGAAGGTCTTTCCCATCCCATGGGGTACCTTTCCAATCTTGTCCTGTCCATGGATTCCCTTTCCATGGCTGTATTGTTGCACTTGCATAGATAGGAAAAGAAAATGATTGGAAAAGAACGATGAGTAGAGCGATTATTACAACAACCTTACTTGTAATTTTTTCAAACATCGTTCTTAATTCCTTTCTGATTATAAGGCTTTATGCTTTACTCATCGATGTAAGCTTATGAAAGTAGAATTCTATGTTTGCACAGACACTATTCCACTTGCTTGTTGTATTTTTTGTTTATCGATTCTTTTAAAGATTCAATTCCTTTTTTGTTGGTTGTATTCAAATCATTAACAATTTCATCGTAAGCTTCGTTAATAACTGCGATGACTTCCGAGGATCTTTTTTTGAGCTCTTCTTCATTATCCAAATTTATTTTATCTTGCTCTCTTAATAGAGTAAGTATCTCATTGATACGTAACATTTGATCTTCTTTAAGAAAATTCCAGTCATTAGAATAGGAGCTTATATCAAGCTCATTATCCAGTTTTTTACTTTCTAGATCAATTAAGGCATCCGCTTTCCAGCTTTCCCAACGTAATAAAACTTCTTGAGCCCGGTCAAACTCATTCGTTAATTGTTCTTTATTTCCTACAGTTGTATAAATTCCGTTGGAGGAATCCGCTACATCCTTCAATTGTTCTTGAGCTTGTGAATCTACATTGAATCCAATTACGTTTATTATTGGAGAGACATTGGAACCCGCAAATTCATCAGCAACTTTAACTGGATCTCCGTCACAGGTTTCAATTCCATCACTCACCAAGTAAATTAGATTAGTGTTTGTTTCTTGATCATATTTTTTAAACGATTCAAATGATTCTTTTAAGCTTTTTGCAATGGGAGTCCAGCCGCTAGGTTGGAATTGTTCAAGTGCTTCATTAAATGCGCCGGAATCATATTGTTCAAACCCATAAACTTGTTCAATGCTTGAACAGGACTTTTGTTTGTCTGAGTCATCTCCGGTGCCTTTGTGACCATATACTCTTAAAGAAATATTCACTTCTTCAGGTAAACTCCCAACAAATTCATTAATAGCTTCTTTCGCTAACTGCATTTGGGTTCTGCCGCCCACTACTGCACCCATAGAGCCGCTCGAATCTAGTATGATCTCAACGTTATAATTATCTTTAAATTGATATTTGGGATCCTTTAAATCGGAACTTCCAAATATTGAAAATTCCCATTTTTTCACTAAGTCATCAGGATCTTGAAAATCATTTGCAGCTAATGAATACACATATTTGAAATATGTTTCATATTCTTGCTCTGTTGGATTTTCAGGCAGGGGAGGAAGTTCTTTAATTTCCTGATTCACCTTTTCTGTGACACCTTCTTGGAAAACAGTTTGATTTGCATATTTTCCGGGTGTCTGTTCCACCACTTCTAGAGTACTCTTAGGAATCTCTGGCAGCTTTTTAAAATAATCACTCTCACTAATGGTTGTGTTTTCCTTTTTATCTACCTGTTCTTCCGCATTTTCTTCTGGGTCATTTTTTTGTTTAGTTTCACTAGTATTCTCTTTTTCACTGCAAGCCGCTAAGAAGAGAAGAACAGTGAAGAAAAGTAGGATGACTTTAATTCTCATAAGCTTCGTCTTAACCTCCAAACATGTTTCTTCTCTATTATTTTCATCCGCCGCCGATTTGACCTATCATTGTTTTAATTTTATTTAGAACTGTAGTTCCAATCGAAGTATCATTAGAAAATGCAGTAGAGATGACACCTACCATAATAACCACAACCGCCGCAATTCCGATCCACTCTAGTGTCTGTGAACCTCTTTCATTACGAATCATACCCTCTACTTTCGTTGAGCATCTTGTGTAAATTTCTGTAAGTTTTTTCATTGGTTAATTCCTCCATTTTTATAAATTAAATAGTTTAAAAATACTGTTCTCGCCATAAATCATATTAAGCAGCATCAATCCAGCAATCATAAGAATCGATACAGGCGCTACCACAAATGTGGTTACAAGTGTAACTTTAGGAGAGGCTTTAGCTGCGAGCTCCTTTACTTGCTCTTCACGGAACTGGCGCATATCTTCTGCTTGAACCTTAAATGTAGTTGCAATCGGAACACCCAGCTTAAGCCCCTGCAGCAATGACTTTATTAAACTCTGGAATTCAGGATTATCATTGCGGTTCAACAAATTACGATAGGCCGTTTCCCTTTGTACTCCCAGATCAATTTCATGATTGAACCTTGAGAACTCTTCCTTGAGCGGTCCTTCAAAGAAACGGATCACCTCCCTTAAAGCCTGGTCTAAACTGACGCCAGCCTGCAAGCTGGTACTGATTGTATCCAGGAAATCTGGCAGGTCATGGCGAAGTGCTTCCTGGCGTTTTTTTGCTTGGTTTCTTACCAATATAATCGGCAGGAAATATCCGATGATCGGATTAAAAATAATGGCATATTGGGAGAAAGGCAGACCAATTACCAGGGATAAAAAACCAGCAATGAATCCTATTAACAGCAGGACAATTTTGAGACCCTGAAATCTCTCTACTGTCAGCCCGTATTTATTTCCTGATTTCTGGAGCCAATCTTTCACGTCATGATTTTCACTAAAGAAGTTGATTCTTTGACCCAAATCCGCAAATTCATCGGCATATTTTGTTAGTTTTTCAAATAAGCTTGTTTTATTTTTCTTTCGACTTTTCTTATCAAATGCATTTACCTCGGTTACGTCATATACATGCTCCAGAAGCATCCTCTTTTCTTTTATATAGACAGAGTAATGACGTATCGCAATGACAAAAGTGATCCAGAATAAAATAATGGCTAGAATAATTATGGCATCCATCAGCTACACCTTTATATTCGTTATTTTTCTGATTAGAAAGAACGAGAGGACGATCCCCGAAAGAAACAGGGCAAGGATTATCATCCCGGGAACAGTTTTTAGTGAATCAGTAAATCCTTCTATGATGTTGTTCATCATAAGCACGATAAAGATTGGCATTGCAGGGACAATGATGGAAATGTACCTCTGCTCCGAAGTCATTGTCTTAATCGTTTGATTTAATATTTTCCGATCTTCCAGGGTATTGGACATAGATTCAAGGGTTGCTGCCAGGTTCCCCCCTGTTTTCTTTTGAATCAGTATGGTTGCGATAAATAGCTGGAAATCCCTGGACTTGTTCCTCTTTTGCATGGACCTGAGTGCCGTTTCAAGCGGAACCCCCAGCTTTAGCTCATTCGAAATCCTTTTGAACTCCTCCCCTGCAGGTGCCCCTACCTCTCTTGCCACCATTTCGATACCCTGGTTTATCGTAAGGCCGGATCTTGCCCCATTCCCCAACAGCCGGCATATATCTGCAAGCTGACTATTGAACCCCTGCTCATATTTATTCTTCCGCAAATAGAATAATAGATAATGAGAAACAAACAGAATGGCAGGGATCAATATGAGTGTGATATTTCCTGGTAGCTTAAAAATATTGAACAGGAGTACAAATAGTACTAACGATCCCAAAATGTGAACACCGATATATTCCGATGGAAGAAGGGCAATATTAGAACCTTGAAGTTTTAGTGCAAGTGACTGTGCCGCTTCGGAATTATCAAACCGATCTCCCATGACACTAAGTGAACTTTTTCTCTTTTGCTCTGGATACCACTCATTAACCTTTTGCTTCCATTCCCTTTTTTGATTTCGATATCCCAAAAGAAAGTACAGACCCCAAAGAAGGAAAAGAACACCTAAGCTATAGAGTGCGGAGGCTATCAATAGCTGCATGGTCCACATCCTCTCCTCTTTGGAATAGTGTATCGCCCATTTCTATTCCATGTATTTTTAGTCGGTGCAGGCAACGCGGCACTATGCCGGTTGGTGTGAATTGTCCGATCACTTCACCGTTCTTACCGAGACCAGTTCGTTCGTAAGTGAAAATATCCTGAACTTCAATCTGGTTATGATCGTTAACAAATACTTCTGAAATATTCATGATTTTCCTGGTCCCATCTGATAAACGTTCGGCCTGTACTATAAAGTCCAACGCTCCCACGATATATTCGCGGATAATATGAATCGGGAGGTCCATTCCAGCCATTACAACCATTCCTTCTACACGGCTTATCGCATCTGAAGGTGAATTGGCATGAACTGTTGTAATGGATCCCTCATGCCCGGTGTTCATTGCCTGCAGCATATCAAAGGCTTCCGATCCCCTCACCTCACCGACAATGATTCGGTCGGGACGCATACGAAGTGCGTTTTTCACCAATTGGCGAATCGATACTTCCCCCGTACCTTCTACATTTGCAGGACGCGCTTCCATCCCAACCACACTTGCACGGTTCAATCTTAATTCTGCAGAGTCTTCTATGGTTATGACCCGCTCTTTAATAGGGATAGATTTTGCCATCGCATTCAAGAGAGTCGTTTTACCGCTCCCCGTTCCTCCGGATACAAGAATATTCATTTTTGCCCTGACAATTGATTCAAGGAAAAAAGCCATCTCATTTGTGAAAGTGTTGTAGTTCATCAGGTCCTCCATTTCAAATGGAGTCTTCTTAAATTTCCTGATTGAAATAAGTGTCCCATTTAAACTTATTGGAGGGATGACGGCATTAACACGGCTTCCATCTGGCAACCTGGCATCCACCATGGGTGAACTTTCATCAATACGTCTTCCTAACGGAGCAACTACACGATCAATGATATGGCGAACATGCTCCTCATTTTTGAATGTCACATCCGATTTTTGCAGTTTACCGTTCTTCTCTATAAAAACCTCTGAAGGTCCATTTACCAGAATCTCTGTGATCGTTTCATCCTTTAACAGTCCTTCTAAAGGTCCAAAACCAACACTTTCGTCTATTAATCTCGTTAGCATTGATTCTTTTTCATGGCTCGGTATGACCACTTTTTCCTCAGCCATGAATTGGTTGACTACTCGTTCAATAGAAAGGCGGCGTTCCCCAGATTGTAAACTGGTCAACTCTTCAAGATTCGTCTCAGTCAGCAATCTGGCTTTATAATGTTCAACCAGTTCATCAATATAGGGGTTGGATGAGGACGTTTTTCTATCTTCGTTACTGTAATCCTTATCTGGCTTTTTAACTTGGTTCCTTTGAAAGAGTGACATGATTCCACCTCCTTCTCACTAATCTGTTTTCTATTTCAGCATAGAAGTAACCCACTTTTGTATGTCTTTTGCAGGTGCAGTCAATTTCTTCTCTTTTACTTCTTTTCTTAGCGGCTGCCCCTGATTAATGGCTGCTTGTACACCTTTAATATCCCTTCGGATTTCAGCAGTTACAGGCAGATCAACGAATCTCTCAATGTCTTTTTTCGTTAATTCGTTTTCCCGGCCTGTAAAATTCACCACAAGCTCCATTTGTTCAAGTGTTTGCGGCCCCAACCGCTTGAGTAGATCTTCTACATGTTTGAGGACCCTTATTGCAGGTGTATCCAGAGTCATGACATAATACACCCGGTCTGCCTCTTCCAGGGCAGTATACGTCTTTACATCCATTGCTGAAGGTAAATCAATGATGATAAAGTCATAACATCTTTTACATGCCCTCAAAAGCCTTATGACGAAATCTTCGTCCATTTTTTCAGCCATTTCAGCATCCCTTGGACTGACGAGTAATTCTAACTTCGAATGTGTCTCTGTCTCTGAGATATTCTTCAAATGATGCTCATTGATTTCATTTATGACAGGGAGGAGGTCAATTAATGAGCGATTACTCTCTATTCCTAAGTATGTTTCAGCCCCGCCATACTGTAAGTTAAAGTCAATATGAATGACCTGTGCAGTAGATTCCAATTTCAGAGTCTGGGCAAAAGCAGTGCTGAGCAACGTCTTTCCAGAGCCGCCTTTTCCACTGTAAAAGGCAAAAATTTGACCCTTTCCCCTTTTATAGTTTCCTGAAGAAACAGCTGTTTCAGACTTCGTCTGTGTATGTTGAAGAATAAAATTGATTCTTTCTTTTATAGAGTCTTCCTCTTCAGGTAAAAGAATAAAATCTTCCACACCGGCACGAGTGGCTTCCCTTAACAATTCGAAATCCTGCTCCATATGTACATACACTGCAGCTGTGTCCGTAAATTCTTTTCTCAGTTCTCTTATCTTTAGACTTACCGGTGTGCTGGGATCTCCCTGATAGAAGACGACTACACCAGGTTCATATTTTCTGAGTTCTGTAGACCAGGAATCTTCTTGGATAAAAATCACTTCATATGAAGTATTCAGTAATTCAATTAAGCTCTTTCTTAAGTCATTCTCTTCTCCAATGAGGAATATCTGATTTTCCTTACTCATAAGGTCCCTCCGTTATCTCTCTGACTGCCTATTCTTGTTTTGGTTTTTCTGTTGGTTTTGATTGCTGTTCACTCTTTGAATCTTCTTTTTTCGGTTGGGCTTCTTGTGCTTCCTGTTTTGGTTCTTCTTTCTTTTCTGGCTGCGACTCAGCATTTGTTTCATCCGCTTTTTCAGCTTCGCCTTCTTGAGCCATCTCCTGTTTACCGACATTTGCTTTGATTATTCGAAGGCTGTCAGCATAGTTTTGCATATGGATCAGTTCAGGAGCTTTTTCCATTGACACTTCAAGCTGGACACCTTTGAAATCTTTATCTTTCTTTGCAACCCTTGCTACTTTCACATCTCTCATAAAAACCGTTGTTTCTTCTTTATCATTAAAACGGTGAGAAACGATGATATCGACACGATCAAGGGATTCTAAGGGTTCATCAAAGAAAACACGTTCATTTTGCATTAACGTTATAAGTCGACTGTTCTCATCCACTACTGAGGAAGCTTGTTTTAATATGTTTGTAGTAATCATGTCACCTGTTGTCAATGGAACAACCGACACTTTATTGACTAGATCATCGACATCCGTGACATGATAGTCTTTCAGAAATTTTTTAGGGATTTCCTCGGTTTTCACATTGTCTGGAGTGATAAGTGACCGTGATGCAATCTCTTTATCAGCCACGAAAATTTTTACGCTTGTCCCAAGATTGGTATTAAGTGCCTGAACTTTTTTCAATACTAGAAACCCTGCAGTTACAGCTAGCAAAATAGATAAAACAATAAAAATAATAGCTTTTCTCTTCGATTCAAGCATTCACGATGTTCCTTTCTTTCTATTAATACGATAAATAGATTTTTAGATTGTTATGTTACACAGTTAAGCACCTTGGAAGCAGCTCTCCTCCCTCTTGTTGTATGTACGATTCAGTTTAAGGTTCGATGTCAATTCAACCCATAAATGATACAAATGTATCACTTTTCAATATTTTGGAATTTAATCAACTCTTATTTACCACCAATTTCACGTTTAAAAACCTGATTGTCATATTTTGTTCATGATTTTTTCCTATATATTAATTATCATCGGATGTTACTAACGTCAATGAGTGTTGGGGATTGTCGAAACATGTCTGATATTTTAGGACCAGATAGAGAGATAAAAAATGGAGGAAATCGGGTATTAAGTTCTGTATCTAAAGTTCCGATAGATAGAAATCAACCGTTGAAGAAGTTGTGATAGTGGGAATTTTTAGGTGGTTTATTACAAATGTTAAATTTAGTAGGTAATTGTAATTATTTGTGAGGGTGGTGTGTGCGATAATAAAATACCCTGTCCCATAAATAAAGCTCCCCGTCTTTTAACGAGGAGCTTTTCTTTCTTATTTAAGGAATCTTTCTATCTCTTCCAGCAATGCTGAAGGTGTAACCACCGGTTCTCCCCCGCCCTGGATAAAGTCTTCTTTCCCTCCGCCTTTTCCATTGATCAGGGAGAAGATTTTAGGAGAAAGATCTTTCAAATTTAGGTCCGCTTTCTTCCCTTTCGCTCCGACAACCTGAAGCTTGTCACCATTCAAGACTGCAAGAAAAACAACCGCCTCTTCTTTTTCTGCTATGATCTGGCGGGCAAGTTGTTGAAGCTCCTGGATGGGACGATCTTGATAGGCACTTTTAATAAAGACTGTGCCTTCTGCAAGCGGCATTGCGTTATCTTGAAGCTCTTTCGCTTCAAACTTCATTAGTTCCGACTTCAATTCTTCTATCTGCTTTTCTAGGACTTTGCCTTTTTCAATCAGCTGGCCTGTTGCGTCTTTCATTTTATCCTGAGGCGATTGAAGCAGGGCTGTCAGATCCTTTAGCACTTCATTTTTTTGATGAAGCTGCTCGAGGACCCGGTCCCCGCATACAAACTGGAGACGGATATGCCCTTTATGCTTTTCCCAATCAAGTATCTTGATGGCTCCCACTTCTGATGTTGAGCGTGGATGCGTACCCCCGCATCCGTTGTAGTCATAGTCAGGGATGATGACCAGACGTACATCATCGGAAACAGCCAGCTCTTTTCGGAGCGGATACGCGGTCGCTTCTTCTCCCGTCATCCATTTCGTTTCGATCGGACGTGCTTCCCGGATAACGTGATTGGCCAATACTTCTGCTCTACGGGCATCTTCATTTGAAATCTTTTCAACCGCCAAATCGATCGTCAGGATTTCTTTTCCCAAATGAAAGCTGATCGTTTCATATCCAAGCGCTTCTGCAAAAGCTGCGGATAGAATATGCTGGCCTGCATGCTGCTGCATATGATCAAACCGTCTGTTCCATTCGATTTCACCCCCGATCGTTTCAGGGAGTTCTTCAAACGGCCTTTCTATATAATGCCGGATTTCCCCGGCAGCCTCTTCTACATCTAACACCTTGATGCCGTTAAGGAATCCCATATCAAACGGCTGTCCCCCGCCAGTCGGGTAGAACGCCGTCTGTTCCAACACAACATACCAGCGGCCGTCTTCCTCCTGCCCCTGATGGTGGATGGTTGTCTCGAATGTTGTTAGGTATGCATCTTCGTAATATAGCTTCTTCGTCATAGGTGCCCCATTCCTCTCCTTTTTCTCTTACTTTATCATATCCTCCGCCAAGGGCCCGCACACAAACACCCAGTCCCTCATAAAATAACAGGAATTCCAGTGCAAATTATGGGTCAACCCTTGTGAAATCAACTTGAAAAGGTGAGAATATGAATTTTGGCAAAAACACGATCATGACCATCATCTCGGTCTTTATTATCCTTTATTTAGGGACGCTGATTTATTTTCTTAAGGATGGAAATGATGAAACAAGAAAATCCTCCGGAATGAATCCTTCAATGGGTCAATCTAACGCCACGATCACCATCCATACAAATGTTCAAAATAATATTTACGGAAATTCCAATGTGGAAACCACTATTACTAATGACATGACCAGTGATACGGATTATGATATCCAAAATGAGATCGATAACCAGGCAGAAGGCAGTGGAAAATCGACTTTCACCAATTCGATAGATAATCAATTTGAAGGAAAAGCAGAAGGGACGCTGTCTAATACCCTTAAAAACTACCTTAACGGAACTGGCAGCTATGGCTTGGATAACAACGTCCTGAACAATCTTGGAGTCAATGTGGATGTAAAGGTGACAAATGATGTCGGAAACGAAACCAGCGGCCGAGATGACGATAATGACGACGGAAGTGATGGCAATCAGGATCCAAACCCGGAAATCGTCTGGGGTATCGATTCTGCCAGTGAAACGACGGAACAGTTCTATGCGTGCGTGAGGGAGAATTTCGGTGATCCGGAAGTCTTCGGACGCTATATCAAAACACGAGATGGGGTCTCGGTCGGCTTATCCCCTGAACAGGTAGAACTCATCCATTCCAATGGGGATACGATCCTTCCGATCTATAATAATTTCAGTGATGCGACCGGTTTCGAAAATGGAGTGAATCAGGCAAAGGCTGCCATCCAGGCTGCAAATGAACTGGGGATCCCGGAAGGCGTTGCACTGTTCGCAGATATTGAACCGACCTATCCAGTAGATTCAGAGTTCATCAGAGGCTGGTACGAAACGGTAGCTGCTTCGAAATATGAATCTGGTATTTATGGAATATTCGATCCCGATAGAGCCCTTTATATAGAATATAATAGAGCGGTAGAAAGCAATGGCGAGATTTTAAAAGGAAACTATATATGGACGGCTTCACCAAATGTGGGTATCACCACCCAGTCTGACGCTCCTGAGTTCGCCCCTGAAGCGCCTGACAACTCGCTTGCCCTCGGCTGGCAGTACGGCATCGATGCCGTGGCATGCAATATCGATACGAATTTGTTCGATGGGGATCTCCTCGAGGTCCTATGGCAGCCCTAAATTCTTTACTCAACAATAAAATAAATGCAGCTAACCCTTGAAGGCCGGCTGCATTTATTTTTGTTTAAGGCTCTTTTCGAAGACTTTGTTGATTTTTTACGCAAGAAAATACTGGATCTTGGGTATTTTCTATTGTTCGTCCTTATCTCATTGAAGCTTGATTTCGGAAAGAGCATGACCACAATCCTTTTAAAGGCTCCAGTATATCCGAAAAGCCACAATCTTTTTGAGAACAGCCTTGTTTAATATTGTTTCAGCGTCTCGACAAGCATGTTCCAAAACTTTTCATGATCGAGTTTCAAGGCCACATTCACATTCGGCTCCCTGCCGGTCACCCCATGCAGATCCACCAATGTCATACCATAGGTAAGTTCCCCTTTTGTCTCAATGTCCACTCTCAGTTTCTTCGTTTCCACGACGGTTGGATCGATACAGTAAGCCACGCTGCAAACATCATGGACAGGTGGATGCTCAAATCCGAAAAACTCTAAGTAAGTCTTTCGGAAAAAGCTCAATAATTCACTGACGAAATTCGCCGCCGGGTTGCCAATTTCCCCGATGCGACTGCAGACGTCCCCATCCGCCAAGGCCTGATGAGTCAAATCCAGCCCCATCATCGTGATTGGCACGCCGCTCTCAAAGACGACCTTGGCAGCATCTGCGTCTACATAAATGTTGAATTCTGCCGCCGGTGTCCAGTTGCCGAACGTTCCTCCGCCCATGATGACGATTTCCTGGATCTTGGACAGGATGGCCGGTTCCCTTCTCATCGCCATCGCAATATTGGTAAGAGGGCCGACCGGTACAAGCGTGATATCGCCGTCGGATTCCATCAATTTTCGGATGATGAAATCCACGGCATGTTCATCTTCTATCTTTTTTACAGGTTCGGGCAAAATAGGACCGTCCATACCGGAGTCCCCGTGGATATCAGCCGCTGTTTCCCGTTTGCGGATCAGGGGCTGACTGCTCCCTTTCAGGACTGGGACATCGACAACCCCTGCAATTTCACAAACCTTCAACGCATTGACCGTTGTCTTCTCCAATTCTGCATTCCCCGCTACGGTCGTAATGCCGATGAGATCGATGGCTTCATTTCCTGCTGCGAGTAAGATCGCGATCGCATCATCATGCCCCGGATCGCAATCAAGAATGATTTTTCGTTTATGATGTGTTTGCATAGAAGATACCGCCTTTTCCACTAGTCTGGTTGTTTCTTATACTATGATTCTAATATTCTACTCCATTACGAGTATGTGTTTTTTCAAACTCAACAGGATCCGGGTCGAAATGTTTCTCGTTGAAATCCGCTACAAACTTATCGTCCTTGATATAGCCGGACCCCCACGTCGGATCCATCGTGAGCCACTCGCCGTCCACTTTCGCTTCGACCCAGGCATGCCGCTGAGGCCACCATCCGCCGCGTGCCATCCCTTCTACAAACCTTGCTTCAATATCGCTTGCCCTTAAGAGAGCGACGGCCAGATAGGCATAGTCCTGACACACACCCGTTTTTTCTTCAAGCGTCTTTAACGCGCTGTCATCCCACTCAAACTCTGAGTTTTCCAGCTTATCTACATCATAACTGACATTCTTCGCTGTGTAATCATAGATGGCCTTCACCTTATCACGATCGGTCTTCTTTCCTTCAGTCAGCTTCTGTGCCAATTCTTCAATCTTTGGATCATCGGACTCCACACCCCTTGAAGGCAGAAGATCCCGCTTATCCTCGCCCGTCGACTCCACTTCGAACTTGGCAAATCCGTAGAACCTGAAAGAATCACTGTTTTCTTCCTTTATTTCCGGCACGCTCAAGGTCACCTCGTATGTACCAGGACCGAACCGGAGATAGAATGCGTCATCAAAAGTGAAGTCCTCCACCGGAATGACATCGAGTGCCTCATCCTCACCTTTTTTCGTCGTCACATAAATGTGATCGGTTTCAGGTCCGAACTCCGCTTTCGGATCGATCGTCCCTTTTACCGTGTACATACCATCAGATTCCTCACCCCCGTATTGCGGCGATTCCAATGTGACACCGCGCTCCATATATGCGTTGGAAAAATCGATCGGACTCATCGTGCGATCGGATTCGTTATCGATCAGAAGACTTGTTGCCGTCTGATAGTAATTCTCGCGTTCATCATCAGGAACGAGCACTTCAAGTTCATGAACCCCTTTTCCATAAAATAAAGGGACATCGTAGGAAAACATTCCATCCTCAACCGTAATGACATGAGTCCACGTTTCGCTGTCCTTCCTTAGCTTCAGCATGATGGTGTCGCCATCCTGTAACTCGCCTGCTTTCCCTTTAAGCGCAAACACCTCATTCTCCTTTGTGTAGCTGGAATCGACGCTCACTTCCAATCCTGCGTCGCGGCCAAAAGGAGTATACGTCACATCCCGCTGTTTGTCAGGATTTACGTTATGGACAGTGAAAGATGCCGTATCATAAAAATAGTTCTCACTGTCCTTACTAGGCAGCTGCACCTTCACACTGTATTCTCCCTCGCCGTTGAAGAAATGAATGGCCTGCTTGAACTTTCCGTCCTCGATCGGGGTGTAATACTCAAGCTGATCCCCGGCCACACCTTCTTCTTTTGAACGAACCTTGATCCAGGCATAGTCCGATTTCAAATCGGAATGCTTCTCGATGTCCCCTTTAATCACCACTTTCCCATTCGCAGCGAATTCCTTATGCGAAGGCTCATTTAAAGTCAAACCAATTTCTTCACTGTAGGAAGTCAGTTCGATTGGTTCGAGTTCCAGCTCATTATTTTTCTCTTTTACGAGCTTCTCATATTTATCTTCTTCTTTCGCCTCTTCTTTTTCGGCTTTAGTATCAGCCGAACTGCTGCAGGCGGAAAGGAAAAGCATACTGGCCATGAAACACAGTATCAAGACAGCAATTGGATTCTTACGGTTCATAAGATTCTCCTCCAGGTTCTTTCCCGTTTTGTATCATCTCTCTTATGTACGGTTTAGCCAAAAATTGGTTTCTGATGCTTTTTTCCCATTTTAACTCTTATTCTAAACCTGTTCGAGTGGGTTTTTTTGGAAAAATAAAAAATTATTAATGTTTTCCTGCTCACCTTTATGCATCGTATACACCACAAATATGTATGATTGTAACAAATTCACTTGATTGTCATACCATATTCTAGGTCGTTGGCCGTATTCTTATTAAGAAGGTGATTATTTGAGACAAAATCAAGAATGGCAACCTGTTTTAATGGAACTGAATAGAAGTTTATATAGTGAAGGCATGGTCTGTTCAATGAGCACACAGTTATTTTATATTCCAGAAACAGAAGATCTAAAGGGAAATTCAGAAATGCACACAGCTCTAGTTCCTGCCTCCTACCACCGTGTAACAGCTAGTGGATCTGCTCAAAGATTATATAGCGGTGAAACTAATTCGACTCTCACACAGACCTTAATTAATTGCATTGAAAATGCCGAAAAGAGAGATCTTGAAGTACGGAACGGGTTGAATATTATGGCAAACGATGCTCCTATTTCTTTTAAACCTTTTATACAAACTATTATCCTGTGGCAAGACGATGCAGAATTGCACTTAAGAAATGCAAAGCAATTACTTGCTCAAATGACTGAATATGATCCAGCATAATTTTTAATTACCTTGATATTGCATTGGGTTTGAAAATAGGGGTTTGTTTAATCTCCTGATTGGTCGAATCCTTTCTTTTTTACATTATAGTTAGACAATCATAGTTAAGTTGATTATGGAGATTTAGCCTCCTTAGGGACAAGCGCATTAGCCATCCCATCCATACCTAATAAGGTAAAAAGGGATGGAACTAAACGACTTTGACTTTGAAACAATCCTTTTACCTCAAGCTAATGTAAAAGACTTGGAGTTACAAATCGAAATCGTCCATTTGGAGATATTTAATATAAAAAAGCTACTCCCATTTTATACTTTTGGGTGTAGCTTTTTAGTAGGGATTGATGAATGCAAAAATCAGAGAATTAACTATTCAAACCGTCTAAACAAAATCATAGATTATGTTAAGTAATTTATTGTTTGATTTTTTGATTCTTTCATCTATACAAGTCTTTAATAAAGTACATAAAATATAATAGTTTATTTTGGGAGGTGAGACTAATGAAAAAATTCGTAGCAGAGCTAAAAGGAAGAAACGAAGTTCCTCCAGTAAATTCAAGAGCCTTTGGAGTGGCTAAATTCTTCTCTTATAAACAGTGCTCAAAAATAAAATTTCACCTGGAGGTCGAAAATATTAAAAATTTCGTTCAAGCACATATTCACTTTGGTGAACGTGATGTGAACGGACCAGTACTCGTTTTCCTTTTTGGTGCTGACTTGATGACTCTTCAAGAGCAAAATGGTATTACAACACGGCGTGGAGTAGTTACTGGGATTATTACAAATGAGGATATCGTAGAAAATAATGCAGGGGTAAATGACATCAATGACTTACTGAAACTAATGGAAGAAGAGCTTACGTATGTAAACGTTCATACAGAGCAAAACCCTGGTGGAGAAATTAGAGGACAAATTATCCCTCTTGATAATAGGTACTAAAAAATGATAAATACCATGCAAGAAAAAGCCTCTCAAAAGTTCATAGAACTCTTGAGAGGCTAACTATAATGTAAAGTATTTCTTTAATTGAAATGACAAGAAGTATGAAAACCAGAATTTAATGCCCTGCTTCTGCATGGTCCAAATGCTTTAGGAACTCCAAATATTAAACAAATTCTCTTCATTCATACCAATATTTTCATAATTCTAGTACGCTGATCTAACATATCTAATTCCCATACACGATCAATTAAATGGATAACCCGTTTTCTCCTTATAGAACTCAATTCTCCGACCTCAGTAAAATGTTGAATGACCTTTTCCCATGGTCTTGTCCCCTGCAATAGTTCAATTAGTACTTCATCTGGTTGATCACTAATTATTGAATACATTGACTTTTTACTCGAATCATATCCGTGTAAAAAGTTTGTCATTTCCTTTGTTAATCGGTGTTCAGCTCTATTTCTTAATTGTTGAACCCGGGATGAAGAGATGCCCATCCGATTACCAATTTCTTTAAGTGTTAAAACTTCCCTGCTGAGTCTGTATACAAGATCCAAAACATATTTTTCTCTTTCTTCCAAACACTCTCTGAAAGACAAATAAACAAAAATAAATTCTTTGTATCCATCCGAATCCAAATCTTTAAGGAGTTAATAATATCCACTAGATTTCCCATATGGCGACTTTCTCATCTCAATATAAAATAATATACTTTGTTCATTTAATTGATAATCATTCATAACTTATGTCTCATACTCACTCCATTTCTTTTTGCAATAAAAGATAAAAAAGAAGCTTCCCAAAAGTTCAAAGAACTCATGAGAAGCCTCCGTTAATATCCTCAATGTTAGCAAACTGTTAGCAAACCACTCCCACCTTACCAACAAATTCTTTTATATCAAGGGTTGAGAGGCAGATTACATCATTCCGCCCCTAAGGTGAGAGGGTGTAATATCTTATACTCTGAGTACGAAAAGTGCGGTATATAAAGATTTTGTTAAATTCTTACTGTAACATCTTTAACGGGAGATTACTGTTTTTCACTGGATTGCGTTAGCAAAATGTTAGCATACTGGTCAGGAATTTTGGACTTCAGAACCATTTTGGTTTTTTGCTGATTCACTGTTCCTTTTTGAATTTCTAACCCAATATTTTCGTTTCAATTCCTTTATAAGAAAATATCTCCATTTAATCTAAAATTGATTTACAATAGAGGTACAAATACCCATAAGGAGGTAATTCTGTCAATGAAGACACAAGAGCATCAAAGTCTATTTAAAAAGTATAAATCACAGCTTTCCAAAGAGTTTTTTGAAATAGAAAATAACGAAGCACTTACACCAGATGAAAAGATAAACAAAATTATTGGTACCACTTCACTGATTTGTGCGGCTGTCGCCATTCAGCCGATCCCTTTTGCCGATATTTTCATTCTTACACCTATTCAGGCATTTATGGGACATAAAATTGCAAAAATCAGAGGCATCAACTTGAAGGAAAGCGGTGTAACAGATGTAGTGAAATACTTAGGTGGTGTAGTTGGAGGAGGTTTTGCTGCTCAGCAGACAGCCATCGGTCTCTATAAATTAGGACTCCCCGGCTTAGGAGGTCTTATGTCAATACCACTGGTTGCAGGCCTTACATTTGGAATGGGAAAAGCAATGGACCTGTACTTCCGTGAGAAGGCGAAAGGGAGAGAACCAAGCAAGGAAGCATTAATTAATGCCTTCAAGTCTGGAAAAAGGGAAGGAATAAAAATCAACAGAGACGATGTAAAAAACAAAATGGAGAGTATGAATGGATAAAGTTAAAAGAATCATTAAGAAGAATTGGGATGAAATTGGAATCGCCACCGCCCTCGGCCACTTTTACTCACAAGGCTCTCAAATAGATATAGAAGAGCACGGCTATATCATAGAGGCCTTGAAACGGAGTAACAATGATTTACAAGAAGCGGATGTCAATGAATTGCATACATATGTGCAATCCCTAGAAGAAGAGCAGCTGCCTGGACTGATTTCAAACATTAAAGGAATTGCCCATGAAGTCTATTATGTAGAAACAGAAAATGATGACGGAGATGCCATCTATGCTTATATGTTTGAGGATACGAATCATGAAGACTATGATATCGTAGTTTATGACCTGGACGGAAATTCTGAGAGCTTCCAAATGAAAGCCACAGACTCAGAGGCATATGCGAACATTGCAATTGAAGAAGTAGGAAGTGATCAGGTCATACTGACAGAAGAGCTTGCTGAAAAAATGAGCACTTCTTCATCCGGAATTAGCAATAAGGAGTTGACCTCCGATGTTGAACAGGTCGTGGACCATCTGCTTGAAGACCAGTCATTGTGGGATTACCTTCCTGCTCTCTCTGCATGGTCTATAGCCCTTATTGCCTCTTCCCTGACAAAGAGGTATATAAATAAACAAATCACTAAAAAAACATACTTCCAGCTAATGACCATTTACTGTGGAGCAAAAGTGTCCAAGCTTGCTATTATTATTGCTGCCCTTTCTATTCCCGGAGTAAACATCGTAGCAGGAGCCATGCTATTCTTGAAAGTCGCCTTCAGTGTCAAAAGTACCTACAGCGCATGAAAGAAAGCGAGAAAGCACATTATCCCGATCAGCATACCTTCTGTGAGCTCTCTGGCCCAACTGGAGAATACAAAACTCTAATAGAATAGCGGGGAAGGAGCATGATCTTCAAACAGGAAAAATGCAATTTCAAAGAGGCTGGGACATAAGTTGTAAGTGAAATCACAAAAATTAAAAACCGCAGGGAATCAAGGTATTACTGCTTGTTTTCCTGCGATTTTTTCATTTTTACAGGGCTTTGTCCAGGCCTCTTATATTTCAAGTACTAATTCAGCTTTGAACCTTTCCGCTTCGAATTCGGCGAGATCCAGTTCTTTTTCTTCTTTTATCGCCAACTGCCGGTTTTTTCCGGAGCGGTACAAGGTTCCAGTAAGCGGCAGTTTTTCTTCAGGCAATTTGAAGGTAATGGACGAAAACGGCAATTTGAGGTCTTTTTGCTTTGGAATATAGCTGAATTCCCGTCCCAGTTTTTCTAATTTATCTTCTTGGGATTTCCACTCACTCTCTAGCTTCTTCAATTCTTTTTCCTTTTCATTAAAGAGTGACTTCAACTCAGTGTTACCTTGCTGACTTTCCTTGAGAACTGTTTCTTTCTCATTTGAAAGATCATCGATTTCCACTGAAATTTCTTCATATTGCTTGAAGGTTTCCTGTTGTGCCTCCGACAGATCGGCTCTCAGTCCAGAATGAGTCGCCAATTCCTTCATGACATACTTCATATTTTCCTTGGATTCATTGATCTTACTTTTACTCATGATTTCCTCGAAAACGGAGATTTGGCCTACTTCTTCAAGCTGACTTACTAAGTATGGTTTGATGGTTTTTTCAAAATAGACGTTTTTCTTTCTCAGACTCTTTTTCAAGCTGGAGAAGGAATTAATTTTTTCATTTAAGTACGAGCAGAGATCAAGGATCTTCTTTTCAGAAGCAGCTTTCATTATTACGTCTCCTTGCTCAGTCTCCATTTCCTTCTGCTGGATGTGAAGACTTTCGATTTCAGTATCGAGTTCCTCTATCTTGGCCTCTGCTTCCGGGGAGACCTGCTCCATTTGGCTTGTTAACTCACTTAATTTCTCTTGTGCTTGAGATATAGCATAACCTAACTGCTCCTGCTCTTTTTCCAGTCGTTCTTTTTCGGACTGCCATTCTTCCTTATTGTTATGGTATTCCTGCTTTTCATGGAGTTCAAGCTGTTCTTCAAGCAATTCAGAGGTATAGGAGTCGATAGTTCCGAGCAAACGTTCTGCTTCACTCCATTCAAATACCTCAAGATTCATTGCAGTGAGGGCTGCTTCCAGCTCTTTTTTCACATGGTCGGAATCCTTACGGTTATCTCTCTGAAAAAACCTGCCGAGAAGGGAGGTAAGGATATTCTTTCTCTCTTCGCTGACCGTATTGGCATATTCAAGGACCTTTTCTACGTGGGTCTTAAGTTTTGTCGTTTCCTTTTCCCACTGGTCATAAAGGGTATCTACTTTTGCCTTTGAATCCAATACTTTGGGAACGATCTTCCAGCGGTGGATGACAGTTCTGGCAAGTTGCTGTTCAGTAGTAAAGGCCGGTTTCACAGATGTTTCAAAATAGTCCCTGAGGCGATCAACAATTATTTCATCATAATCCACGACCATGGACTCCTGGATTTTTTTCTCCTCCATTTTTTTATTGAAGTGTTCGAAAATGACTCTGTCAGATTCGAGGGAACCGAGAGTGGTGACGGCCTCATACTCCCAAAGCTTTCCTCTGTTATCCAGAAGACGCTGAATAAGATTTTGTGTCTCTGCAGGGCTTAAAGATATGCTAATTTCATGGGTGTCATGGATAGAGCCGCTAAGCAGCAGGCCTTTCCTTTCATCTATCATCACAAAGAAGTTGTTCAGGTTTTCCATTGAAAATATTTTTATATTGTCGTATTCGGACAAGTTCTGAATGAATAGGTGATCTTCCTTTAAATCAGTGTAAAAAGAAACCTTCACACCCATATCCGACTTCTTGGCGATCAGCTGGAAGAGCTCTTTATATTCTTTATAGCTCGATAAAGCTATATGAATAGAAGATTCCGCTTCAATAATCAATTCTTCCACTTCCTGAGACAGATAACGTTTCTCCCAGTCATTGAAGAAAAAGGTGTCTGGTTCAATCAAGGGATAAGTATCAAAAGGAGCGCGCAGTCCGGCCCTTGATGGTCCGCCTTTACCCCTGTATTCCTCTGATGCTTTCCAGAAATTATAAATGAAATAGTGAAAGGCTTCCTTAATTTGTGACCCATTCATTACTGCTGAGTAATCCAGTCCGCTATCTATACTCAATCCATTGTATCCGAACAAATTGCCACTTTTCGTTTCGAGATCGGCTTTTGGATCAACCAATACCATAAGACCGGCCACTTCCGCGTCAACCCTGACAACGGCTTTATTATGAATGAATTCATTATAAATGTCTTCGTAGGCATTCAAAAGGAGATAGACCCTAACTCCTTTTTGTGAGAGTTTGGGAATCTCCTGAAGGATTTCCTTTGGAAGCCTGTCGTTGCTGCTGATGCAGACAAGCTCTTTCGCTTCCCGCATTTGATTCAAAACAAGGCTCTTAATAGACTGATATTGAGAGGCAGGCTCAGAATCAAGAGATTTTAGCCATACATTAGTTAAAACCGACTCAAGGTTGGATACTTTCTCTTCGCAATGTTTCACAGGTACTGTGTTGTTCATCATAAGTAGTGCACCTCTTCAACAAAATTTAATCTTTCGTTCAATCCTTGCGGGAATACTTCCGGCAGGATTTCGATGAAGCTGATGTCCTGCCATGTCCCTCTTGTATGTTCCCCTGCGGTCCGCCAATTCTCATAACGGCACTGGTCGAGCTCGGCAGTCATCTTGAAACGGTGCCAGACACCATTTGATTTGTAAGCGAAATAGCGGTCGTGCGGCTGGATTCCAGGATATACATCGTCATATAACTCAATTGACACATCTTTGTCAGACAGATCGACAGGACTCTTAGAAACAAGCAGGATTTGCTTGACTCCTTTAGCTTTGAAGCATTCCACAAATACATGAAACTTCTTGATTTGAGCTGGATTTTTGACATACTTCGATGAAAAGACAAGTATTTCAGGAGTGTCATTCCCGACTACTTCTTGGACTATTTCCATCATTGACAATCTTTTGCCAGGTGCAATGTTAATCCTCCGATTATGAACGACAAAACGGTCTTCCACATCCATGAATAAATCCATCGGAGCCTGCAGATTCCAGTAAGATTCGAAATCTGAGTTTGCAAGCAATTCTTCGGCGAATTCCTCCATAGTCATGGTATCAATAATATACTGATAATGAAGAAAGGCTTTATATTCTTTTAGTTCCGCCAGGTAATTCATCAGCTCTTGATGATTTTTATACCCTTCTTCAGTAAACTTCTTGATAAGGACTCTGATCCATTTCTTTGCATCTTCAGCATTTTTGGGACCGATTGGAATGTTATGAATCTCTGTTGCTTCAAAGGTTCCCAGTCCTTCTCTTCTGAATTGAGGAATCTTCAAGGACATTTTCATGCTTTCGTATTGACCTTCATTGAGTTCATTAAACGGGACTTCAAGGCACTCTGTCACACCATTCCAGTGCATGTTAGATGGTTTGCATTTATCGATGATCATGTAAAGTAGCTTTTTAGCATCGATGTCACGGACTTCCTCTACTTCATGCTGACGGAAATTGACAGGGGAAGAAGCGGGAATCTTCAACTCTCCTGAAACATAGAAGATGGAAGAGTTCTCTCTGTTGCTATCAATACTCCAGGTGATTTCATATATTCCGCTATCTTCAGAAAGAAAGCCAGAAGGAGTACGGCCATCGAAACTCTTCACCTTAAATTCATGCCCAGTGTTAACCGATTTGCAGGACTTCCCTGTAAATAAGTCACCCTTTAAAGGGGAAACTATGCCAGATCTCTTTCCTTTTCCTGTCCGCTCATAATGGAGCAGATAATTTTCAAGAAATTCATCCTGGAGGTAATAAACTTGAAATTGTCCTCTCTCATCAACAGGAACTGTACCTGATTCAACTACTTTCTTCCCTTTCAAGGATAGAACGCCGTTCAGGGTTAGTAATCCTATGGATTTTAAATGATTGATAATACCCTTAATCACCGTAGCAGGCACTTCCGCTCCGATTGCATGCTCGAGGAGGTCTTCTGTGGCCACACCTCCGTTCTCATGTATGAACTGCAGGATTTCAACTAAATCTCTTCGTTCCGGGGTCATTCTTTCAATTGTCAAGACTGCTTCAAATGATTTAATTTGTCCTTTTCGTTGAAGAGTCACTCTCATTGTCTATCCACTCTCCTAGTTGTTTTTCATGTAGACGGCTTCTCTTGCAAGAAGCTCTAACTGTTCAGATTGATTATTTTTCAGAAAATAGTGATACTTTCCGACTATGACACGCTGGAACCTAGCCCTCGTGATTCCTACATTCAAACGGTTTGGATTATCCATAAACCCCATTCCCCTGTCTGTCCTGACCATGGATAGGAAGGTAATATCTGCTTCCTGGCCCTGGAATTTGTCGACCGTGTAGTTTTTAATATCAACATTTTCAATCGAGAAGTTGGCAATATTGCCTTTCTGTCCCGTCAGCTCTTTCAGTTTATCTGCCATTAGTTTCCGCTGCCCGTTATAAAATGAGAGGCACGCAATCTCCCAGCGCCCTTTTTCATGATCTTCATTTGGGTTAAGAGCTGCCCACTTCACAAAATTCTTAATTTCACGAATGATTGCAGTTGCCTCCGCTTCATTACTGGACCTTTTCATCCAGCCTTGAACGTCGAGCCAGATATTTCTGCTCTGATAGCGCGGATAGGACCATTCCCTGTTTTTTTGTGTATAGGCGGAATTCAATAGAGAAAGATCATTATAGAATTGCCTTCTTGGGAATTTTGAAATCTCGGGATGCATCCGATGCTGATAGTCCAGTGTTACAAAGCGGGATTTCTTTTCCTCCTCGTTAAAACCGGAGTTCAGTGTGGTAGCGAGTGAGCGTTCCCGATTCTTCCCGACACCCTCCTGAAGGGCCTGCAGAATGGAAGGCAGTGCTACATCACCGACGTTAGTGATTTCTCTCTTGGCCCATTCAGAAGCCGTTTTTGGAGCAAGGAGTTCAAGGTGCTTCTTATAATTCTCTCTTGTCCTTGAATTTTCAACGTTTTCTAGTTCGAAGATTCTCACCATTCTCCACCCATATTCAGACGACCAGTTCTTTTCCTTCAGAAACTTCTGCTGCTCGTATAGAAAATCGATTGGGAGCAGTTCGCGATTCCTATCTTTCTTCCAAGTGAATTTAAGGGCCTGATGAAGCTCCTTTGGGTGATCCCCATAAAAGGCATTAACCTGGTAGTGGTGGGAAGAGCCCTCCCATCCTTCCTTAAGGACGACCATGTGAGCGGGAATATAAGGCTGTACTTCCCTGAACACCTTCTCGCTTATGAACAGCACATCAGCGCCATTCAGCGCCCAAATCTTCGGATGCCTGTTTCGGATTTCAGAAATGGGAATCGAAACAAAGGTTACTGAATCCACTGAAGGCTCTTCATCCACAAGCACGACCTTCTTTTTGATATCAGCCTGATTGGTTGCGGAAAGCTCACTTCCTATCTCTTTCATGACTTCCTCCGGCTCTACAATACATACCGGCATCTTCACTTTGTGATTATGAAGGTATTGATATAGCAAGAGTGAGGCCCTTTTTAAAGGGGGCTTCAGTTTCAAATCGTCATCGATGCCAGCGTGGATTTGATCCCTGTCATTGAAGGGTGGGAGTTGTTTGATATCCCCTACTAATATCCATTTTTTCGCAAAAAGAGCAGGAATCAGGAACTCTTGGAAAGTCGTTTTACTTGATTCATCTATGATCAAATAATCAAATATCGGAACAGGTGGTTCATTATCTTCTATTTGAAATAGCGGACTATTCTTGCCGAGGATTCCAATGGTTGTTCCGCAAACCAGGTTGGCCGCCTCCATCATTACATTTCCAAACTTATGGTCTTGGTAAGAATTCCAGCAGAATTCCCTTACCTTCTCACTGACAGATTCAACGTTACCGATACGCATCGGAAAGATGCCTTCCATTAGCTCCCTGTCTTTTAATCTTTCAAGTACATTATCTATCGCTACATGAGTAGAACCGCATAGAAGGATCCGTTTTCCCCTTTTGATCAGCTGAAGGATCAATTCGAGAATCGTCGTTGTCTTTCCAGAACCAGGTGGACCTTCTAGTAATGCGAAATCTGGTGTTGAAAGGGCTTTTTGGACAAAATCCCTTTGCGACCGGACACCTTCCCTTTCCGATTCGATGAGAACATTCCAATCATATAGCTCTTCTACAGGATTAGAGGTCCACACATTGCTCATTTCTTTCTTTTGGGAAAGCTTGATAAGTGATTTATGCTCCAACAAAGGAGTATTCTTCAACCGAGTCAAGGCATCCCTTTGCATCTTCAACTGCCGGGTACTGATCTTGATGGATAAAACTTCAGGAATATCTTCATATTCAAGAGGCGGTCCGTTATATGGCCCTTTAAGGAAGAGGATGCGCTCATCCTCATTACTTCCTGCCACTTGCAATTCGACCCTCTTTCCATCAATAATACCCTCAAGCTCCCTTGTTTCCTGTTCAAAGAAGTAATCAATCGCAGACTTTGAGAAGAAGTCCTCTTCTTCATCATCTTCCCTCAACCGAATTGCAATCTGCCCCTTTCGACTGCGTTGCTTCTGCTTACTGCTAAGCTCTATCAAAAAGAGGGGGATATTAAGGGTGGGATGGAAGTATTCATACCCTTCCCCAATGAAATCCACTTTCGCAAGGGTAATATAAAAATCCGCCTCTTTCTCTACTGTGATTTCCTCGTGGCCGAAATCTATTCTTCTTGGAACAGGTACTTCCTTCACCTTGAACGGAATCTGCTTTTTACCCTGATAAACCGCAGAAGGGATTGGATATGTAGAATCAATATACAAAGTGTTCCCCTGGATGGTCTTGACAGGAAGGGGATTGCCTCTTTCATCCGTATAATCGGTACCTTGAGAATTGAGGGTATACCAATCATTCACGTCCACATGAAGGCCGTTTAGAAAAATCTCAGATTCTTCATCGATTCCCCCTGACAACGTCAATATGTAACAGTTTCGGGAATGATCATACTGTTTGTCCAGGATTGGTATTTCCCTGCCTTCCTGATGAATGCTTTCAAAGTGAAAGGGTGATATTTCGGCACTGCTTCCATCAATCGTGGAAGCCTGCTTCTCCCCTTTATACAACCCCCAATCACCTAAACTGATTACATGCCTATGATTTGAAATTGAATGAAAGGTAAATTGCTCCGGCAATAGAGGATTCCAATTCTGATCAAGCCGAATTCCTTGCGAAGGGTCAAAAAGGACGGAATTACTGACATTAAGTTCCAAGAATCTTTCTTCTATAAAGACCTCAATGGAACTGGACTTTTGGACAGTCAGTTCATATGAAAGTGGTTTGAAGTTCAAGACAGTGGGGTCATCAACCCTGTCCCATTTCGCCTTCAAATGTTTCTTATCCCTTAAAGCATTTATTGCTAAGTTTAAGTATCTCTCAAATTTACTTAAATTATCGGACACGGCATTTGTCATATTAGCAGCTATTCTGGAATCTTCAAAAAGAGCATTATAATAGAGATTCATTGTGTGACTCCTCCCATGATGTAGGAAAATATATTCATATTATACATCTTTAAACGCAAAATTTGGCGAATAATTGGAATTTTTTTGAGGTAAGATTCATAGATGGGATAAAGAGTGTAGTGCTAATTCTTGGTTTAGTCCTGCAATCGGCAATAATCTAGACACTGTCCTGATGGCGATAGGGTATCGAATAACCAAAATATGAATCTTCAAGCCACCCAAGAAATTAAAAAAGAAGCCCCCAAAAGTTTAATCAACTAATGAGTAGCCTCTTTTATATATGTTAGCATTTTTGCGAGAAAATCCACACATAGACCTTATGTATCAAGGGCTTGAGCGGTTATCACGTCATGCCGTCCCTAAGGTGAGGGTATGTATTATCTTTAACCTGGTATGCTTAGAGTGTGGTATATCAAGGTTTTTCTAATTTTCGGCTGTAACATCTTTAACAGGAATTAAACGTTTTTTACTGGATTGCGTTAGCAAAAAAAATTTAAGGGTATTGTAAAAAAGGTTAGTTAAAGTTTTCTGAGGTTAATAAAAAAACAATTATAAATTCCACTAAGTCATTAAATTGTCGATTATGTAAATCCAGGTTCTAGTCATTTATTTTTTGGTGTAGGGCTTCTAATATTTTTTCACCTAGATCCTTTACTTGGTCATGTTGAAGATAACTATGTGTAGTAATACTTGCAAATACAGTTCCATCTGAAAAGGTTAGCAAAAACGAGGCAGTATAACTCCATTCATTATTGACACTAATCCATGCCCAACTTCTGTCATTAACTGTTTCTTTTCGGTTAATTTCCCCCTTTTTTCTGGCTAAGTCAACTAATTTACTCCAAGGAAGATAAATTCTAGCCCGAAGTTCCAATCTATTTTCTCCTATAACTGTAAGAGAATATGTTAACTTCACCTTTTTCTCAAAAGGTATGTTTTCTTTTTTTCTAATTAATTGCATTCTTTCTCTTTCAGCTTCGTTTGTCCTTGAATCTTTTTTCAAAGGAGTTATTGCCGCTAATTTCTTTAAAGAAAGAAACATCATAGCATACTCAGGATTTAGTTTTTCGAGATGATTTACAGCTCTTACTGATTTGTCAAATTCTTTTATTGCGGTTTCTTCATCTCCAATCCAAGATAAAATTTGCCCTTCTTTGTAATGTCTAATTACTTCGTTAGCAATGGAACTACTCTTAGAATCCAAATAATATCCCCCTAAAATCCTTCTGTTTTAGTTCATCTACCGGTTTACTCCCTAACAGAGAAATTAAAGCTGGCTTATCCTCAGGTACTAGTAAATTAAATTTAATAACTTGATTTGTACGATAATTAATACTGGATATCAAACCAAATCCAAAAATTGGACTTGCACTCGATATTTCAATCCAATACTGAGCTAGTTGCCTTAATGCTTTTAAGTATGCATTGTTTTTACATTCACCAGGTATTATATCCGGTAAGAAAGAAGGTGCGGTAGGATTAGTTGTTCTAAATGCCAAATAATCGCAACTTAAGGGGGATGATTCTAAGATTAAATCTGGGCATTTTATGGCACCTACTCCACTTAAAACAGAGGAAAGGTGGCATACTCTTAACGGACGAGGTGTTATTTTACTTTCCAATGCCAGAATTGTTAATACCTCCCCAAAATTACCAGACACTGATCCCCCCGGTGACTTAGCATTTGAGATGGTATAACTTGTAGGTACAGAATGAGTTGTTGCTCCTATTCTATTACCGAGAGATGTGAAACTACTCGAACTATATATATCATAGTGAGCACCTAAAAATAATACCTCATTTTCACCCCATAAAGATCCATACCGATCTAACTCAATATCGTTTGTATGTACTGGTGGGATCCAAGTATTAAAAACTGAAGCATTTTCTTTACCAATCCTTATTTCTACATCAATAGTAAAAGTAGTCATTAAAAACTCCTGAAATTTAGTTATTAAAGGGGAAATTGTTTTTCAACTTTCCCCTCAGATTCAATAATCTGCAAGATTTTCAAGTTAATATGTGGTCTAAAACTGAATTTGAGAGAGATTTCTTTCAAAAAACTCTTTTCTATCTAAACGTTGTGTATTAAATTCCTTTAAACTTTTATCATCGTATAACTTTTTTAAAATATGAATAAATTCTTTTTCCAAGAAGGTATTCGGGTCTTTATAATCTTGTAAAGTATCGACTGTTAAGTGGTAGGCCAATTTTTTATTTAATATGTTTCCAGAATCAATAAGGTTTGAAATACTTTTAAGGTATTGTCTCTTGAAGGTTTCTTTTTCTTGAAATTTTATAGTTCTATAAATATATCCATAGGAGACTGTAACACTGCTTCTGAGAATATGAGATACTTTTATTTCATCCATAAAGTAGTCATCAGTCCTCCTTAAGACTTCATGTACCTCCAATTTATTAGCACTATTTTTAATCAAAAGGGTAAATAGATATCTTAGAAAATATTCAATAAAAGTAACACTTCTTACTTTATTCTTACTTTCTTCAATCTCACTTGACTTACTTCTCAGGTAAGTTATAATTTGCTTTATTATATCCTCAATATTTGTTTCTTTTTCACTTACAACTCGATAGAAATTAGAAGCTGCTATCTTACTTATACCTTTATTAATGCCATCGTCCTTTGAAAATATGAACTGAGATATACTCTTCTTTAGACTACTGAGGTTATGCAATCTAGCAAGTTTTCTTTGGACAATACTTTCCAAATAAAGTGCTAAATCATTCTCTGAGATATCATCTATATATTTATTTAGTACTACAAATATATCTGGAACCTTTATATTTTTTGCCATTGTATTTGATAGATAATATAGAAGCCCAAATACCTCTGATCGACTTAAATTGGTTTTATCCTCCAGTGTTAAGTGTTTAAATAAAATAGCTTGAGATGTAAAACTCATTTTTATAAAAACAAAAAATAGTACTTCTTTTCCGGTTTCACCTCTTAGTACATTCCTTACTATTCTATCAATTTCCTCGTCTTTATCCTCAATAAAGTCCAAATAAAGCAATTCAAAAATAAGAAGCTCAGCTCTTAGCTCTTCAAATGAATTTCGTAAGTCAGAATAACTTTCCCAATCTTTATTTATCCTATACAGTGTTAATATTTTGAACCCCCAATATAACTTAAACATAAACGAAAGTTCAAGTACTGTCCTGGTCCCATCTTCACTGAAAAAATCGTTAATTTTAGTTCTATTCTGAATAACTAGTTGCGCATTTCGTAACTCATAATAGCTATCATTTAACTTATTAAATAAACTTTCATATTCACTAGGGCTGAACTTTAACTTTTTATTCGCCATTATGAATTCAGTGATAGTTGTAATGTCTTGCTCTATAACTTCTTTTAACTCAACATATGATAGGTTTCTTTTGGAGGCAGCTACCATACTTTTCTTCTTAATCTCTGCATACCTTTTAACAAAATCTAAATAACATATGTTCATGAATTCTATTTCAAAGTCTCCAGCAGTGTTTGCATAAACATGACACATAAGTGGGTTTTTTCTGAACATCTCAATATTGTTTAGATTTGTTGAAGCAGGTAGTTGAGGATGTAAATTAATTTCAATTTTATATTTTTTCATTATTTTTTCGAAGGTATTATGTTTAATATTAAAATCATGCATGTTTATAAATAAATTGTATAAATCTGTTTCTTTTTCATGTATAGAGGGAACCCCATAATAGCAATATTCCTCTAAGAACTGGCTGTCATCTAAGATTAAATATTGATCAAATTCATTAATAGAAATTATCCAATTTATCCACTCAAAAACAGTAGTTCTCTCGACAAATTCTTTTAAATTTTTATAAAAAGAAGCCTCAGTAAGACAAACCTTCTGCAAGTCATCTATTATAAAAAAGATTTTAAGCGAGCACTCATCAGCTAAGCTGGTAATTAATTGATTAAATTCAAGAAGAGTTTGGTAATCTGTATCAAAGAAATTATTAAGGGATTTTAATATATTTTTCTCGATATTAAAACCATTAAATATTAGAGGTATGCTTAAGGAGAAATATTTCAAACTATCTTCTAAACTATAATTTTCAATTATACTATTGATTAGCTGAGTTTTACCCGTTCCTGATTCTCCAGTAATTAACAAAATTTTATTATATCTGTCTTCCATTAATTTTAGTATTTCAATTAGAGCTACTTTATAGCTACTTGTTTTTCTTGTTTCAGGTATATCTAAAATAAATGTTTGTATTTCTTTCCTTAATTTATTTTTGAATTCAGGATATGTTAAATTCAATTCTCTAATTTTTTGTAGGGTTGGAATGATATTTTTCTCTTTTATATACGGATCGTTGTTATAGGTTCTTGAAAAATCACTTATTCCCTTTTGTACTTTAGTTCTCCATGTAAAGTCTTCGAAGAAACCTTTAAGTAAAGGGTCTGTTAATATATCATCATTTGATTTAGCATTGAAAGGCATATTATCCCTTGTTTCTTTAAGGTAAGATTCAATTTTTGCTTCATATATAGCAAGCATTTTATCAAACTCTACAGGTAGTGATTCAAAGGTTCTTCCTCTTTGTTCCTCCACTGTCTTTTTTTTTATTTCAATACCTTTCTCAAACATCTCTTTTATTGCTTCGCTAACATGGCTATAATTTGTAGAACTATGGTCAATCACTTTCAAAATACTACTATGATCTCCTGGAAGAGGAATTCCCCCTACCCATTTTGACCTTATAATATGTGGAATAGCACTGTTTTCTGGAACAATAGTGTCCTCTGTTCCAAAATAAAATTTAAAATTTATTTTCATATTTTCAAGATGCTTTTGCCATAACCTTATCGTTTCATCTAAGAAGTTACTATTAGGTGCTAGAGATGGAATTTGAGCATGCTTATTTATATTTTTTATCAATTGATTATACAAAGCCATCGAAGAGCCGTTATATGGTGTAGCCAAACTAATCATACCCTTTATATTATGAGTTTGATTATTCTCAAGTTCCTCAAGAATATATCTAATAGCTACTAAGCCACCCATACTATGACCTATAAGTAATACATTCTTATACTGCTTAATCTTTCTAGAGTTAATTTCTCTTTTCAACTCTCTAGCCAAAATTTCTATAGTAGTAAAATTACCTTTACCTACAGTAAAACTCTTGAATCTACCTAGTTTAATTTTATTTACTCCCATTGAAGCCAATAAACCATTTGCCAAATGTGAAGTTTCATATTTTATTTCCGCTATATCAAGATTACTAAACGTCTCATCTGTTAAGAACAAATCTATCCAGGAGACTCCATCGTGTCTCCATGTGCTATCAGAAGCACCAAGTCCATGTATTAATACAATTAAATTATCGCTAAGTGTATCGTTCTTTTTATGTAATAATAATTCTAATGCCAACTTAATCCCTCATTTAACAGTTTTCATTACAATACAGACAAAAGCCACACATTTCACTGTAACTACAATCACCCCCATTGTGTGAGTACCTTCATTCAACAATAATGGGATATGATTGCTTTTCAAGTAGATTACAGGTTAGATTTTGATTAAAGAATAGAAAAATACTAATAAAATGCATGTCATTGTTCATACTCCTTAATATCCAATATTCCCCTAGATAACAGTGAATTATTTAAATCTGAAATTCTTATTCTTTCTCTATCCAACACTTGAACTATAAAATCAACCCATGCATCTGTATATAAATAATCATTATGAGCTTGGTCATAATAACAATATTTAGTATTTGTATCAAATGGGTCTTCAGCATCATTGGGTGGTCTCACATTAAACAACTTCCACATTATTGTATGGTTATTAATTGTAAAGTCAGTAACCCCACTCTCTATTACTTTTTCGACAATTATACTTGGTCTATGTCTTCCAGTATTAACACCTTCAACTCGAACAACTTTATCTTTGACAATGGCTGTCAACCGCTGGACCTCCTCTTGCTCCTCTGGACTCAATGTGTCCCACTTCAAAAATTCTATCGACAAGTCGTTTCTACTGGCGCTAGCAACTTTAGGAATGGCTATCAATTTAACGCTAAATTCTTGACTGTTGTATACTTCTTCAGATAATTCACTTCTATATTTAGTTATATAATCAACGAGATTTTGCACTTCATTAGATAATAAGTTTTTTTGTGCTTGTCTTTGTTCTTTTGTCATTATCCTTGAAAATTGAAGTGAGAAAGCAAGATTTTCATTTATACCGTATTCTTCACCAAAAAGTTTTACAAGTGTGTTTTCAAAGTTGTATAAAAGCGCCTGACACTCACCAAAAATAAGAGTATCGAGTGTTTCTTTTTCGATGTGTCTATGTTCTATCTTGTTCCTAAGTTTAATAAAAAATCTTAAATTCCTTTCTTCAGCCTCGGTTAGTTCACCATACTTTGAAATACAAGTGCTTAACTCCCAAGCTTTCCGTTCACCGTCAACACGTTCATACCGGTTTTTCTTTTTATAATAATATTTGTTACCTAGGGTGTTATTAAAATGCGCATGGAATAAACGAGTCCATGCCATAATCATCAATGTTATATAATTCTCTACCCTAAACGTTGTCCTTGGCTTATTGTATACTTCAACAGCCAGTAAAGCGCTGTCGATAGAGCTCTCAAGTATTGTCTTTGTCTTTCCTTTTCTTAAACTCATCATCTCACCTTCCGTCTTTTCAAGAATCTATATATTTTACTCTTTAATTCTTCTATAATAATTTTTCCAATTCAATCCAACTAAAATTATACCAGTTGTTTTTATAATTATCAGTCTTTTCAAAGAAGAAAAGACTTTAATTTCTCTTTTCTCAAAATAGATTATAAGTTTTGAGACAAACAAAAAAGACCGTGGTACATGAATGAGTATCTTGTCTGATAATCAATGCACTCCAGTCATTTCTGAAACCCGTACCTAGTTGTCGCTAGGTTTTTGGCCAATTAAAATCTTTTTTGTAGTACTTCTTTTTTAACTTTGCTAAGTCATACTCCCACTCTGTTATAGCGAAACGGAATTTTTTGGATCCGTCTTTCTGACCTTTTCTTAATTTCACATTTCCTGCAATGGTGTACGCTGCTTTTTTCAACCCAATGTCAGGAACTATACGCTGCAATATCCTCCATCTTTGCTCCCTTGTAGTCCCTGTAATCTGGTAGCCACTTTTCCGCAATTCACTCTTTTCATTTAATCCTATAGAATCATTCGAGTCATCGGGGCTGCTCATAACATCTGTCGAGGGCCACTTAAACCATTCGGTTTCACTTTCTATTTCTTCTTTGGGATTAGCTTTTCTGTCTTCTTTAACATATATATAACCAGGTTCATTTTCTTCTATTAATTTCTTTAAAAAATGTCTATTAATATAAATATCTTCTCTCTTTGGATGGCTAAAGGCTTCCACTTGGATTACTTTATATATTTTTGTCATTTTTTTATTTTCGTAGACCGCTAAATTAATTAGTATCTCTTGATTTATATCACTCAATTTATCACCTGGTGGAAGATTATAAGATACCAGCCTTTCTACTCCCGTCGTTATTTGTTTTTCTTTTACTCTCTTGAGTATATGCTCAATAATGCTTTCTTTTTCAATGGTAGAGTAACCTTTAACCTTTTTAAAACGATTAATAAGAAGCAATAGTTTTTCTTTATTTATATGGCCAGTTTCAGAGACCGTTTTCGTAACATAACGGAAAAATTTTATTCCCCAACGGTTACTCCTTATTAAACTATCATATTGAGTTAGTTGTTCTTTAATCTCTTTGTCTCTATCTAATATAAAGGCATACCAAAGTAACCTCTCAGAAGTTTTTTCATTAACCTGGTGGTCAAACTTATACCAATCAACACATATATCCGAAAAGAGTTTCAACAATTCATCTTTCTTATTTATAACTAAATATGTATGGAGAAGCTCTAGTAATAATTTAATATTAAAGCATTCATAGATATTTCCTTCCAAGTTATCTATTCTAGGACTAAGTACTGAATCAATATTAAATTTGCCTAAAGATCCGTCACAATAGTTTAGTAGCTTCAAAGCATTGTAATAAACTCTATCTTTTGATGAATGCTTGAATTGAATCAGTATTAGATCACATAGCTGATGTACATTTGTAGCATTATCCGTTAGAAAAAAATTATTCTGAATACGTATCTTGTGTATTAATTGCGTAAGTATTAAAGCTTGTTTTCCGTTCTCAGTTCTATAAATATATTCTAATAACCGTTTTACAGTATCAAAGAATTCCCTTGGGTTATCCCCCTCAACCCCAATACCCTTTAGTCTAACGAGAACTGTCATAAAGTCATTGTCATTTTTGATCGGCTCGAAGTATTCTCCGTACTTCACCTTTAACTTCTCCACTTCCAAAGTGGACAACAAAACATTGTCCATTTGCCCTCCCTCTCTTTCTAAATGAAATAAAAAGGCAACTTAAGGATTCTTAAGTGCCTTTAAGTGTAATCAGGTCAAAGTTGGATTTTACGCGCCAGCTATCTCTTCCGAATTTCGATTTATCTCATCAATAACCCCAATAATCTTACGGGCATCGTCCATATTATCCTTAAACAACTCAACAATACTTCCGACTGACTTAAATGGGTCTTGCTGTAACACTTTCTTATCCATTACTCCGTTCTTCACGACATAATCCACAATAAGTTTCACAAACCTACTTTGATAGATATTAAGTTTTTCGTTGGTTAGAAACTCCGAAAAGGCTTCATTTGCTGCTTGAGGATCTAATCCTACAATCTGTCTTACCAGCCTGGTAATAGGAGTATTCCCAAAGTCTTTTTCGTAATCTTCTTTAGTTCCTAGTTCGTTCCAAAGAATACTTTCTAACGTTTTTATATCTCGATCAGTAAGTTTCTTATTATTTCTAAGTTTGTGGATTGCTAGTTCATCTCTGTGTTGTTGAAGATAGTGATGTACTTTCTTCTTATAATTTTTTAAATCATTTGTGTGGAAAATCGGACCGCTTTCTTTCACCTCTAATACTTGATCTTTGAAGTTTGTGAAGTACATTTTTTGCTTTTCTTTTTCAATAAACTTTATCAGATCACGTAGTGCTTCACGAACGCTCTCCAACTCAAAGATATCAGCACTTTCCCAGAACTCTTCAGTTAATACTTTATTAATGATAGCCTTTTGTTCAACCACTTGTGGTATTGTCCCTAATTTGGACAAGGCTTCTGCAGTTGTTACCACACTCCGTATTGGCTTAGTAGCATTCTTTATCTGTAATTTTGCTAACTCAATTGTGTACATTACTAAGTCAAAACGCTTAGCAAATTCGTCATCATTAAATGGAACGATGATAGGAGAAACATGCTCTTTAATTTCATTTACATTCATTACCGTTAATGAGTTCCAATTAGCTTTATTTTTATATTTATGAACATGCTGCAAGTGTTGGCGCACTCGGAAGTTTTCATCATCCAACGCATTAATGTCGGCAAAAACATCATTAATGATTTCATTACGGTGTGAAATATAATTTTCTGTTTGGTATTCCACCCCTTGAAGCTCTTTAATGAGTTCAACTTTTGAATTAAACAGCTTTTCCGTTAAACTTTCGGTAGCTTTTCCTTCTATGCCCTTCGGATTCTCTCTGAAGAATTCAAAGTTCCCACAATAGTCAAATATTAAGAAATGGGTTTTATCCTGCCCTATTCCTAGTAGATCTGGACATAAACGTGTTCCTCGACCAATCATTTGCCAGAACTTTGATTTTGACCGGACCTTTTTAAAGAATACTAGGTTAACCACTTCAGGAATATCTACACCAGTATCAAGCATATCAACTGACACAGCTATCTGAGGCATTTTTTCTTTTGTTGAGAAATCTTCAATTAGGCTTTGGTAATAATTCACGCTATAGTCAATGACTTTCGCAAATTCTCCGCCATACTCTGGAAATAAAACATCGAATCTTTCAACTATCTTTAACGCATGTTGGTGGTTTTTCGCAAAGAGAATTGTTTTGCCAAGTTTATCTCCACCTTCAACATGTATTCCCTTTTCCATTAAGTTCTTGAGAACGGTATCAATTGTGTCAGCATTAAAAAGCCACTCATTTAATGCTCCACTATCAATATCATCTCCAACCTCATCTTCAAATGTTTCTTCATATAACTCTTTTTCCTCATCTGATAAATCATCGTAACGGATACCTTCTTCAAGGAATTTCATCCTTGTTTCGATGGTTCTGTAATCAACCAAATATTCATCTTCAACCGCTTTTTCTAACTCGTAAGCATAGGTCGGAGTGCCACTTTCCATGTTAAATACCTCATACGTATTTTTATCAATTTCATCTTTTGGGGTAGCAGTCAGTCCAAGCAGCATACCGTCAAAATAGTTGAAAATTGAACGATACTTTTTATATATACTTCTATGAGATTCATCAATAATGATTAAGTCAAAATGACCAATAGTAAATAACTTCTTGCCATCTTTACGTTTGACTTCATCAATGGCATTCATCATAGTTGGGTAGGTAGAGAATACCATCCGACTTTCATCAGGATTATCTTTGTTATCTAAGAGGTTACATAACGATAAGCTAGGTAAAAGGTTATTAAAGTTTTTCTTTGCCTGAAGTAGAAGTGTTTTACGATCTGCTAGAAACAAAACGTTCTTCACCCAGTTATGACGAGAAAGGACATCCACAATCGAGATAGCTGTTCTTGTTTTCCCGCTACCCGTGGCCATTACTAGCAGCATCTTTCGCTGATTTCGTTCCAATGCATCGCAAACTGCCAGAATTGATTCCTTTTGATAGTAACGATTCGTAATATCATCGTTAATTTCAACATCCGTTAGTTCTCGCTTCATTGTGATGCGATCTATTACGAGGTTTAAATCAGCTTTATTATAGAAGCCAGACACCCTTCTTGGTGGATAGGGCTTGTGCCAGATATAGGTTTCAAAACCATTGGTATAAAAAATCACGGGACGCTGCCCATACTTTTGTTCAATGCAGTCAGCGTATAGTTTCGCTTGTTGCTTACCGACATTAGGATCTTTTGATGTTCGCTTTGCTTCAACTACACCTATGGGTTTACCATTATCACCAAGCAAGACATAATCAACATAACCAATACCTTGATTATTCGGCATTCCTGTCACTTCAAATTCCTTTACAACATCCGTACCGAATTCCCAGCCAGCTAGTTTTAAATCAAGATCAATATACTTCTGCCTTGTTTCAAACTCACTTATTTCATCAACTTCAAAATCATAGTTGTCTGTATTCAACTCACGTTTAATTGTGTTTACCTTACGAAGTTCTTCATTTTCCTTCATCATTTCTTCTAAACGACGATCTTTAGAGCTTAACTGGTCATATAAGTCTTGTAATTCTTTTGGTCTTACACGCTTTTCTTCACCTTGTTGCAGTAAGGACTCGTCAAATTCCTTTGCAGTATATTCATCCGAGTAACAATAATCAATCCAAGCCACAAACTGATGCAAATTGTGTAGAGATAATATTGCTTCATCACGATTGATGTTTGCGTTGGAATGGACTGATACATTTCCCAACTTAACAATGTACTTTAACAAAGGCAGAAAATCATCATCAATGATAGCCAGGAAATTAGAGTCGTGAATTAAACTTGATAAGTTCTCCTGATAGGGAACTTTCAATTCACTGTCAGAGCTATAAAGCCACTTTACTGCAAGCTCCAAGGCGCGACGTGACAAAATTGCACACGTCGCTGGACTTACAATAAGAGCTTTTTCTGCTTCTAAGCAGGATTTATTAAAACTATTATATTGAGCTTTTTCTTTAATAAAACCAAAGTTAGTAACCAATATTATCCCTCCTTTATTTAAACATGAGGAAGTTTTTTTCTTGGATGAAAAATTCTCCATTAAAGGCACTTTGCAAAATAGAATTGTATAGATTCTCATTTTCTTTTAAGGCCTTTTTTAATTTCTCCTTTAGATTAATTATTTCATCTACTTTATTTTCAAATTCGTTTTGCAATTCTATAGGTGGACATATAAATTCAATAGACTTAATCTCTGACATTGGTGGGAAATTAGGAATACCACTTCCTCTACTAAATCCAAATAAAATATCTTGAACTTTTTTGTTCCTAAAAAGAAATTTAAAAAAGGTATTATTCATCTTTTGATGATCAAGTGTAATTTTTAATAATGCTTGGTTTATAATACCCTCCTTTGCATTGTGAGGTACCTCTGCTATTCTACCCAACGTTACTCCGGAACAGCTTATTATTAGATCTTTGGGTTTAACCTCAAAGGCTTTCAATTCTTCAAATTTTTCCTTAGTTATAAAATATCTAGCCATCGAAAAGTCATCATTTATGGCATGATATTGTTCATATACTAAGTATCCGCTTTTTACGAATATCTCCTTTTTTAAAGCTCCTCCAAATGGCCCTCTTTTTATTGAATACTTATCATCCTTGACCAAATTCGGTAATGCTAGGGTATCCCATTTCTTATTGTTAACACCGGGATCCCCAAACATCTCCAAAAACACACTTTGCATTAATTGGTCTAATGTTTCAACTTGGGACCTACGTTTGCTTATTAAAGATTGTGCTTTATCAAGTATATTAGATATTAGCATTTGTCTTTCTAATGAAGGGACTGGAAGTTTTAGATTTTCTAAAGCTTTCCTTGAAATATGTGGTATAGTAGCTCCTGTGCTTGTCGAACGGAAATAGTCAAATTTAGACTGAAGATATCGTCCGATGAATTGAGTATCTACTTCATTAGAGTCTGTTTTTAAAACAGCTAATGTGCTACCAATTGCACCTTCTAAACCATAGCTTACTGTTCCAGCATTTGCACCATCCCATGCAATGATAATATCGTCTTTGTCAGCATAGATGTATTTATCTGATTTAGTACAATATTTTAAATTATCATCATTTCTCAAATCATCGATTTGAATATATCTAATTGAATCTGAATCAGGATTTCCAATCGATTCAACCTTTTTCCCTTTTTTAATTTTATATATTTCTTTTAATGCTACATGTCTCATCATTTAACCTCTTATTAACTCTTTCAGTTGATTTATGCCATCGACAATTTCTGTTTCTAATTGAGCAATTTCATCCAGTATTTTATCTGGTGATTCATAACTTACTTCATCATACTCAATCTCTTTATACTTGTTAATAGACAAGTCATAGTCATTTTTACGTAACTCTTCAACAGTTACAAAGAAAGACTGTTCTGTACGTTTTCTATCTTTTTCAGCTTGAAAGTCATTAAATCGAGCAATGATATCAGGAATATCATTTTTTTCTATTGGACTTCGTTTATCATCAAGGGAAAAGCCGTCTGCTTTTAAATCGTAGAACCAAACATTATCCGTACCACCGTCACCTGTTTTTGTAAAAATCATGATGGCAGTAGATACTCCAGCATAAGGTTTAAATACACCGCTAGGCATTTTAATGATTGCTTCCAATTTATGAGTATCGATAATCTCTTGCCGGATTTGTTTATGAGCTTTGGAACTCCCGAATAGTACACCATCTGGAACAATAACAGCAGCACGGCCACCAGCTTTTAGAATACGAATAAAGAGAGCCAAAAATAGCAATTCTGTTTTCTTTGTTTTTGTCAGTTTTAATAACTCGTTAGATACTCCTTCTTCATCAAGTGAACCTTTAAATGGAGGATTGGCAAGTACAAGTGTATATTGCTCTTTATCTTTATTTACTTCTGCAAGGGAATCACGATAATCAATTTTAGGGTTATCAATGCCGTGAAGCATCATGTTCATTGCTCCAATACGCAACATCGTTCTATCCATATCATTTCCGTAAAACATCGTGTTGTTAAAATGCTCTTTTAACCCTTGTACTAAGAACAAATCATTATGATTCTTACGTAAATATTCTGCAGCAGATACAAGGAAACCTGCTGATCCCATAGCTGGATCAATAATGACATCTTCAGGTGTTGGTTTCATAAGCTCCACTATCATATCGATAATATGGCGTGGTGTACGGAACTGCCCGTTTGTCCCAGAAGTTGCTACCTTTGATAACAAGTACTCATATAAGTCACCTTTTGTATCACGGTCTTTCATTGGAATGTTATCAATGCCATCAACAATTTTGGAAAGCATATTTGCTGTTGGGATCATGAACATCGCATCACTCATATACTTGGAGTATGCAGAATCCTCTTTGCCATGTAATTTTTTAATAAAAGGGAATACTTCTTTAGATACAACTTCATACATTTCCTCGGCAGAACCAAGTTGTTTAAAACGGCTCCAGCGTAAATGTTGCTTGTCTTTAGGAAATAAGCCTTGATATTCCATACCTAAAAACTCCGCTTCCTGTTCTTTTGTTGTCTCTTGTTCATCTAATCCTTTTATAAATAATAGATAAGTAAATTGTTCTATAACTGTTAATGGGTTTGTAATTCCGCCAGACCAGAATGTTTCCCATATTTTATCTACTTTACTTTTAATTTCACCTGTTATCACCTTATTACCTCCTTGAATTTTCCATTATATTATTATATCACTATCTAAAATATCCAGATAGTAAGTGGGGGTAAAAATTCATTTACAACTCTTAACCCCACCATTAAATTAGTTCAAATTGAAATTCAACCAACTTAATATGTGAAATTTTGATATTAACTAATTGGTTGCACAAAGCAATTACCTCAGTCAAATAATAAATTCGTAAATTCCTCAATCTGCTTTTTGACAGCTGTGAGATCCATTAATTTTAGTTCTTTGTTAATTTCATCGATTATCTTTTGTTGTAATTGGATCGTCGGTACAGGTACTTTAATTGTTTTGATTGCTCCAACCTTGATAAATTGCTGGGCAGCTCCTCCTGACCGGCTTTCAAAATACATCGCGGCCCATTTTGTATTAAAATAAAAAACCAAAAACTCTGGTAGAATTTGATTAATATCTGGCTTTACAATAGTAAGATGCTGATTGGCCACTGCACCTTCATATTTTTCATTTACTAATGCAGCTTTACCAATAGTACCCACCCTGGAGATAAGCACCTCATTTTTTGAAATTGTACTCTTTAAACTTTTCTCCTTAAATCTCTCATCAATATAGACCAGTTCTTCTTCAGAGATGAAGTTTTGTTTAAGGTCTTTAATACGAACATATGGTACCCCTTCAGTTTTATATTCCTTAGATGGAATGGCTGTACCGGATCTAAATTCGATGGTGATATCTTCTAAAGATTTTGTTTCTACTGACCAATCTTGACTCTTGTTATCCATATAAAAGCCAACATCAAGCCTATCTTTCAATTTTTTATATAGATAAGGTTGATATAGTAAAGACTGTTTTACCAATTCTTCTTCTTTAATTAGAACATCATTTTTAGTAAATACTTCTTCTACAACCTGTTCAGTTGATTTGGTGTTATTGTTTCGCTCTAACCAAAGAGAGAAATATTCTTTGGCTTTGTTTTCAATTTCATCATTAAAACAGTTATCAGGAGCTTCTAAATCTTTTAAGTCCATTAACTTAACCGTTGGAACTGTCATCCCTTTTGACAAAGCTGTAATTTGTTTATTTAAAGAATTACTCCTTAATACAAAGTAAAGGACTTCAGCTAATATTCTTTTGGGTCTTAATACTGCAAAAGTTGTGTTCACAACACATCCTTCAAATTCTTCAGTAACAATCGCAACTAAATTCCGCTCGGGTCGAACTGTTGAAATAAGAATATCCCCTTGTTTGACTATCAACCTTGCTCTAGCCGGTAGTTCTTCTCCTTGTGTTTTTTTTGCTGACAAAAGTATTCCTTCTTCTGTAATACAACTTGAATCTATATAGCTGTATTCGCAATCACTTTTGATTTGCTCTTGATTTAATCTGTCAGGATTGAAATCTACAACTTCATTTAATGGCGTACCTTTTATAGTTGCTAAATTCTGCTTTGATAATAATGAAGTTACAACCCATTCATCATTATTAATAATGTTATATGGGAGTGTACTGATCTCAGCCACATGGCAGTCCCCCTTTTTTCCATTTTGAAAATCCTTCAACAATTTCTTTAAAATCTTCAACGCTATCTGCTCTTGCCAGGAATATTTCGTCAGCTGACTCATTAGCTTCTGTTTTCTTACGTAAGACTAGTACACTTACCTTCACACTAGCGTATGGCTTTAAGGTGTGCGTAGGTAAACTTACTATAGTCTCTATAATACTTTTTTCTTTTATGAAATCTCTTGTAATACTGAACTTCTCACTAAATAAAACACTTTCAGGAACCAACATCACAATGTACCCACCTGGTTGCGTAACGGCTATAGCCTTTTCAATGAATAAATCAGAAGCATCAACTCTTTTTTGTGCTAGTCTGTAATCGTTGTGAAACTCTTCAGGCAGGTTATATTTTAAGCCTAATGGTGGATCCAGCAAAGTGAGAGAAAAGGTATTAGCTTGTAACATCTCATTCTCTCGTATTGAATCTTTACAATTCACTTCAAATGCATTTAGTCCGCTTACAATAACCATTATTTTTGAAATGATACAAGTATCTTGATAGACTTCAAAACCAATTAGTTTTTTGATGTTATTGGCTTCAATTACATCACAAGCAATTGAGCCGTATCCAGAGGCTAAATCAACAACACTATCCTTTTTAAAATCTAATTGCTGCACTAATCCGACATACAATTCACGTAAATGTGGTGGAGCATTGAACTGACCTATGATTGGTTTGTTAACCTCTAAACATTTCATTATTATATGTCTTAATGCAGAATGGACCGGTGGTAGTACACTGATTTTGTTTAAAAAGGTCATGAGCTGCTCTGACTGAAGTTCATAGTTAACTTGTTGGATATCAACCTCATAGAATTTTGATGCTTCAAACAGCAATTCTTTAAACTGTTGAAATTCTTCAATTTTCACCCACTTATCGAGATCACCATGTTCACTTAAATAAGTTCTTACTAATAATGTATGGGCCATAACTTTCCCATACTGCTCACTTGGAAGATATCCTCTAATTCCCTCTAATGCGTCCCAGGCAGTTTTTTCGATCAAATCAATCTTTGTGAGATATAAATGCTTACTTTCGAATACCGGCTCATCAGTTGGTAAAAATGTATTTCCATCAAACCAGTACTGATTATCAGGAAATACTAATAACGCATAAGGTGCTTTTATTCCTTGAACATATTTCATTAATTGTTGTTGGACACTTGGATTTGGTTTTCCCTTTATTTCAACAACAACTTGAACCTCTTCATTACCTTCATCATTTAGTGTATAACCAACCAAGTCAGGACCACTCCGACCTATTTTTACACCCTTTTTAATGATAGGTAATCCTTTTTGTTTTAACTCTTTCTCAGTTTGGTTTAACAACTTTTTCTCCAGTGATAATCCCACTTTATCTCACTCCTTTTTTAATTAAGCAATTATCGCTTCTGTCTTTTCATGAAATCTCATCAACTTCTGCAAGTAGAAGTTTTCTTTTTCTGCCTCTTTGCCACTTTCATATTCCTTCTTATTTATTGCCTTGGCATTGGCAACACTATATAAGATAGTATTGTTCTTTTTTACACCAGGCATTTCTGACACAATTTCCAGTACATCCATTAATACACAATTGTTATCCGTTTGAAGGTAGCGAGGAACACTAACCTCTTTCTTCTTACCTACATGACCATACCGACATACCACCCTCCAATACTTGCAATTATCCATTGACGCGATTACATCCCTGTTATTTTTTATTATTGAATTCATTGGTGCGTTTTTATTATATTTACATTAAAACACCAAATTATCTTCCTGTCAACACTCCAGTGAAATTTATTTTAATCGAAATAAACAAAATACGCACCAATGATAAAAAGTTAAATAATTTGGCTTTCTACTAAAAAAGGAGCTCAACATTTGGTTGAACTCCTTTTTAGGATGGTTATGCACCCTTTTATTAGTGCAGCATTTGGGGAATTTATTTATATAATAAGTTTTGGGTTGTTTCAATTCTACTATGTCGCAAGCGATTCTTTATCAAGTTGAGGGATGCCCCCGCATTAACTAGTAAGATAGCATTCTTATTGAAAGTTAAGGTTTCCTTATCAAAATCGATGTTCTCCCTGCCTAACCCAACATTTGCACCATTCTCTTTGAGACATACGCATACGTCTCTTTTAGCAGAAGCCGGTGTTTCGTTTGAACAAATCATGGATCGACTGGGTCATAAAGATGATCAAATTACAAAAAATGTGTACCTCCAAGTAACCCAAGAAATGAAAAAGAAGCTTCCCAAAAGTTTAGCGAACTCATGAGAAGCCTCCGTTAATATCCTCATTGTTAGCAAAATGTTAGCATACCGCCTCTCACCTTACCAACAAATCCTTTTATATCAAGGGTTGAGGGGGCGTTATTACATCATGCCGCCCATTCCGCCCATGCCGCTCATATCAGGCATGCCGCCGCCAGCATTTTCTTCAGGAATGTCTGCCACTACTGCTTCAGTAGTCAAGAACATTGCTGCAACAGATGCTGCGTTTTGAAGTGCAGAACGAGTAACCTTCGTTGGGTCAACGATACCTTTTTCGATCATGTTCACCCATTCGCCAGTTGCTGCGTTGAAACCAACGCCCACTTCTTCTTTCTTCAGGCGTTCTACGATGATAGAACCTTCGAGTCCTGCGTTGTGAGCGATTTGACGGATTGGCTCTTCAAGTGCGCGAAGCACGATGTTGATACCAGTTGCTACATCCGCATCCGCTTCGATTGAAGCGACTTTGTTGTATACGTTCACAAGGGCAGTACCACCACCGGAAACGATACCTTCTTCTACTGCTGCACGAGTAGAGTTCAATGCGTCTTCGATGCGAAGTTTACGCTCTTTAAGCTCAGTTTCAGTTGCAGCACCAACCTTAACGACTGCTACACCGCCTGCAAGCTTAGCAAGGCGCTCTTGTAATTTTTCTTTATCGAATTCAGAAGTAGACTCTTCGTATTGAGCACGGATTTGGTTCACACGCCCAGCAATCTTTTCTGGATCTCCAGAACCTTCTACAACTGTTGTGTTTTCTTTTGTTACAACAACTTTCGCTGCGCGGCCTAATTGAGTCACGTTTGCAGATTTAAGGTCTAATCCTAAATCTTCAGTGATCACTTCACCGCCAGTAAGGATGGCAAGGTCTTCAAGCATTGCTTTACGACGGTCACCGAATCCAGGAGCTTTAACAGCCACAGCATTGAATGTTCCGCGAAGTTTGTTTACTACTAATGTTGCAAGTGCTTCACCTTCAACATCCTCAGCAACGATCAACAATGGCTTGCCTTGTTGTACCACTTGCTCAAGAACAGGAAGTACTTCCTGGATGTTGCCGATTTTCTTATCAGTGATCAAGATGTATGGATTCTCAAGAACCGCTTCCATCTTGTCAGAATCTGTTACCATGTATGGAGAAGCATATCCGCGGTCGAACTGCATTCCTTCCACTACATCAAGCTCAGTTGTGAAACCTTTGGATTCTTCGATTGTGATGACACCATCGTTTCCAACGCGCTCCATTGCTTCTGCGATCAGTTGGCCGACTTCTTCGTCAGCAGCTGAAATCGCAGCAACCTGAGCGATTGAATCTTTGCCTTCGATTGGCTTGGAAATAGCTTTTAATTCTTCAACTGCAGTTTGAACCGCTTTTTCGATCCCTTTACGTACGCCGACTGGGTTAGCACCAGCTGTTACGTTTTTAAGACCTTCACGGATCATCGCCTGCGCAAGAACCGTTGCAGTTGTTGTACCGTCACCGGCAATTTCGTTTGTTTTGCTTGCTACTTCAGCAACAAGTTTAGCACCCATGTTTTCGAATGCATCTTCAAGTTCGATTTCTTTCGCAATCGTTACACCGTCATTCGTGATAAGCGGTGAACCGTATTTCTTCTCAAGTACCACGTTGCGTCCTTTTGGTCCAAGAGTTACTTTTACTGCATTTGCTAATTGATCTACCCCGCGAAGCATGGAACGGCGTGCTTCTTCGCTAAATTTAATATCCTTAGCCATATTCAAAGTCCTCCTCTTATTGTTTAAAGTAATGTTTTATTATCGATTATTTAATTATTCGCCAACAACAGCCAGAATGTCACTGTCACGAAGGATCAGATATTCTGTGCCTTGGTATTTCACTTCTGTACCAGCATATTTACTGAAGATGATTCGATCGCCGACAGACACCTCAAGAGCAACGCGCTCACCGCTGTCAAGAACGCGACCTGTACCTACAGCAACAACTTTACCTTCCTGCGGCTTTTCCTTTGCGGAATCCGGAAGAACGATACCGCTTGCTGTTTTTTCTTCTGATTCGACTAGCTCGATAACGACGCGATCACCTAGTGGTTTTAACAAGTGAAACAACCTCCTTGAAATTATGTAAATAGTTTTTTATTAGCACTCGTTCACTGTGAGTGCTAACACAATTATTATAATAATTAATTCGTTTTCATTTTGCAAGAGTCCTGCTTAAAATTTTTTTCGTCATTTTCCTCCTTTTTTCACACCTCTCTATCCTATGTCCGGGTTTGTCTTTGTATTCCTGATTCTGCTCTAATTGTGGCCCGTTGATTTCGACTGCATGCGCTCACTTTCCGCGTAGAGTCAAGGTATGGTTTTAAAATAGAAATGACGTATCATCGTTCGAAAATGTGAAATAAATATGACAACACCCCTTCTATTTGAACACTCCCCGATTTCTTAGTAGAATTGAACAAGATGACGGTTAAAGGAGACGAAACGTTGAAAAAACATTTTGGATATATATTGATCGCGTATATTGTGATGCAGCTATCGAGTATTATCGGAGTTCCGCTTCTTTATAAAATCGGGACTGATGTACTTGGTGAGCCTGCAGATCAAGTGAAACAGCTTGTTCCGGGATATTGGCTCATGATCAGCTTTACGCTGACACTAATCGTAGTGTGGGCCATTCTCAGAAAAAGCGAAACAAGCACGAATCTTGAACGAAGTGCCCCCCTCAATGCCGGAAGCTCCATCGGCTGGGCGGTTGCAGGGATATTCATCGCGTTCTTTGCACAGTCGATTGCGATCCAGATTGAATATGCACTGGGAATCGAAATGGGCTCTGAAAATACACAGATGATCATCGGGATCATCGAGAAGGTTCCATTGACGATGCTCGTCGCAGCTGTGATCGGACCTATCCTGGAAGAAATCGTATTCAGGAAGATCATCTTCGGTGTCCTTTATGAAAAGATGAATTTCTTCTTTGCGGCGCTGGTAAGTTCCATCATTTTCGCCCTTGCCCACTTTGAACCGGAGCATGTGATCCTGTATTCGGCAATGGGCTTTACATTCGCTTTTCTATATGTAAAAACGAAGAGAATACTCGTGCCAATTTTTGCTCATGTGGCGATGAATACATCTGTCGTTCTAATACAATCTATCTATAAGGACGAAATTCAAAAGATCATGAAAGAAGCTGAACAAATTCAAGGATTTATTGGAGGATTATTTTTATGAGAAGATCACCGCTTTTCTCCGGAGTGATCTATCTCCTGCTCGGAATACTTTTCACATACTTTGCAATCCAGAATGTAAGAGATGATGGTTGGGGATTTTTCACTTATATGCTCGTTTTTCTGGCCACCCTTGATTTCGGATCGGGGCTCAGAATGATCATGATTCATTTCAAAATCAGGAAACAACTCAATAATAAAAAATAAGGATTGGTCCCACAGGGATCAATCCTTATTTATATCTTCTTCATATTGTTCCATCTCAAGCTTCTGTTCCGCTTCGAGCACCTTTTTATAGCCGATCTTCGAAATCCAGATACTGATTTCGTAGAGGATGAATAAAGGTACGGTCACCATCAAGTGTGAAACGATGTCCGGTGGAGTGATGAAGGCTGCGATGACCAGCAAAATAAAGTAAGCAACCTTACGTACTTTTGCCATCATCATCGGGGTGATGATTCCCAATCTCGTTAAGAACAACATCGCGACAGGCAGCTGGAATAATAGACCGAATGGAATAGTTAGTTGAAACAAGAAATGAAAGTATTCATTTATCCCTATGACTTGTTGAATTTCAAGACTATCAGACAACGTCATCATGAATTCCACGACATATGGAAATAGAATGAAGTAAGCAAAAGATAGTCCGCCTAGAAATAACAACAGTGAGATAGGAATATAGCTAAGGGTCACTTTACGCTCCGTTTCATATAAGCCTGGGCTTATAAATGACCAGACCTGAAATAAAATGAGCGGTGCAGTGAGGATCAGCGAAATGAATACCATCATTTCCATATAGATCTTAAGCGGGTCTGTCAGACGAAATGCATTCATCGTCAGCTCTTTGGCTTCGTCTGCATGCTGCAGATAACGAATCAGCGGTTCGGCGAGAAAGAAGCTTGCTACAAACGCTAACAAGAAGAAAACGACTACAATCATGAGTCGTTTTTGCAATTCTCCTATATGTTCATACATTGTCATGTCTTTTTGACTTTGACTCATGGCATTCATCCTACTCTACTTAGCACTTTTGTTTTTATCGTCGTCGTCATCTGCTAAGCCTTTTGTTGCGTTTTTAAACTCACGTAATGTATTACCGAAAGCTTTCCCTAATTCAGGCAATTTCTTTGGGCCGAAAACTAGTAAAGCGACAATTAAAATGATTATGAGGCTACCTGGACCTACTGGCATAATGAGACACCTCCTCTTGTACTCTTCTATCATAACGTAAAGCAACAGAATTTTCTATTCCGTTATAATTCCATCTTGTGACATTTCCGTGTCATCTTCCGAGTAATGCTTTAAAAAGTAAACCAGTGATTGCAATTCTACTGCCAAATCAATATGATGGACCCGGATATGATCAGGTACCGTCAGCCTCGCAGGCGTAAAGTTGAGGATTCCCTTGATCTTAGAAGAGACCAATCTGTCTGTGATGTTTTGAGCAGAAGAAGCCGGCACCGTCAGGATTGCCACTTCAATATTCTGATCCTCAAGCTTTTCCTCCAGGTCATCCAGGTGAAATACCGGTACATCGCCGACCTGAGTACCCACTTTTGACTCATCCACTTCGAATGCCATTTCAATCTTCGTATTATTGTTTTTTATAAAATTATAATTAAGAAAGGCAGTTCCCAGATTTCCGACACCAATCAGCACTACCTTAGTCAATGCATCCTGATCCAGCGTCTTTCTGAAAAAAGAGAGAAGATAGTTAACATTATAACCATAACCCTTTTTCCCTAGTGCACCGAAATATGAAAAGTCCCTGCGGATCGTGGCCGAATCAACCTTCACTGCTTCACTTAATTCCTTCGATGACACCCTCTGCTTGCCAGATGAGTATAAATTCTTGATAAAACGGTAATAAAGCGGCAGCCGCTTAGCCGTTGCCTGTGGAATTTTCGTTGTATCCTGATTCATATTGCATTCCCCCACATCTATTCAAAGCCCGTTACTTTGGTCACCAACGAACCTGTGAACGCTTCCAAAAATAACAGATAACATTTTTTTCTCGTCTCATACCCATCATACACTATATTCTATCCTATATGTGTGAAGATTAATAGTCATTCATAGACATGTATCATTGCCGTTTTCCTCTCAAATACGGTACACTAGCACTATGAAATAGAGGTGAAACGTCATGATTCTACTACAAGTGAATCAACTTAGCAAAAACTTTGGTGCAGATAATATATTATCGAACATCAAACTCGAAATACAGACAAGAGACAGAGTCGCACTCGTTGGCCGCAACGGCGCGGGAAAATCTACTCTTTTAAAAATAATCGCCGGCCAGTTATCGCATGATGCCGGGGAAATCACAAAGCCTAAAGGCGTATCGATCGGCTACCTGGCCCAAAACACCGGACTGGAATCCGATTTATCCATCTGGGCAGAAATGCTGACCGTTTTTGAAGGACTCCAGGCACAGGAAAAGCAGCTGCGTGTTCTCGAAAAACAGATGGCCGACCCGTCTGTCTACGAAAATGAGGATATCTATCAGCGTGTTTTAAAAGAATACGATCAACTTCAGGTAAGCTTCAAAGAATCCGGAGGCTACCAATACGAAGCAGACATCCGGTCCGTTCTACACGGGCTGAACTTCGCTGATTTTGACTATGAGACGAAAATCTCCACGTTAAGCGGCGGTCAGAAAACCCGCCTGGCACTGGGTAAGCTCCTCTTGACGAAGCCAGATATTCTAATCCTTGATGAGCCGACCAACCACCTTGATATCGAGACCCTATCCTGGCTTGAAACATACCTGCAAAGCTATGAAGGCGCCGTACTGATCGTTTCCCATGACCGTTATTTCTTGGACAGCGTCGTCAATCAAGTGTATGAAATCTCCCGTAAACGGAGCAAGAAATTCATAGGGAACTACAGTAAATACCTTCAGCAAAAAGCAGAAGACTATGAGAAAGATGTAAAACTCTATGAACGCCAGCAGCAGGAAGTTGCAAAGCTTGAAGACTTCATTCAGCGGAACATCGCCCGTGCCTCCACGACAAAAATGGCGCAGAGCCGCCGAAAAAAACTGGAGCGCATGGAACTGATGGACAGGCCGCTCGGCGATGAGAAATCCGCCACCTTCGCATTCCAGATCGATCGACAAAGCGGAAATGATGTGCTGAAAGTAAACGACCTTTCAATCGGTTATGAAAAGGATGAAAAAATCTCCAGCCATATCGATTTTTCCGTAAAAAAAGGTGACAGCATTGCACTCGTCGGTCCGAATGGTATCGGAAAATCAACCTTGCTTAAGACGCTTGTGGATAAGCTTAAGCCTTTATCCGGCGATTTTAAGTTTGGTTCGAATGTATCTATCAGCTACTATGATCAGGAGCAGGCCGAGCTTTCATCAAACAAAACCGTCCTCAATGAACTATGGGATGAATACCCGATGAAAAACGAGAAGGAAATCCGGACCGTCCTCGGCAACTTCCTCTTCTCAGGAGAAGACGTGCTGAAGCCGGTTTCCACTTTAAGTGGAGGCGAGAAAGCGAGGCTCGCCCTTTCAAAACTGATGATGGAAAAAGGGAATGTCCTCATTCTTGATGAGCCGACGAATCACTTGGATCTAGACAGCAAAGAAGTGCTCGAAAATGCACTCATCGATTATCCAGGCACCATTTTGTTTGTGTCCCACGATCGTTATTTTATCAACAGAATCGCAACCAAAGTGCTTGAACTATCTAAAAATGGTTCAACTGAATATCTTGGAGACTATAATTATTATATGGAAAAGCTGCGGCAGCAAGAAGAACTGGCCGCCCTGGAGCAGACAGAAAAAGGACAGCCTGCATCCGGCTCGGCCACTCCGCAGAAACAAAACCATAAGATTGATAAAGAAGCGAAAAAGCTTGAGCGCCAGCGTAAAAGAAGAGTGGAAGAAATTGAAGCTCAAATGGAAGCTCTTGAGGCTGTCATCGAAGAACAGGAAGAACTGCTTTGTGATCCTGACATCTTCCAGGATCATGAAAAGGTCCAAGAGATCAATGACAAACTCAATACTTCCAAAGAAGAACTCGATAAACTGTTGGAAGAATGGACAGAATTAGAGGAACTTCTCCAAGAAGAACAGTAATCCACAGGTTTGGATGACACCCCGTTATCCAAACCTTTCTTATTCCACATCAATATCCACAGTCCAAATGTTGATTAAACGTTATTCACAAGAGTTTTCCACATTATCCACAGATTAACTCACAGTTATGCACATTGCACCACTGAATTACCCATACTTTTTTCACAGGGTGTTCACATCTATTCAATAGTTATTAACAACTTATCCACAGACTGTTGATAAAACATATGTTCTACTACTAAAAAAGCTTCGAAAAGGTTAAAACTTAACCCTTTTCGAAGCTTTTACTCATTAAAAATTCTCAATATCCAATCCGGGATGAGCATTCATGGCCATGTCTCCTCTTTTACCCTGTTCAAACAAAATCGTTCCTGCAGCAGCAATCATCGCTGCATTATCTGTACAAAGGGACAATGGAGGGATGATCAGTTCTGTCTCCAATTCCTTGAACGCTTCTTCCAAAGCAGCACGCAAGCCTTTATTGGCGGCCACTCCCCCGGCTAATAACAATTGTTCCACATGATATTCTTTAACTGCTCTTACCGTTTTAGTTACTAACACATCGATTACACTCGCCTGAAAGCTTGCGGCAAGATCTTGTGGATAAATCGTTTTGCCTTTTTGCTTTGCATTGTGGAGCGTGTTGATAACTGCTGATTTCAAACCGCTGAAGCTGAAATCATATGAACCTTCCTCGAGCCAGGCCCTTGGAAGGTCCAGCGTCGGCTCACCTTCATGAGCCAGCCGATCGATATGAGGACCTCCCGGATAAGGAAGATTCAACGTTCTCGCTACCTTATCATATGCTTCACCTGCAGCATCATCCCGTGTTTCCCCAATGACCTCAAAGGAACCATGCTCCTTCATCAGAACAAGCTCCGTGTGGCCGCCTGAAACAACCAATGACAGCAAAGGAAACTTCATTTCTTTTACCAGACGATTCGCATAGATATGGCCGGCAATATGATGAACGCCTACTAAAGGTTTATTATGAGCAAACGCAAGAGCCTTCGCAGCATTTACACCGATTAGAAGCGCGCCCACTAACCCCGGACCTTCCGTCACCGCAATACAATCGATCTCTTCCATTGTCATGTCTGCCTGTTCCAATGCCTCTTCCAAAACAAATGTCACTTGCTCTACGTGGTGACGAGAAGCAATTTCCGGGACCACACCGCCAAAACGCTTATGACTTTCAATTTGAGAAGAAACAATATTCGTCACAATCTCCGTACCATTTTTAATGATGGCCACTGCTGTTTCATCACAACTGGTTTCTATTCCTAACACATACGTATCTTTTATCATAAATTCACCCACATCACTAAAGCATCTTCTTGATTATCTGAATAATACCGTTTCCTTATTCCGCCGTCCTGAAAACCCATCTTTCTATATAAGCCCTGCGCAGCCTTATTGCTCACCCTGACTTCGAGTGTCATCACACGAGCACCCACCTTTTTTGAAATCTCCATGATTTTCAGCATAAGGGCTTCACCGAGACCCTGCCCCCTGTAATCAGGAAGCACTGCCACATTGGTGATATGCGCTTCATCGACCACAAGCCACACACCGCAATAACCAGCCACTCGCTCTCCGTCTTCCACAACGAGATAAGTAGACAAGTGATTCTGTTCAATTTCGTTGTAAAAGGCCTCCCGGCTCCAGGGAATACTGAACGAACGATGTTCAATCTCCATCACAGCATCCAAATCATCAACCGTCATAAACCGAATTTCCATATTTCAAACGATCCTTCTTCTCATTTAAGAGTTTTTTTGAGACTCTAACCACTTCACTTCCGCCTCGGCCAAGCGAATATAATTAGGTACGACTTCATGAGCCTTATTATATTGTAAGTCCTTCCCTATGAAAGCAAGCTCGGATGGTCTGGGATTGTTACTAACAAAAGGAGCAACCCTTGCCTGATCTCCCAGCACTTCTTTTATCGTTTCCTGATGAATGCTTACATCATTTCCGATAAATAATACTTCACCGTCATACTCTTTAAGCTTATTCGCCCAGTCTGTCAGTAAAATATTCCGGTCCTCTTCCACCTGAATAATACGGTCACCATCAAACTTATACAATCCCGTATACACCTGGCCCCTTCTCGCATCGAATATCGGAGCGATATAACCGTTAAAATTCCTCCCCGATGCAGCAAGTACCGCCAAGCTCGATACGGGGATAAGGGGAATATTCAACGACCATGCGAGCGTCTTAGCCAGCGTCACGCCGATGCGGACACCTGTATAGGAACCAGGACCATTGGCCACCACAATCTTGGTCAACTCTTTCGCATCGACCTCACAGTCTTTCAGAAGCTGCTCAATTGCCGGCATCGCCCGTACAGAATGATTCTTTTTAAGATATGTGATATATTCACCAATCACTTTCCCCTCTTCAATTAACGCAATCCCGAGCGGATAATTGGAGGTATCAATCGATAATATTTTCATGAAACAATCTCCTTACATAACTCATTATACCTTTCCCCGTAAGGCTTTAGCACAATCCTCCGGGTCGTATCGCCTTCTCTGTAAATCGACAGGCTCAATAATTCATTTGGAAGCTGGTCCTCTATCAAGTGGGCCCACTCGACAACTGTCACTCCCTCACCTTCAAAATACTCATCAAATCCCAAGTCTTCGAAGGAATCATCCAAGCGATACACATCCATATGATAAAAAGGCAGACGCCCCTTATATTCTTTTATAATCGTAAACGTAGGGCTGTTCACCGTCTTCTTCACTCCAAGCCCCTTCGCAAGACCCTTCGTAAATGTCGTCTTCCCGGCCCCTAAATCACCCTCTAATGTTACCACATCTCCAGCCTGAAGGTAATTTGCCAATCTCTCAGCAAATGCGCCCGTCTCCTCAGGAGTCTTCGTTATCATTTCAAACTGATCCATATTTATCTCCTCAACTTAAGTAGAGTATAAAAAACCCTTAGGATAGCACCTAAGGGACAATGTATATATGTAGTTTACCCTTTTTGGGGTATTTGAGTAAAGTGCAGGCGTAAGGAAGTCAGGAAAAAGGGACATTTTCTGCGATTTCTGTGGATTACGTATAAAATGTGGATGGAAAAGCGCTATTTTAATTCGAATTTTATGCGGATATGAGTTGGTGATGTTAAAAGAGTGACACTTTTTGTTAGTGTGGGGATATTTCTATGGGGAGAAAAACGGTTATGATCGGATCTCAGGTTTTTTATGATCCCATTTCAGGATTTATGATCTTTTTTTGAGATTTATGATCCTGTTTCAAGATTTATGATCCTCTCTGGAATTTTATGATCCTATTTTCAGAATTATGATCCTATTTAAGATTTTATGATCTTTTAATACTTATTCTAATTAAGCAGCCCCTGAAACCTGTACCTCGCCACTCATGAACACAGCTCTTTAAGACAAAATAAAAAAACGAAACAAAAGTTTCGTTTACGTGTAAAGTAATGGCGGTCTGGACGGGACTCGAACCCGCGACCTCCTGCGTGACAGGCAGGCATTCTAACCAACTGAACTACCAGACCAAAGTTTTTTGCGTAAGCAAAATAACTGTCCATTTGCGTCAGCAAAATATCTTTCATTAACTCGCTTCTGCGAATAAATTTTGAATGATTCACTTTGCAAAAATGGTATTGCGGGGACAGGATTTGAACCTGCGACCTTCGGGTTATGAGCCCGACGAGCTACCGAACTGCTCCACCCCGCGACGATAAAAATGATTCATATTAATTGATCGATAACGATTTTTTATTCGTTATGACCACCCCGACTTCAGAAAGCTTATTCAAGCTGCTGCTCAGTCGGTGCGCTGATGGTTATCCTCCGAAGATTATTCGGACGTGCTCCACCCCGCGACGATAAGATTGATAATATATAGAGTATACCACAATATATGTTATCGATGTTAGATTGTGCAAAAAAAATCTCATATCCGCCTGGCGACGTCCTACTCTCACAGGGGGAGAGCCCCCAACTACCATCGGCGCTGAAGAGCTTAACTTCCGTGTTCGGCATGGGAACGGGTGTGACCTCTTCGCCATAATCACCAGACGAATATTCAATTGAAGGGTTTGTTCCTTCAAAACTAGATAAAGGATTGATGTCAAGAAAGTCGAGTATCGACCAATGTGTTCATTTAAAAATGACTCTTTGTGGTTAAGTCCTCGATCGATTAGTATCAGTCAGCTCCACATGTCACCATGCTTCCACCTCTGACCTATCTACCTAGTCATCTTCTAGGGATCTTACTCACATAAAGTGATGGGAAATCTCATCTCGAGGGGGGCTTCATGCTTAGATGCTTTCAGCACTTATCCCTTCCGCACATAGCTACCCAGCGATGCCTTTGGCAAGACAACTGGTACACCAGCGGTGCGTCCATCCCGGTCCTCTCGTACTAAGGACAGCTCCTCTCAAATTTCCTGCGCCCACGACGGATAGGGACCGAACTGTCTCACGACGTTCTGAACCCAGCTCGCGTACCGCTTTAATGGGCGAACAGCCCAACCCTTGGGACCGACTACAGCCCCAGGATGCGATGAGCCGACATCGAGGTGCCAAACCTCCCCGTCGATGTGGACTCTTGGGGGAGATAAGCCTGTTATCCCCGGGGTAGCTTTTATCCGTTGAGCGATGGCCCTTCCATGCGGAACCACCGGATCACTAAGCCCGACTTTCGTCCCTGCTCGACTTGTAGGTCTCGCAGTCAAGCTCCCTTGTGCCTTTACACTCTGCGAATGATTTCCAACCATTCTGAGGGAACCTTTGGGCGCCTCCGTTACTCTTTAGGAGGCGACCGCCCCAGTCAAACTGCCCACCTGACACTGTCTCCCACCCCGATAAGGGGCGCGGGTTAGAATTTCAATACAGCCAGGGTAGTATCCCACCAACGCCTCCACCGAAGCTGGCGCTCCGGCTTCCAAGGCTCCTACCTATCCTGTACAAGCTGTACCAAAATTCAATATCAGGCTACAGTAAAGCTCCACGGGGTCTTTCCGTCCTGTCGCGGGTAACCTGCATCTTCACAGGTACTATAATTTCACCGAGTCTCTCGTTGAGACAGTGCCCAGATCGTTACGCCTTTCGTGCGGGTCGGAACTTACCCGACAAGGAATTTCGCTACCTTAGGACCGTTATAGTTACGGCCGCCGTTTACTGGGGCTTCGATTCGCACCTTCGCTTGCGCTAAGCACTCCTCTTAACCTTCCAGCACCGGGCAGGCGTCAGCCCCTATACTTCGCCTTACGGCTTCGCAGAGACCTGTGTTTTTGCTAAACAGTCGCCTGGGCCTATTCACTGCGGCTCTTCGAGGCTATGCACCTCAAAGAGCACCCCTTCTCCCGAAGTTACGGGGTCATTTTGCCGAGTTCCTTAACGAGAGTTCTCTCGCTCACCTTAGGATTCTCTCCTCGCCTACCTGTGTCGGTTTGCGGTACGGGCACCTTTTTCCTCGCTAGAGGCTTTTCTTGGCAGTGTGGAATCAGGAACTTCGCTACTATAATTCGCTCGCTATCACAGCTCAGCCTTCACGATGATGGGATTTGCCTCATCATCAGCCTAACTGCTTAGACGCACATATCCAGCAGTGCGCTTACCCTATCCTCCTGCGTCCCCCCATTGCTCAAACGGAAAAGAGGTGGTACAGGAATATCAACCTGTTGTCCATCGTCTACGCCTATCGGCCTCGACTTAGGTCCCGACTAACCCTGAGCGGACGAGCCTTCCTCAGGAAACCTTAGGCATTCGGTGGATGGGATTCTCACCCATCTTTCGCTACTCATACCGGCATTCTCACTTCTAAGCACTCCACCAGTCCTTACGGTCTGACTTCACTGTCCTTAGAACGCTCTCCTACCACTGACACCTAGAGGTGTCAATCCACAGCTTCGGTGATACGTTTAGCCCCGGTACATTTTCGGCGCAGAGTCACTCGACCAGTGAGCTATTACGCACTCTTTAAATGGTGGCTGCTTCTAAGCCAACATCCTGGTTGTCTAAGCAACTCCACATCCTTTTCCACTTAACGTATACTTTGGGACCTTAGCTGGTGGTCTGGGCTGTTTCCCTTTCGACTACGGATCTTATCACTCGCAGTCTGACTCCCATGGATAAGTCTTTGGCATTCGGAGTTTGTCTGAATTCGGTAACCCGATGAGGGCCCCTAGTCCAAACAGTGCTCTACCTCCAAGACTCTTACACATGAGGCTAGCCCTAAAGCTATTTCGGAGAGAACCAGCTATCTCCAAGTTCGATTGGAATTTCTCCGCTACCCACACCTCATCCCCGCACTTTTCAACGTGCGTGGGTTCGGACCTCCATCCAGTGTTACCTGGACTTCATCCTGGACATGGGTAGATCACCTGGTTTCGGGTCTACGACCACATACTCATTCGCCCTATTCAGACTCGCTTTCGCTGCGGCTCCGTCTCATCGACTTAACCTTGCATGGGATCGTAACTCGCCGGTTCATTCTACAAAAGGCACGCCATCACCCGTTAACGGGCTCTGACTACTTGTAGGCACACGGTTTCAGGTTCTCTTTCACTCCCCTTCCGGGGTGCTTTTCACCTTTCCCTCACGGTACTGGTTCACTATCGGTCACTAGGTAGTATTTAGCCTTGGGAGATGGTCCTCCCAGCTTCCGACGGGATTTCACGTGTCCCGCCGTACTCAGGATCCACTCAAGAGGGAACGAAGTTTCAACTACAGGGTTGTTACCTTCTTTGACGAGCCTTTCCAGACTTCTTCGTCTACTCCGTTCCTTTGTAACTCCGTATAGAGTGTCCTACAACCCCAAGAGGCAAGCCTCTTGGTTTGGGCTACATCCCGTTTCGCTCGCCGCTACTCAGGGAATCGCATTTGCTTTCTCTTCCTCCAGGTACTTAGATGTTTCAGTTCCCTGGGTCTGCCTTCCATACTCTATGTATTCAAGTAAGGATATTGTTCCATTACGAACAATGGGTTCCCCCATTCGGAAATCTCCGGATCAAAGCTCACTTACAGCTCCCCGAAGCATATCGGTGTTAGTCCCGTCCTTCATCGGCTCCTAGTGCCAAGGCATCCACCGTGCGCCCTTCATAACTTAACCGAATTGGTTGTTACATAAGGTTTAAAACCTAAAATGGCGATACTCGGTAATTTCTTGACTATCAATAAATCTTTATCTAGTTTTCAAAGAACAAATTCATTTCGTCTCGTAAGAGACGAAAGGTTTTGATAGTAATTAAACCATCAAAACTGAACAAAACTTCGACTGTCAAACGTTTCATATATATTCCTTAGA
>NZ_JBSWVK010000001.1:82500-320000 GCF_056159545.1 Rossellomorea sp. ABR4_012
ACTCGAACCCGCGACCTCCTGCGTGACAGGCAGGCATTCTAACCAACTGAACTACCGGACCAGAGTTTTTAGCGACAGCTAAATAACTGTCATTAATTTACTTCAGCGAAACAAATAATCTATTTGCTTTGACAAAAATAAAAAATGACCCGTACGGGATTCGAACCCGTGTTACCGCCGTGAAAGGGCGGTGTCTTAACCGCTTGACCAACGGGCCAGGATAAAAATGTGATGGCGGAGAAGGAGGGATTTGAACCCTCGCGCCAGTTGCCCGACCTACACCCTTAGCAGGGGCGCCTCTTCAGCCACTTGAGTACTTCTCCATAAAAATGGCTCCGCAGGCAGGATTCGAACCTGCGACCGATCGGTTAACAGCCGATAGCTCTACCACTGAGCTACTGCGGAACGTGAAGTATTCTAACGCTTTGTGAAATGTCTTATCGACTCTTTCGATTATAATGACTCAGCTGCTTCTTGTCAACTATTTTTCATATAGTTTTTTAACTGCCTTACTCCTTTTTTTCCACTCCCGTTTAGGTTGAATGGCAGCTAGGAACCTTGCTCTAGCTCCTCGCGAAAGATAAGCTTTCCTTTACATCGGCCGCATACATATTTTTTTGTATTGATCCTTCTTTTCCTCTTGAATGTCAGATTGCATTTTGAACAGGAATAAATCAGGATTCGCTGGTACCTTTTGGTTGTTGATAGCGCGGTACAATGTCTTGGAGCTCCAACTTCTTGTAGGAGATGTTTGAAGTCAGCATCCCTGTGCTTATATCCCTTTCCTTCAATATGAAGGTGATAGTGGCAGAGTTCATGTTTGATAATACCTATCAATTCTGATACCCCATGTTCTTTCAGATACTTCTCGTTGATATCTATATTGTGGCTCCCAAGCATGTACCTTCCACCAGTTGTCCTAAGTCTGGGGTTGAAATAAGCTTTATGCTGAAATGGTTTATGAAAATATTGAAGTGAAATTTCTTCCACCAGAGTTTGCAGTTCATTGTTTGTCATGCTCATTCTCCTTACCTTTACTCGTTTTCCAGCACAGGACAACCTATAGTAACATACACATAGATTATATAACATCCTGAAAGAATAGACACCGGCTGTCGTTTCAAGAATGTTTTCTGGAGATTGGAATAAGGAGGGTACCTTATGCCAAACTGGCTCGTTAATCAGATGAGGAAGGCATATCTTGAGAAGAATCGTTATCAGATTAAACTTCTTAATCAATGCTGGAATTTTTATAGGAAGAAAAACTTCCCTCAACAATAACCACAATGCGCAGGCGGCTCGACCAGAGGCGACAAGCATTAGATAAGGCAGCCGGAAAGGCGTTTTTTGCCCTTTTTGGTTGGCTCGGCTTATGACCGCGATCCTCCAGCTGCCGGAGCGGGACAAAAAAGCTGACTTGATGAAGTTGCAATCAAGTCAGCTTTTATTATTGTAGTTATCCGCCTATTGAATCATCGTCAAGGCAACTCTGCCCTTTTTCACATCGACGCTATCCACCCAAACGGTTACTACGTCACCGACTGAAACAACATCCAGCGGGTGTTTGACGAAGCCTTGCTTGAGCTTTGAAATATGGACGAGGCCATCCTGCTTCACCCCAACATCGATGAAGGCTCCAAAATCGACTACATTTCGGACGGTGCCTTGAAGTTCCATGCCTTCTTTAAGATCTTCCAGTTTTAATACATCTTTTTTAAGAAGTGGTTTAGGGAATTCGTCACGCGGATCTCTGCCGGGGCGAATCAAGGCATCGATGATATCCTTCAGTGTTAACTTACCGATCCCCAGTTCTTCAGATACTTCATCGAGGTTCAATTGATTGATTGCCTGCTTTAGATCATCACTTCCGATTGCTTCTTCACTGAATCCGGTTTTGGAAAGAAGCTTTTTTACATCTCCGTAGTTATCCGGATGAATAGGTGTCCGGTCAAGGAGTTCATTGCCTTCCATGATACGCAGGAATCCTATGCTTTGTTCATACGTTTTGGCACCGAGTCTCGGGATTTTCTTTAATTGCGCCCTGGACTTAAATTTGCCCTCTTCCTCTCTTTTTTTAACTATATTATTCGCCACCGTTTTAGAGAGACCCGCCACATATTGCAGTAATGAAGAAGAAGCAGTATTCACGTTTACTCCTACTTGGTTAACAGCTGTCTCTACCACGAAAGTCAATGACTCGTTCAATTTTTTCTGGGAGACATCGTGCTGGTATTGTCCTACACCTACAGATTTTGGATCGATTTTCACCAGTTCAGCAAGTGGATCCTGCAGTCTTCTGGCGATTGACACAGCACTTCTCTCCTCTACTTGAAGGGAAGGAAATTCTTCTCTTGCAACGTCAGATGCGGAATATACACTGGCACCCGCTTCATTGACGATCAGATAGAAAATTTCTTTATCGATATTTTTCAGGACATCTACCACGAATTGCTCAGTTTCCCTGGAAGCCGTTCCGTTTCCAATGGCCACGACCTCTATCGAATACTGATCGATCATCTTTTTCATCACTTCTTCAGAAGCGGCCTTTTGTGATTTGGGTGGATGCGGATAGATGACACTCACTTCCAGCATCTTGCCCGTTTCGTCAATCACAGCAAGCTTACATCCCGTTCTGTAGGCCGGGTCGACTCCAAGAACCATTTTCCCTTTCATAGGAGGCTGCAGCAGCAGCTTTCTGAGGTTTTCCGAGAAGATATGAATGGCTTGATTTTCAGCCTTCTCTGTTAAATCATTACGGATTTCTCTTTCGACAGAAGGCTGGATTAATCGTTTATAGCCGTCCTCAATCGCTTCTTTGACTATAGACACTACTGGAGAGTGGACATTTTTGATCACTTGTCGTTGTAAATAGTGAAGAATGGAATCTCCGTCCGGCTGGATATTCACTTTAATGATATCCTCTTTTTCTCCTCTATTCATCGCCAGTACACGGTGTGGAACGACTTTGCTTACCGGTTCACTGTACTCATAGTACATCTCAAAGACGTTTCTCTCATCTTTCTCTTCATTTTTTACCTTTGTTTCTATGACACCCTTTCTAAAGGTGTGATTTCTTATGTATTCACGATAAGCCGCATCGTCGGATATATACTCGGCGATGATGTCCTTCGCTCCGGCAAGTGCTTCTTCTGCAGTTGCCACTTCTTTTTCTTGTGTTGTGTAGCGTGCTGCTTCTTTTTCAACATCCACCGCTGCAGGAAAACTTAAAATCCATTCGGCTAAAGGTTCCAGTCCTTTTTCTTTGGCAACAGTGGCTTTTGTCCGTCGTTTTTGTTTATAAGGTCGGTATAAGTCCTCAACTTTTTGCAATTTGTCAGCTTTTTTAATCGCTTGTGACAATTCATCTGTCAGTTTGCCTTGTTCATCAATCAGTCTAAGGACTTCTTCTTTTCTCTGCTCAAGGTTTTGCAGGTAATTCCATTGCTCCATTATATCTTTGATCTGGACCTCATCCAATGCTCCAGTTTGTTCCTTACGATAACGGGCGATGAACGGCACCGTGTTACCTTCTTCTAGTAATGCAATAACATTTTTCACGTTTTTAAGAGAGACATTTACATTCTTTGCTACGATTTGCAGCAAATTTTCTTGATTCGTCATTGTTACAGTCAATTTTACGACCTCCATCTAAAAGGGTTCCCATTAAGTTTACCATATGACAAGGCAAAAAAAGAAAGCTTACCCCGAGTCTAGAGTAAGCTTCCTACTATATATGTGGTATCATCAGCGGTTTCGTCGACCAATGATTGAATATCATGCATGGTACTGTGCAAAGTTGGATATTTTTGAAGGACAGACTTAACACCAGAAATATTTAATCCATCTGAATGCAGCAGAAACCTTGAGTTAGATTCATACGTATAACGCTTTGTCTGATATTTTTGTGGTCTTCCGGATAAATAACCTGTTACAGGCAAAGGATAAGTGATTTTCCCTTCCGGAGAATACATATAGAACCGGATATTCCCAACGCAGCTGTATACAAATTCTTTTGAATGGTAATACGCTTTGATAATGGCCACTGCAGCACCGCGTTTCTTTTGAAGCGCCTTATTGCATAAGTCCATGAGAATCCCTACATCTTCATGATGATATTCTTCCACAATTTCCACTACAACATGGGAAGATTCATACGCATACTTTCCGCTCCCCAAACCATCGGCTAACACACAGACAAAGTAATCATTTGTAGAGACGTAATAATAGCTGTCTCCACAATATGGGTTTCCATTTTTTGAAACTTGTTCTGCATACAACTCAATTTCATTTTGTTGGAAATAACCCATTAATAATGACTCTCCGAATCGAATGCCTCTTCCTGGATGGCTTCACGCAGTTTCTTTATGGCTCTGCGCTGCAAACGGGATACATGCATTTGTGAAATTCCAAGCTTTTCACCAGCTTCTTTCTGGCTCAGGTTTTCCAGATACGTATACTGGATGATCGCTTTCTCTCTATCTGAAAGAACATGAAGCACTTTCTCCAGAACGAGGCGCTGATTGACTTTTTCATATCCTTCATCCTGATTCCCTACAATATCCAATATGGTAACGGTGCTTCCTTCAGAATCCGCTTCAATCGAATGATCCACTGAGAGGGCTTGATAACTTCTGCCCATTTCCATTGCTTCCAATACTTCTTCTTCACTTACTTCGAGATATTCAGCAATTTCATGAACTTGCGGAGAACGTTCTAATTTGTTTGTTAACTCTTCAACAGTTGATTTAATCTTCGGACCTAGCTCTTTGATTCTTCGAGGGACATGAACACTCCAGGTTTTATCACGAAGGAAACGTTTGATCTCCCCGATGATGGTCGGAATTGCGAATGCTTCAAAGGACCTTCCGAAAGATTCGTCGTAACGTCTGATCGCTCCCAGTAAGCCTATCATCCCTACTTGGATGATATCCTCATGGAAAGATCTCCCTTTAGAATACTTCCTTGCAATGGATTCCACAAGATTCTGGTAGTGGAGGATCAGCTGACTTTGAGCTTCATCATCCTGATGCTCCTGATAATCCTTGATCCATTGAAGAACTTTCTCTTTTTGTTCCTGCTGGTTAGGTTGAGATAGTTTTTTCATCCCTCTCCACCTGCTCTCCTGATAGGAATTTGGTCATAAAGACCGTCACTCCCTCTTTATGATGAACCTTAACGTCATCCATAAGGCTCTCAATAAGGTAAAGTCCTAACCCACCTTCTCTTAGGAATTCAACGGAATGGTCGGCATGATATGGCCCAACGGCACTTCGGATCGCCTTGAAGTCGAAGCTCTCTCCATGATCCGCCACCATTACCTCTAAACGGTCCTCATAAAGAGCAAAGCCGACCACTACTTCGCCGTCATCACCCTTATAAGCATGCTGTACGGCATTCGTGATCGCTTCACTTGTGGCGATCTTCAGGTCCTCTATCGCATCATAATCAAAGCCCATACGACTGGCTATCCCTGACAGTGTCAGACGAATAACCCCTACGTATTCAGGCTTTGCAGGAATTTTCATCTCGATGTAATCAAAAGCTTGCATCATTCAACTCCACCTTCTACCTTGGAATTTATATTCATAATATCCCCTAAACCTGTGATATCAAACAATCTTTGCAGACGATCGGATAAACCAACCAGTTTGAGCTGGCCGCCGCGTGCGTTAATGGTCTTGAATAATCCTACAAAGACACCCAGTCCGGTACTATCCATATAAGAAACCTCTGAAAGGTCTACAACGATATCTTTATCATTTTCAGCTTCGGCAGAAGGAAGAAGAGTTTCTTTAAGTTTAGGTGCTGTATATGCATCAATTTCTCCAGCTACTTTTACAAATAATTCGTTCTCTTTCTCTTGCATATCTATTGACAAGTTCATAAAACGACCACCTTTTTTTAAGAGCATTATAATAAAGTCTCTATTCGTTTACCCTATTGTAAAGTAAGATAAACAAGATTTAGGAATTTCTTTTTATAATAATAAGGGTGAAGTCATCTCGCAATTCAAAATGTTGCAGTTTCTCTAATTCTTTATAGACGTTGGTTACAATTTCATCCGAGGTCAAGTGTTTATACTGGCTGATCAGCTCTACCAGGTCTTCCCGTTCGATAAAGCCTTCTTCAGTGCGGCACTCTGTTACCCCATCAGAAAGAAGGATGATCATGTCCCCGACTTCCACACGTCTTTCATATTGTCTGTACTTGGCTTTCTTATCCACTCCTAATAAAAGCCCTTTTGCATCCAAGTCTTCGAATTGGTCGGCATGGGCATTATAGAAGAAGCCGGGCTCATGACCGGCTGATGAATAAGAAAACAAGTGTTTATGAGAGTTATAGACACCATAAAACATCGTAATGAACATACTGGCATCCACGTTTTGTTCCACTACCCTGTTCAGGCTTTCCAAAACAGCATTGGGCTCATTGCGATATTCAGGCAGGCTGTCCATCGCATATTTGATCATGGACATACATAGTGCAGCGGGTATCCCTTTCCCGATGACGTCTGCAATGGCGACACTGACACTGTCGTTCTCATCTTGTACAAAGTGATAATAGTCGCCGTTCATCTTCTTGGCAGGGACGCTGACGGCAGCGATATCCAGACCTTCCACAACCGGAATGCTTGTTCCGAGCAATGTTTGCTGCATGTTGGAAGCAATATCGATTTCATTGTTTAATTCCTGCTGCTTGCTTCGCAGGCTTTGATGCTCGCGATAGGCAAATCCATATCCGATCATGACTTCCAATAGAATATCAAAAGCATGAAGGACATGATGCGGAATATTCGGTTCCATCTCGAGAATGACACTCTTGTGAAGGCTGATGATCTCTTCCGGTGACACATGATGCTCAATTGATTTCCGGCTGAATTTCTGACCGAGATACAAGGCCTTTTCATCTTGCTCATTCAGATAATGCTCTATGATTTCTCTATATTTTGAATCCATCAATTCTCTAAAGTTCATCTAACTCCCCCTAGCGGAGCCACTTGGTTGCCCGAATATCTGTCCCTTCTCCAGGTGCAGATTCTACGTTGAATTCATCCATCAAACGCTTAACCCCAGGCAAACCTGCTCCTAAACCACCTGATGTGGAATATCCGTCTTCCATCACTTTTCTTAAATCATTGATGCCAGGACCATCATCCAGTGCAATGATGCGCACGCCCTTCTTTCCGCCGTCGAAAAGTTTTTCTATACATATCTGGCCATGGCCAGCATAAAGATATATGTTTCGTGCTAATTCACTGATAGCAGTAGTGATTCGAGCCTGGTCAACAGTTCCAAACCCCAGCTCTTTGGCTACATTTCTTCCTAACTGGCGGGCAGCAACGATGTCCCATTCATTCGTGATCTTCACGCAGGATTGGCTATCCATTCACTAATCCCCCAGTTCCGTTTGTAATTTCTCTAAACCTTTTTCCAAGTCTAGAGCGGTTAGCACATCGTCCAACCTGATGCCGAGTTCAATCAGCGTAATCGCGACAGCAGGCTGAATACCTGTTATCACTACTTTAGCTCCCATTAATCTGGACATATTTATAACATCACCAAGTACCTTGGCGATAAAGGAATCAATAAAGTCGATCGATGTGATGTCGATTACAACCCCTCTTGCACTTGTTTCATGAATCTTATGCAAAAGGTCTTCTTGAAATTGAAGGGCTGTTTGATCATCAAGTTCCCATTGAATTGAAATTAACAAGCAATCATGCAATTTTAAAATCGGTATTCTCACTCTGATCCCTCCGCTGATACGATTTTTCTATCGGTCATTTCAAGAGCCTTTTCAATGCCTTTTCTCAATGTGCTGTTCGTACTGAATTGATTAAGGTCGATTCCCAGATTTACGATCGTTTGTGCGATTTCCGGTCTTATTCCTACCAGCATGCACTTAGCCCCCACTAAACGGACCGCGTCTGCAGCCTGGATGATGTGGTGGGCAACCATCGTATCCACTACGGGGACACCTGTAATATCAATCAGGACGACCTCCGCCCGGTGCTTCACTACACCGTTCAAAAGATTTTCCATGATTAAACGGGCTCTTTCCGTATCGATGGTGCCGACAAGAGGCATCACTGAAATCTTCTCGAATACGGGAATCAAAGGTGCAGAAAGTTCCTGTAGGGCGATCTTTTGAAGGGATACGGTTCTTTCCCATGATTCTGTATAAGCGCTGATTACTTTGTTATACATAGGAGTGACCCATTTATCGAATATTTCAACCTGTTCAGCATGATTTGCTTCGGTAATCAGGTTTTCTTCTCTCATCGCTTCGTACACCACTTTTGCAAACGTGCTCAGCGCTGACGTAACAAATGTCAGCGGCCAGCCGAATCGCACGACCTTTTCTGCAAAATCCTCGAGCCTTGACGAGAATTCTTTGGAATCCCTTAGATTGGATGCAATCATTTCAACAAATTCATGGCTTGTCTTAGTGAAAATTTGATCAGAAACAACTTGAAGAAATTTTTCATCCGCTTCTTCCTTCATCCGCTCCATCCAAACTTGCGTTAAATCCGACTTATTACTCTGGATAAAATCCGTAATTTCAGTGAACATCTAACTCTCCCCATTCTACCATAAGAAATTTACACCAACTGTCATATACGAAAAGATGTAACGTATATTTAATCTAATCCGTTCTTATGCTTAAAATTTTTCGCATTTATTAATATAGTAACAAATAAATGCCAAATTGAAAAAACATTGCCTTTTCGGGTATTTTCCCCATGTTCCTTTTTATTATAAATTGTTCAAAGTTATTTGTCATAAAATTGATCAATTTACCTCAGGTTATATTCTTCTTCACGAGGATAGATATGGATAACCAGCGGTAAACACGTCTAGTATAGGAATTTCCAGACACAAAAACAGAAGGCTTGCTGATCAATTTCTTATCTTGATCAGCAAGCCTTCTGTTTCGTAGCTGTGTTGTCATTTATTATTGTACTAAAAACTACCGCCACATGGTATGAAAAGGTTAAAACTGGATTAAGCCGACGCTTATTTGGAGGGCGTCATCCACTTTTTCCATCATTTCATCATCCAAGTGTGTAATTTTATCTGTCAGACGTTGTTTATCAATCGTTCGAATTTGTTCAAGCAAGATAACAGAATCACGTTCAAAGCCATAACGTTTTGCATCAATTTCAACATGAGTAGGCAATTTTGCTTTTTGAATTTGTGCGGTAATAGCAGCAACGATCACTGTGGGACTGAACCGATTCCCAATATCGTTTTGAATAACAAGTACCGGTCGAACTCCGCCTTGTTCTGAACCTACAACAGGAGAAAGATCCGCAAAATATACGTCACCACGCTTTACAATCAAAGGATTAACCTCCGCTTACTAAGCGTTCGACTGTATGTTCTGCCTCATATTCTGCTTGGATCGCTTCAGAAGCGATTGCAAGATTGATCTTAGCCATCTCCATATAGCCGCGTCTCATAGATTCACGTAGTTGTCGCTTTTTACGCTCTCGTAAATACATTTTGGTTGCACGATAAATAAACTCATTGCGATTCACATTCTCTTGATCTGCAAAGCCGTCTAATTCTGTAACGAGCTGTTGCGGCAGACGAATTAAGATTTCTGTTGTTGCGCTGGATTCAGACACAAACTACACCTCCACCAATCACTACATACCGTTTCTGTTCAATAACATACTAATCATACCATTAAATAGCGGGAATGAAAAGACAATTTATCAATCTCTTCTAGTATCCGCCATATAAAATGCTAATTATTCATTTAAATTCAGATGTTTTCATTTTTTTATTACCCCGCCTGTAGATAATAGTTTATTAGAAACTTCTGCAGGCTTGCCGTCCCTTATATAAATTCTCGGAACTCTTGTAGAAATGATACATGGAATTTCATAATTGATCGTTTCAAGTTTTTCAGCAATTTCATCTATCGAAACTGCTTCATTCCCCTCCCGTCCGATAAGGGTTACCTTCACTCCCGTTTTCAATGCTCCGGGTAATGAAATCATGCATTGATCCATGCATATCCTCCCGACGATCGGAGACCTCTTTCCATCCACAATAACCTGCTGCCCCTGGAGCTTCCTTAGCCACCCATCTGCATAACCGATGGGGATCGTCCCGACCCACTCATTGCGTGATGCTTCATAAGTAGCTCCATAACTGATCTTCTCTCCTGCTTCAAGTTTTTTCGTATAGATCAGTCTTGAGTAAAGGGAAAAGACTTCCTTAAGCGGAAAGGGCAGGACCTCTTTCATTTCCTGAGATGGAGAGAGACCGTACATTGCAATCCCTACCCGGACGGCGTTGAAATGGGTATTAGATTTCCGCAGGGCTGCCGCGCTATTGGAGGAATGAACGTATTGCGGACGCTCATCCAGCACACGAAGCATCTCTTCGAACGTTTCCAGCTGTTGGTCGAGATAGGCATCATCCAGTTCGTCAGCAGTAGCATAGTGTGTGAAAATTCCTTCCAGCTGAAACCTGCTGAAAGAGTGGATGAATGTTTCCATCTTCTTCAACTCATCTGCAGACCTGACCCCTATTCTTCCCATCCCGGTATCGCATTTAATGTGCAGCTTCAAGGATGACGTTTGTTCCAGCTCTTTCGACGCTTCTTCCAGCCACTCCAAACTGAAGGTCGTCAATGAAATATTGTGGAAAGATGCCAGGTTCACATCTCTAGCCCGTGTTGCACCGAGCACAAGAATCGGTGCTTCGACCCCCCCTTTTCTTAACGAAATGGCCTCATCCAGGAAAGCAACCGCAAGGCCGTGAGCCCCTGCTTCCAAAGCAGTTAATGCCACTTGGACATCGCCGTGTCCGTATGCATTTGCCTTTACGACAGCAAACATTTTCACTTCATCAGAAGCGATATGCTGCTTGATATTTTTTATATTTTCCGCTAAATAATCAAGATTAATTTCTGCCCATGTATCACGAAAGAACTGCGTCTGTGTTTCCACTCTGGTCACTTCCTCATATCAACAAAACATTGTCAGTCTATTCAAGAATATCTTTGATTATTCATCTATTCTCTTATTGTGTCAAATTAATTTTTTTGTGGCAAGGCTCTTTGTGGGGTGGTCGGTGGTTAGCGGGGTTGTAGAAACACGGGTACATGGAGGCGGTAACAGTGAATGAGCATGGCGTAGTTTGGACAGGGGTTTTGTTAAGAGGGTATGGTTTGTATGGTTTTTCGTCAAGTTGCGCAATTATCGGGATTTTGGCGCAATTATTTGAAAACCGACGTAATAATTCTGGAAGTGGCGCAATTAATTAGAAACCAGCGCAATAATTCTAAAACCGGCGCAATTAATCGAGCCCGCAAGAGTCAAGTCCGCAATATTGGGTAAAATTCCTTAAAGCTGTCAGACGATTTTTTTATTCCAAGGAATTTTTCATAATGACTAAATAGGAAAACATCATCATCAATCGATGTTTGGAGTAAAAGTAAAAAAGTCTATCCGAATGCCTTTTTTACAGAAAACTAGCAGCATGATGATTATCACGGATGATCTACTCGGCACTTGAACGTGTAACAACCGATTCAAAACCTCGTGACTCCGCCTTTCTTCTGTAATATTCTTCCTCAATTTTCTCTTGGCGGCTCTCCTCATACAAGCAGCCGACCTGTCCCCCACTGGACATAAACCCAAAAGAAAAGAGGCAAACCAATAAGGTCCGCCCCATTAATATACTCTCTATTTCACCATGGAACCTTGAACAGACTGTGCAAGCATGACCATTTCGGAAGGAGTCAGGTCATTCGAAGCAAGCATGTAATCGACACCGTTGTTCGTCCATCTGATGGAAGTATCAGTCATTGCTGCCACTGTGAACCCTAAGTCTACCAGCTCACCCTTCAGTGATGTGGATACTGTCATGGTAGGAACCACTGTCGTTTTCTCCTGGATAATCGTGAAGGATTTCTCACCATCATACGTCAGGACGACGCGTTTGCCGTTTTCAGTCGCCACTTCTTTTTCTTCTACCAATTCAGTTCCTGTGATTTCAGACATAGGGTAGAGGACAGTGAACTCCTTGTCTTCCACGTTTGCTGTAACCGGAACTTCAAGCTGGGCGCCTGTCATGTTCTTCTTCATATCAAAGTCTTTTTTATCAAACGCAGCTTTCATATCCATCTTGGAGAATTCCACTTTTACAAGAGAGTTATTATCCGCATCCATCACTTTGACGGTAGCCGGGGATAGATCTTTCTTGTTAAAAGCAATCTCCTGAGTAGGAAGCATTTGCTTGTTCTGATAACGTGTTTTCGTTGTAAATACATAATGGCTCTTCGTTTCTTTGAACTTCGCTTCTTTATCTTCTAGTACATCCTGAACTAGAGATTCGTACAGATAAGCCTGACTGCTATTATTAGGCCATTCACTTTGGAAGCGGAAGCTCTTATTCAAAGCAGGGGTCAGGACAAATACTCCTTCATCATTCCGGAGAATCATTTGACTTTGATCCTTCGCGGCGTTTTTAAGAGCGACCCGGTAGTAATTAGGGTTATTATGCCAAACTTCCACATCATAGGTCTGTGGTTCATCGCCAACCTGAAGCGTCATTTTGGCGTCCGCTTTATACCCCTTCATGTCCTCTACCTTTGACTTAAGATCCTTTGTCACGTCTTCCTTCGATTTCTCACCGCAAGCAGCCAGCATCAGCACTGCAAGCATGGCCATCACTAGTATAACTAGCTTTTTCTTCATCTTTTCAACCCCTTTTGTCTCAAGATAAACGTAATTGAGAGAGGGGAAAGCTAGACGGTATAAGAATAAGACGTTCTTTATCTTCGTCTCTCTTACAGCCGGTGGCCCCGACTGAACATACCTAGCCTTGTCTCTCCTATTGCACTACTGAATATATGAGACAACCTCGGGTAATATGCTAGTGAAGATGACAAGCTCGAACTTTTTTATTCTTCAATGATGACTTGTGCGGCAGCGAAATCCCTGCTGTGGGTGATCGACAGATGAGCGTTCACGCCATCAGGCTTGGAAAAAAACGGCTTGCCATTTGAGTCTTTGCTTATTTCAATATCCTGAAAAGAAAGAGCATGTCCGATTCCTGTCCCTTTTGCCTTTGCGAAAGCTTCCTTTGCTGCAAATCTGCCCGCAATAAACTCAATGGACCGGGAACCTGTCAATGATGCAAGCTGGTCCTGCTCACCCACGGTCAGCACCCTTTTGATCAATTTTGGCTGCCGCTCGACGATTTGTTGTATTCGTCCAATTTCGATAATATCCAATCCGATCCCTTTAATCATATGCAGTTCTCCTTCTACTCTTGTCCTGTTTCTCATATAGTTTATAAACACTTATAGTATATAATGGACTTATGTGATTTTTTAAACGACGGTACTTTTCTATTAGGAGGATACACTATGTTTGTCAGAACCGAAAGCTTCTCACAATTTTTACGATTATATCCGGTCATCTCACTGATCGTGTTCATCCATATTGTTCTTTTTTTAGTGAGTTCCCTTCCTATTTTTCCACAACGGTGGGTGTATGAGCAGCTGGCAGGGGTGAATCTGTTTATCAAGGAAGGCGAGTGGTGGAGACTTGTTACGCCTATCTTTGTTCATCTAGGTTTCGCTCACCTTTTATTCAACTCTTTTTCACTCGTCTTATTCGGACCGCCACTTGAAAACTATCTGGGCAAACTCCGATTCATTCTCCTTTACTTGGCAAGCGGGGTCTTCGCTAATATTATTACCTATCTCATAAAGCCTTTAACCTACAGTCATGTCGGGGCTTCAGGAGCGATATTTGGGTTGTTCGGCTTTTACATCGCCATGATTCTGCTGAAAAAACAATTCATCACCCGCGAAAGCCGCCAGATCATACTCCCGATCGTCGTAATCGGAGTGGTGATGACATTCATGCAATCAGGCATCAACATCACCGCGCATATTTTCGGATTGCTTGGCGGATTTATCATCGGGTGGATATCCGGAAAGAAATGATGGTGCTTACTCCGTTCCCCCAACGAACCGCGCTAAAAAAGGTGACCCGCTTACACATACAGCGTGTCACCTTTTTTATAGTTAATCATGTGAAAACCATTTATAAATTTCAGCTGCATCTTTTAATTCTAAATCATTCACTTCACTTGAATAGCCTGTTTGCCCGGACTTCAGCGTAGTGGAAATGCTCCTCAAATTTCTTCTTGCCTGAAACCAGCTCTGCTTGGAGTCAAGGGATTGAATCCTGCTTTTTTTCATATATGCGGTATGCTTTAAAATTCCCCGGTACCGCAGTGATAATTGATTGCCTGTAATTCTCCAGCCTCCAGCCCGATGCTGAAAGAAGCCGAGAAAGCTGAAAGGAATAGCAAGCAGGATGCTGAGGAGACCCAGCGGCCAATACATGATCGCCAATATGACAACCGGGATGATCACCCAATCAGCTGCACGAAAGATATATCTTCTAATTGAACGTTTCGGCAGGCGGTGGAAATCCTCCGTCAGGATGTACTCTGGAAATAGTGTGTGAAGCACTCCCGGCACTCTCTTCTTCTTCACGACAGGCATCAGCTTGATCGTCGAACTGTCTTTATCAAGCACTGATCCCCCAGCATTTTCAATCACGACTGTACAGTAGCCAAACAACTGACGCACCGGGTTCTCAACTATACGGATGCCCTGCACACGATTCAGCGGGACAGTTACCTGTTTTTTCTCCAGAAGGCCTCTCGTAATCACGATGTTATCATCGTTCAGCCTGATTTTGAAATCACCATACAGCACAAATGTCCATCCAACTGAAAAAATCCAGGCGACAAGCAGGATGATGAATGACATTAAGGCAATGAACAACAATCCACTTTTTACAAACACCATAACTTCGTCAAATATCATTTCATATGGAATGAACTCAGAGAACTGAGATAAAAAGACGGCCGCCCCCGATAGAATGACACCGACTCCCCCAGACGTCAGAGCGAGCACCAAAATATCCTTGGCGCTCATTTTGAAAACCCACTTTTCTTCTTTTGGCAAATCCTCTTCATGGACGACCGTCTCTTCATCCATTTCCGTTGTTTGACCCTTCTTCTTTTCACGGTAAATGATTTTTTCAAGCTCCAAAGCTTCTTCTTTCAAAATGGCCGTCAGCTCAGCTTCAGATTCCCCCGGACTCGATGAGCCAGCTGTTTCAACCTTCACCTTCACCAACCCAAAGGGTCTGTGAATGATCCCTTCTGAAAAGTTCAGGCTTTGAATGCGGTCAAACGGGATATAGCGCTTCTTCTTCACAAAAAGACCATACTCAATCCGCAGTTCACCCTCTTCCAACCGATAAGTGAACCTGAGCCACTTGAGCACACCCGCTACAAGGACAATCACCAGTACGGCACCCATTGAAATGAGGGGCATATAATCCCAAAACCCGCTCTTCTCCCCCCTGCTGTTCAGGACAAATAACAAGACGAACGGAATGATCAATTCTTTTAATTGCTTCAAAAAATTTGCCACTGCAGATATCGGATGCAGTCGTTTATATTCAGACATCATCTTCCGCCACCCTCGCCAATAAGGATATGGAATGTCTCAATTCATCCGCTTCCCCTGTATCCAGAGCCGGAATTTCATGAACGGTGGCAGCAGTCGAAATCGTGATCGTAGATAGATTGTACCTCTTTAAAATCGGTCCCTGCACCGTATCAACATGCTGCACTCTTACCATCGGAACCAGCGTGCGTTTTACAAAAATAAACCCTCTTTGGAGCTCGATCTCCTGCTCCCTCACTTCATACCTCCATCGTTTCCAGCGAATCGACGGCAGAAAAAAGATCATCATATAAATAAATAAGAGCAATATACCGATTGCAGCAGTCATGATCCAAACCGGCCAATCAAATATCGTTGATAGCACGACTACACCAGCCACCACCACAGCCAGCACCGCTGTTTGTATCACACCATGCAGCCTCCATACCTTAAGCGCCTTGGGTGAAATCCGTTTCTGAGGCTCTCCTCTCATATCCATCCTCCTTTTGTTTATATCCTAATGTATAAATCTTACAGTATGTTTACGTTTGTGGATAGGATTGGTTTCGTTGATGCGTGAAAAGTTTATTTGAGGCTGATATGGGGGAAGGTTTTTTGGCCAATGGTTCCGTTTTTTAAAGCGTCGTGGGTGGATTAACAGGCAAAGAAATGCCCGCAAACACCGATGTTATGAGTATTTGCAGACATTATTAGGACGACATTCATTTTATGATAAAAGACGACTGATCGACCCACTCAACTTCCTCGACTCCTTTCAAATCTTCAACCAAACGGAACAAAGCATCATCTTTTTTCTTCGCTTCAATCATGCAGTCCACCTGATCGACAGAACCTTTCACACCTTTTAAAAATTCCATGAACATCACGGGGTCAATGTATTCAGCATGTGCTTTGTAATCCTGTTCAGAACGAGGACTGGAGATATGCATTTTGACTGGCAATGGAGACTGGCTCCACGACGCTACAATCCGCTCCCAATCCTCTTGCCAATCCCTCTCATGATAGGCAAGGTGATGATGATAGTCGAAAACCTGAGGAACGCCCAGCTTCTCACAAAGATAGAGCGCATCCGCAGCACTGAACACGGTATCATCATTTTCCAGTATGATCAATTCCTGAAGCGAAGCCGGTGTAAGCCCCCAATTATGTATAAACTGTTCAAGAGCCTTCTCCTTATCATCATACGCTCCGCCCACATGCAAAACACAGCGGTGTGTCGGATCGATCCCCATTCCCAGAAGCAAATTCCTATGCATTTTCAGCGTGTGAAACGTATTCTTAAGGACCTCAACATCACTGGTGTTCAAAAGGACAAAATGATCAGGGTGAAAATCAACACGCATCGGGTGATCCTGAAGATACTCTTTTATTTTGAGCAGCTCCGGCTTTAAAGGCGTTATAAAATCCCACCCCTTAAGGTCAGGGTGGTTCGCAAGCGGTATCAACTTCGAGCTGAATCGGAAAAAGTGAATATCATGAAGGACATTATGCTTCAAGAGACGCAGGCAATTTTCAAGATTCGACCGGGCGATGCGCTCAAGCCTGGCGATTGCTGCTTCCCGATCTTTTATCGATAAAAATTGCTTGTATGTCATCGTCTGGGACGGCGAGGCATTCTGAAGGTTCATACTCATGGCTACGTAGCCGAGTCGGATGAGAGTCATGGTTGGTGGGGCTCCTTTTTTTATTGGTAGTATGTGCGGGGTGAGGTGATATTAAAATTCATTATTAAAAATCTTTGTGGTAGGTTGTTCCTTTTCCTGATCCTTGGATTTTCAGGTCTAGAGAGTTCAATAGGAGATGGGAGGTTCTAGGAGACGAAATATTTAAAAAGGTTCTTAATTCCCTGTTTGTTATAAATGGTTTAAACAGAAGAAAATAATCTTCCATTGCCCGGATATGAGCTGTGTTGGAAGAAATATTACAGTTGGGACATTGCCAGCAGCCAAATTTCCGATCCATTAACGAACCACAATATTCACATTTTACCCCGTTGATAATTTCATGTTCTTCAATTCCAAATGTTTTTAGCACACTTGTCATGCTCGTATCATGTTTGGAGAGGAGTACCTTTTTAATCTTTCTAAAACCTTTTTTTGTTGCAATTTTTTCAGTATAACAAGAGTTTAATTTACTAATTTCGCTGATTAAATTCTGGGCATGTATGATTTTATTATAGGGGGTAAGGAGCCGTTGTCCCGGTGCCATTTTTAGTATCGTAGATGGGTTACTGATCACAACGAGGAATTCGATTGGCGGGAGTACAAGATTATGTTCGTAGAAAAAGCGTTGAAGAAAGAGTTTCTGGCGGTTGGCTTGGGTTACAGGATCGGAAAATCCTGTATCGATACCATTATAAGTTCTTGTTAATTGATTAAATTCAGAGTCGATCGTCAACGTTCCGGAAATGTTTTTAATTTCTAGGATTAATGTATAAAAAGGGGTAAAAAGCAGCGAATCGATTTGAAAGTGATGAGGAGTCAACGGGAGCTTTAAATCGTTGAAAATCATATACTTTTTGCTATCCAGAAAACTTAAGTGATAGTCGATCGATTTTTCTCCGTTATAACCTGCGTTTCTTCTTTTCAGATCCTGTTCAATGATGGGGATTTTTGAGTGCTGATCACTTAAATTTCTTATTAATGCTTCATTTTGTTGTATTCTTATTGGTATTTTCCTCTCTTTTGCGAACAATTGATCACTCTTTTAAAATTCATCTATAAGTACTTCTCTCAAAATAGGGAAAATCCTCTTTTTGATTGGTTAAACACCTACCCTTTTACCGTTTCAATCCACTTTTAAAGGTTTACGTGCAGGTTTTGAGATTTTCATGCAGGATTCCAGATTTACAAACCATTTTAAAAAAATACGTGCATCTTTCCAAAAATACGTGCATCTTGTCGAATTTTCTTCACTCACACCTCTGCTACGCCGTCCCAAAAACAAAACCAAAACCCTAATTTGTCAAAACCATTTTTCATCCCCCCTTCCCACTACATCCCCTCCAACCAAAATCACTATCTCCATCCCAGCCCTTAGCCAGCCAAAACAGACAATCATCGCCTTTACTGCCAAATACGTGTGACAGACTGCTGCTTGTACGAGATTCACAAAAGGAACCTTCACCCACAAAACAAAAAACACGACAACCCGCCAAAAGGGTCATCGTGCTTTCACCAACCATATTAGTTATTGTTATAAGACTTGCGTCGGCTGCCGGAAGATTGTGGTCTGCCGCCGCCGCGACGATCTCCGCCTCGGGATGATCCGCCGCGTGAACCGCCTCCGCGAGGGCCGCTGCCTCCGCGTCCGCCGCCGCCTTTGCCGCTGCGTGATCCGCCTTTTTTGTAGCCGCCGCCGCGATTACCGCCGCCGCCGCCTCTTGATGGCAATGGACGCTCTTCTGTAATTTCTACAGGAGTTGTGTCCGGCTCTTTCGTAAGAACGCGGATCGCTGCTGCTACTGCCTGGATTGGATCGTGGTCATTCAGGAATTCCTCTGCAAGTTGAGAGTAATCCTTAAGATCACTTTCTTTCGCCGCTTCTACAAGCTTATCTAAAGCAAGGCGCTGCTGGCCTTCCAGAGCTTCGTTCAAGCTTGGCGGCTTAAGGCCCATCATTTTCTTCTTCGTTGTTTGTTCCACTACGCGCAGGTAGCCCATTTCCCTTGGTGTTACAAACGTGATGGACATACCTTTTTTACCTGCACGGCCTGTACGTCCGATACGGTGAACGTAGCTTTCAGGATCTTGAGGGATATCAAAGTTATACACGTGCGTTACGCCTGAGATATCAAGTCCGCGTGCTGCAACGTCTGTTGCGATAAGGATATCGATGCGGCCTTCTTTGAACTTCTTAAGAACCGTCATACGGCGCGCCTGGGAAAGGTCACCGTGGATTCCTTCTGCAAGGTAACCGCGGATGCTCAATGCGCGTGAAAGCTCATCTACGCGGCGCTTTGTACGGCCAAATACAATCGCAAGCTCAGGTGATTGTACGTCGATCAGACGGGATAGAACATCAAACTTTTCTTTTTCCGTTACTTTTGTGAAGTACTGTTCGATATTTGAAACCGTTACTTCTTTGGATTTTACCTTGATCAGTTCAGGTTCTGTCATGAAACGCTCTGCAATGCGGCGGATCGGATCCGGCATTGTGGCAGAGAATAGAAGTGTTTGTCTTGTGCTTGGTACAGTTTCAAGGATGCTTTCGATGTCTTCGATGAAGCCCATGTTAAGCATTTCGTCTGCTTCGTCCAGTACCAGTGTTTCAACGTTATCAAGTTTCAGCGTGCGGCGCTTGATGTGGTCGAGCAGACGTCCCGGTGTACCCACGATGATATGAGGGTTCTTTTTCATCGCACGGATTTGGCGTTGGATGTCCTGTCCGCCGTATACGGATAATACGCGTGCACGCTTATCTGAACCAATGCGGTATAACTCTTCAGAGACCTGGATTGCGAGTTCACGAGTCGGAGCGATTACCAGAGCCTGAACGTTCGGGTTCTTCATATCGATCTTCTCGATCATCGGAATACCAAATGCTGTCGTTTTACCTGTTCCAGTTTGTGCCTGTCCGATGATATCCTTACCTTCTAGACCTGCTGGAATTGTACTTGCCTGAATTGGGGTTGCTTCTTCAAAGCCCATACGTTTAACTGATTTCAACGTAGATGCGCTTAAGTTTAAATCTGAAAACTTTGTCAATGCTATTCATTCTCCTTTTGATTTACATCTTTTATAACTAATCAATTGTGCTGATTATATTTTTAAATCGGAACGAAATCTTACACACCGAAAGACTTCGGTATCTAATCTAAAATCGTCTATATGAGATGTTTATTTTTAAAATATATTGCAATGTCCATTGGAATGTCTGCTGCAATGTGTATTACATCTTATTGTAAGGTGCGGTGCGGATTTTGCAACCTTAAATGCAAAAAAATACACTCTTCTAAATCGAAGAGCTGGCACGTCCAACAAATAGAACAATGTTGTAGTAATGTTACCACTTATAGAGATGAATTTCAATCTATTGTAAAATAGTCAATCTATTCACTCTGCAAGAAATGGTAGATCTCTCCAAATAATTCGTGCTTATCTTCACTGTGGCATATTAAATGTCTGGCTTTTGTGGAATAATATAGGTTTTTTTCTTCAGATGAAATGGTCTCATATATATATTTTGCACTTTTGGGCGGGACTATCCCATCATTTTCTCCCTGGGCTATAAAGGTTGGGATATCCACTTTTTCAAGGAGAGGGCGGGCTACACGCACCACCTTTTTAAATTCGTAGGCAGAAAGGATCGGAGTATTAGTCATTTTAAATTTATATCGATTATAGAGCTCATTTTCAAGTATTTTCCCTTGAAATCCTTCCTTGATTAAATTTCCAATATCTTTTACAAGCTGCTTGAAATTCAAATAATAGGCAGCCGCGCTCAGTAAGACGAGTTTGTCGACGCTGTATTTGACGGATAGGTAAGAGGCAATCAGGCCACCCATCGAAAATCCGATGACATACACCTTGTCGCATGTTGAGGTGAGGTTCTTTAATTCATCTTCTGCGTGTTCGATCCATTCAGCATGCTTGATCCCTTTTAAAGCGAGCGTCTCCCCATGACCGGGTAATGTAGGAACAACAATTTCCCAATCTGTTCTTTCTTTCAGATATTCCGCCAGAGGCTCTACTTCATAAGGGCCGCCAGTGAACCCATGAATAAGTAAACATCCAATCATTTTGATCCCCACTTACTTGAAGACTGATTTATGAAACTGTTTATGTGAATAGGAACGGTTTATAAGGCGAGGGAGATTGCCTCCCTCTCCCTGCCCATTCTCATTTTGTACACTTTTTATTGTTTCTAATCCCAGCCGGGCTTAAGTCAAAGCTTCAATGACTTCTTCGAGTTTCATTCCCCGGGAGCCTTTGAATAGAAGAAGCTCTCCGCCTTTTGTCTGCCTTTTCAGCTCTTGAGCAAGTTCATTTTTATCCTGGAAGGAATGAACTTTTTCACTTGAAAATCTTTCCAGTACACCTTTCGCAATGAAATCCGCAAGTTTCCCATAGGTATATACGTGCTGAATTTGCTCAGGGTTGATCATTCTTCCGATTTCGAGGTGGAACTCCTCTTCGTTGTCTCCAAGCTCCAGCATATCCCCGAGTACGAGCATTTTGGTATCGAAGCCCTCGAGTTCAGAAACGAGCTGGATCGCCGCCTTCATGGAAGTGGGACTTGCGTTATAGGCATCATTGATTATTTTCTCGCCTTTTTTACCCTCTGTCATTTCCATTCTCATTTGCGTGAGCTTGAGGGACTTCAGCCCTTTCTTCATATCTTCGACTGAGACACCGAATTCCTTGGCAATCAAAATGGCTGCAAGGGCGTTATGGATATTATGCTGGCCGAGTACAGGAAGGAAGAATGTTTCTCCTTCATAAAGAGAGGTCTCAAAGTGGCTTCCATCGTTGTCCATTTCGATGTTTACAGGATAAATGGTATTCGTTTCACTTCTGCCGAACGTTTCGATGCGTTTGAGTGATAGGTCCTTTACCTGCTCTTGTAAAAGAGGCTCGTCTCCGAAGTAGGCGAACAGCCCGTCTTCCTTCAATCCCTGAACAATTTCCAGCTTCGCTTTGGTGATGCCTTCACGTGAACCGAGATCCTGAAGATGAGATTCGCCGATGTTTGTGATGATGGCTGCGTCGGGCTGGGAGATTTCAGACAGCAGCTCGATTTCACCGAAACCGCTCATTCCCATTTCCAACACGGCAACTTCTGCATCCTGAGGCAGTGCCAGGATCGTCAGAGGCAGACCGATATGGTTATTGTAGTTTCCTTGAGTCTTATGGACTTTGTATTTCGTCGCAAGAAGATTTGCGACCATGTCCTTCGTCGTTGTCTTTCCGTTGCTGCCTGTGATACCGACCACTTTCAGGTCAAGCTGGTGACGGTATTGGTTTGCCAGTGACTGCAGTGCAAGGAGTGGGTCATCTACGACCAGTACAGGGATGTCTTCTGGAGGATTTGGCACGTTCTTATCCCAGAGTGCTGCTCCCGCTCCCTTTTCGATCGCCTGTCTTACGAATTTGTGGCCGTCTACATTTTCACCTTTGAACGGGACAAAAAGATTTCCCTTTTCAATCTTACGTGTGTCGATGCTCACACCTTTTATGACATGGTCTTCAAATTTTGTAAGGTCGTTGTGAACATGAAGCATTTCACAGGTTTCTTTTATACTTTTTTCAAACATTTTCTTTCTCCTTTGCGAGTTATCGATGACAAACAGAGGAGGGACTGCTTTTAGATGATGATCCTCCAGTCAGTCCCTTCTGTGTTCTTGTGTTACATTGTATGTTTGATTGTCTGCTTTTCTTGGTGACGTTCCATACCGAGCTCGACCAACTTACCGATCAGTGTTGGATAGTCGACACCTGTATGTTTCCACAGGAGCGGGAACATGCTGAATGGCGTGAAGCCAGGCATTGTGTTTACTTCGTTCATGTAGATCTGGCCATCTTCAGTGAGGAAGAAGTCTGCACGTACGAGTCCGGAGCAGTCAAGGGCCTTGAACGATTGGATCGCAATCTCTTTCATTTTTCCGTATGTGTCCTGATCGACCTCTGCAGGAATGATCAATGCCGTATCTCCGTCTTCATATTTTGCCTTATAATCATAGAAATCCTTCTTCGGAACGATTTCACCTGCAACGGAGCAATCCGGCTGGTCGTTACCAAGGACTCCAAGTTCGATTTCACGTGCTTTTACGCCTTCTTCGATGATGATTTTACGGTCGAATTGGAACGCTTCTTCGAATGCAGCCGCCAGTTCTTCTTTGGATGTACACTTGCTGATTCCAACAGATGAACCAAGGTTTGCAGGTTTTACGAAGCAAGGATAGCCGATTTCGTTTTCCACCTGTTGATAGGCCTTCTCCGGGTTTGCTTTCCAGTTACTGCGGATAAACCACGTGTAGTTCACCTGAGGGATTCCCGCTTGTGCAAACAGGTTTTTCATGATTACTTTATCCATCCCGGCTGAAGATGCAAGGACCCCGTTCCCCACGTAAGGAAGGTTCAATAATTCAAGCATTCCCTGAACCGTTCCGTCTTCTCCATTGGGACCGTGAAGCAGCGGGAAGATCATGTCGTAGCCTTCGCTGTCCTTAGAGTCGGCAGGTGTAATCGCCGTACTTAATGCATTAGGGGAGATTTCTTCTCCGTCATTGAATTGAAGTGCTTTTACATCTTCAACAGGAGCATTCAATTGAGGACCTTTGATCCATTGCCCTTCTGCTGAAATGAAAACAGGATGAATTTCATATTTATTTAAGTCCAAGGCTCCGATAACCGCCTTAGCTGTTTGCAAGGATACATTATGTTCGGCTGATTTACCGCCGTACAATAAACAAAGCTTGGTTTTCATGAATGAGTTACCTCCAATATTAACAATAGATGTTTCTATTTTATCACTTTCATCTCAAAGGGAAAGAATGATTAGATGGAAAATGAAAATTACCTCCAATGTCCTTGATTCATAAGCCATCCCTCATCTAAATTCGGTCTCTATATATGTATGTTTACCCAGCCTAGTCCCGCAACAGTGAGATGGGCTTTATTTTATCAGAATACATTTAAGATTCCGCCTATTCGTTTTCCTCTTAAAATATTATTCTTCTGGGTGTATAATCCTTCTATCAAAAACATTTGTACATTCAAGGAGGACATCTGGATGAGAAAGCTTGGTTTACTGCCTAGGATCCTGTTGGGGATCGCGTTAGGTATTGTCATTGGTTCGATTGCACCAGAATGGATCGTGAAATTATTCGCTACGTTTAATGGACTCTTCGGTAATTTCTTAGGGTTCGCGATTCCATTGATCATCATAGGCTTCATTGCACCCGGGATCGGGTCAATGGGCAAAGGTGCCGGAAAGCTGCTGGGACTGACTACCGCTCTTGCGTACGGTTCCACAGTTCTTGCAGGACTGCTTGCATATTCAGTCGCTAAGAGTATTTACCCATCTCTCTTGGCAAATCAAACTTCTCAATCATTTGAAAATCCAGAAGAAGCTCTCTTAAAAGGGTTCTTCACAGTGGACATGCCTCCGGTGATGGGTGTGATGACGGCGCTCTTGATCGCTTTCACCCTCGGTCTCGGAATGGCTGCCATTAAAGGGGACTCCCTCCAAAAGGGAATGAATGAGTTTAGAAGCATCATCGAGCTGGTGATTGAAAAAATCATCATCCCTCTTTTACCGCTTCATATCCTTGGTATTTTTGCCAATATGACGCAGGGGGGTCAAGTAAGTGCCATCATGTCTGTGTTTGCCAAGGTTTTTGTGATGATCATTTTATTGCATGTTTTCTTTTTGGCAATCCAATATACAGCTGCCGGCACATTGCGCAAACAAAATCCGTTCGTGATGATGAAAGGAATGCTGCCTGCATATTTCACAGCATTAGGAACGCAGTCATCCGCTTCCACAATTCCGGTTACACTCGAACGCACGAAGAAATTGGGTGTCAGAGAACGCATCTCTGATTTCTCGGTGCCGCTGCTTGCAACGATCCATTTATCAGGCAGTACAATCACACTTGTGAGCTGTGCGATGGCTGTCATGTTCATTCAGGGTGAAGCCCTGCAATTCTCGCAGCTGTTTCCATTCATCCTCATGCTCGGCGTAACCATGATCGCTGCACCTGGAGTTCCTGGCGGTGCCGTGATGGCAGCCCTCGGTCTGCTTGAATCCATGCTCGGTTTCGGTCCGACCATGACATCACTCATGATCGCTCTTTACCTGGCTCAGGACAGCTTCGGAACTGCGTGCAACGTTACAGGCGACGGTGCCATCACGTCCATCGTCGATAAACTGACGAATAAGAAAAAAGCTGCCACCTCAAACGTAAAAGCAAGCTGATATCGAAGGCCCGTCCCTCGTCGCTTTAAAGCGACGAGGGACGGGCCTTCTTTTTGTAAAACAGGAAACATACACTCTCTTGTAGAAGTAATATAAAAACCAAACCAAAGGAGTGCAGCTTGTTGAACAAAACCAGTAAAAGGATAATACTTAGAAAAATAGAAGAAAACGACCTCGAAACGCTATGGAACTACATATACAAAGAAGATTCACCAGAATGGAAAAAGTGGGACGCCCCCTATTTTAAGCACAAACAGGTTCCTTTCGAAGAATATAAACGCTCTTTTCTTGCCAATATCGATAAAAATGATGACCGCCAGCGCATCATTGAAGTACAAGGAAAAATCATCGGAACGGTAAGCTACTACTGGGAATACGAACCGACAAGGTGGCTCGAAGCGGGGATTGTCATTTATGATCCCGGCTATTGGAATGGAGGCTATGGCACCGAGGCATTATCCCAGTGGGTCGATCATCTATTTGAAACGAAGGAGATCGGCAGGGTGGGTATCACCACCTGGTCTGGTAATGACAGGATGATGAGGGCCGCAGAAAAAATCGGCTTGAAGCTTGAAGGAAGGATGAGAAAGTGCAGATATTATAATGGTGTTTATTATGATTCGATTCGGATGGGCATGATTCGAGAAGAGTGGAACCAGAACCATGGCCATTAGAAAAAAGGAGGAAACACTTTTTTCAGTTTCCTCCTCCTATTGATCATCCTTCGAGTCACCAAACCAGAACTTCAATTTCTTTCTCGTGAAGAAAACAAGCAAGGAAAGAATGATAAACATTGCAACAGCCACATAAAGATGCATCCGGTCTTCCCCGCTCAATCCGGAACCAAAGAAGACGAAACCGATCGTCCCCGGAATGATCCCGATGGCTGTAGCGGCAATATAAGGAAAGTAGCGTACTTTCCCTGCTCCCGCTATATAACTGACCAGATCAAAATTCAAAAACGGCAGTAACCGGAGGATTAGTATATAAAAGAAACTATTCTCAGCCATTTTTTCACGGATGGCGTTCATTTTGGGGGAGGGCTTTCTCCAAAGCTTCATTCCAAGGAAGCTTGATGCCACATACGCCACTGTTGCACCTCCAAGTGCTCCGATGAAAATGAAAACAATCCCGTTGTAAGGGCCAAACGCCAAGCCGGCAGCGATTGAAAAAATGGAGGTCGGAAACAACACCAGCGGTCGGAATGTCAGAATTACAATGAAGACAATCGGTGCCCACCAGCCAAACGAAATGATCCAATCCCTGATATCGTGGGGCCTTACTTCCCAAAAGCTGCGGCTGACCCAGACGAGGATAAGGAGTAGGGCAAAGAATCCAAGCATCCTGAGTATTTCTTTTTTCTTCATTGCCTTACCTCCCATCCTTTTAAGGCTAAATAGTATCTGTCGAGTGTCTGCTTTCTTCCATTGTACTGCCCTCTCATAATAAAACCAAATCTACCGAACTTTTAATCCAACATCTTCTGGGTGATTTGTCTTACTTTAATAATAAGGATCAAAGTAGTGAAACTTTTGTGATTTTGGTAAGTCTAATAGAATAGAGGTGATAGGACATGAAGAAGCTGATCATTGCACTGACAGGGGCACTCGTCCTCGGTGGTTTAACCGGATGCGGAACCACCCAAGAACCGGAACAAAACGAGACGGAGACGAGCGGCACCCCTGATTCAAATCAAGCAGAGAAAGGGATTGTTGCAGGTAGTATGGAGCCTTCGTTAATCGAGCAAGAAGCAAAGAATGGACAGCTGGTCTATGAATATAAAATTAAAAATCAAACGGAGAAAGAAAAAACCTTTGTGTTTTCGTCCGGTCAAACCATCGACTTCGAAGTAAAAGATACAAATGGCGAAGTCGTTTACCGTGACTCTGAAAACAAAATGTATACGCAGGCCATTCAAGAAATCACGCTGCAGCAAGGCGAGGAATTTTCACGGAACCTGGTTCTGCCGAAGCTTGACAGCGGATCATACACTCTGACAGTATGGCTGACAGCCAAGGGAGAAAGTCAGTACAAAGTAGTGGAGGACATACTCGTGCCATAAGGAAAAGGATTAATCCAAGTAAAGAAGTTCATTCAACACCACCGGTTGATGAAGCCCTTTACGCAGATTAATCCTTCTCTTATTCTGGCATGGTATTTAAAGAGTAAACAAGGTGCGAAACCGGATTTCATCCCTATACTCTATTCACCACTTTTTCCGCTTGTGCCTGCCTAACGGATAGAGGAACTCCAGCTTTTCGTTTTACGATCGAAAACAAGCAAACCATTTGCAGGGGATTTACTGAATTGCTGATAATCTTCAATCATTTCATCCATGTTGAAATAGTCACCGATGACCCAGATAGGGATTTCGATTTTCCCTCTGCTTACAATGGCCTTTTCAATGGAAATGATCATCCCTTCCTTTATTTTTTCTTTAAATGAAGTGATGATTTGAGAACCGACATCCGGATACTGCTTTTCCTTTTTCATGCCGAATAACCCTTTACCGCCTTTGGCACTTCCCAATTTCGCCGCTACCGTTGAGCCCAATAGTTGATAGAAGGCATCAAAATCACGGTAATAGACTTTATTAAACCATCCATCATCGTGTGAAAGGTAAGCGTATCGGTTATTCAATTTCGAGTAAAAAGGGGCATCGAGCGGTTGTTTCAGATGCCCCATATAGAGAAGCTCTGCAATTTCCTGTCCGTTTAATTCATTGACTCCCGCTTCTTCGTCAAAATCGATCCAGCAGAAGTCACCGTAACTGTCCACGTTGTCATTTATGATCCTGTTCATTTCTTCCTGCTCAACATATTCAAGATGAGTGTGAATGTTAAAGGCACCATGCTCATACTGATGCTTGATCAACAGTAAATTCTTCAGAGGCTGCGGTGTATTTAAAGCAAATTCCTGAAAATTAATCCCGTAGGAGACGACATACTGCCGATCTATATTTTTATGCACATAGATGATATCTTTTGTTTGCTTATTCTTCAAAACATTCCCTCCATCTGATTTCCACGATGCGTATCTAATAGTATCTATTTTAGCAAAGAAATGGGGATATCGTTCTTTTCTATTTCATTTCAAAATGATGACAAAAGTCGCAGGGAATTGTCGAAAAAAGTCATTCAGCAGGAACAGTAACTTATGAAGCAGCTCTAAACTTTATAGGACGCAGTGATACAGAAAGCATAGAACCATCGTTATAGTGTAGAAATGCTTGTTTTTTACAGATGTGACTATTCTAGCTAAATATCTGTGGAAATGTTACATTTGAAATCGGGACTTTTCTGTTTTGACTTTCCAGAAGGGTCATGTAATATATGGAAAAACAATCATTACATACCTATACAAATTCTTCTTTGGGAACAACCCCTCTATATAATTGGCTGAAAAGAAGGGAAATCCGGATGGCAGCCAGTAGAAATTTTCCTTCATTTCTATTAGACTAGGAATGTGAAATCTTACGAAATTCAGGTGAAATGATTATGGAAACTCGCCAGCGTTTTGCTGATAAATTTGACTGGGGTCTTGTCTTTTTATTGATGATGTTTTTTATCGTCAGTGCCCTTGGGATAAGCAGTGCTCAAACCTCAGGTCAATATGGAACAAATTTTGTTATTCGACAAGCTTTTTGGTATGTTGTCGGGGGAATTATTATCGCAGGTGCTTTATTCTTTGATTCAGAACAGTATAAACGCCTTGCTTGGTATATGTATGGCGCAGGGATTCTCCTGCTGCTTGTACTGTTGATTTCACCGGAAAGCATTGCACCCTATAGAAATGGAGCCAAAAGCTGGTTCATGCTCGGACCGCTCGGTTCTATACAGCCTTCGGAATTCATGAAGACATTTCTGATTCTCGCTCTTGCCCGTGTGATTACGAACCATAATGAAGTCACCACCCGGAAAACATTACAGTCAGACTTTCAATTATTATTGAAGATCGGATTTACCACCCTTGTTCCCCTTGCTTTTATCATGAAGCAGCCGGATCTTGGAACATCTCTTGTTATTTTAGCCATCATGACAGGTATCATCCTGGTTTCAGGGATCACTTGGAAACTGATCGTTCCTATTTATGCTTTTCTAGGGGTGGTCGGGGGCATCCTTCTATCGCTCGTCATTTGGGCTCCGGAGTTCCTGGAAAAGTACACAGGTTTCGAACCCTATCAATTTGGACGGATCTATGCCTGGCTCGATCCTTATAACTATTCCAAGTTGGAAGGATTCCATTTGATCAATTCTTTGAATGCCATTGGGTCCGGCCAGATCTTTGGAAAAGGCTATAGCGACGGGGAAGTATATATCCCTGAAAATCATACCGACTTTATCTTCAGTGTCATCGGTGAGGAATATGGATTCATCGGCGCGAGTGTCGTTATCAGTTTATTTTTCCTGTTGATTTATCACTTGACCAAAACAGCCCTGGACACGAAAGAGCCATTCAATGCCTATGTATGCGCAGGTATCATCTCGATGATTACATTCCACGTTTTCCAAAACATCGGAATGACGATTCAATTACTGCCTATCACAGGAATTCCGCTTCCGTTCATCAGTTACGGGGGAAGTTCCTTGATGGGGAACATGCTGGCTCTCGGTATTGTATTCAGTATGAGGTTTCATCATAAGACGTATATGTTCTCTTCAGAAGATTCGTAACATTAGGTGTTGTATTTATCTCCAAAATGTGTAAAATAATATCTAACTATATACAGGATATTCTATGATGAAGAGAGTAATTCTGACGTGGATCCCTTTAGCGAGCCAGGGTTGGTGCAAGCCTGGTGTGAAACCCGGAATGAAACGCACTTCTGAGAAGTCTTTCTTGAAATCAGTAGGGAAAGACCGGATAAAACCGTTAATCAATGAGCGCCCTTCGGGAAAAAGAGTGGTACCGCGAGCTAAAACTCGTCTCTACATTTATGTAGAGACGGGTTTTTTTATTTTTTCCTCTGTTAATCACCGCTGTTGATTTCCGTGCAAGACTTCGCTTTCCGCGGGTGACCCGTGAGCCTCCTCGTCGCTCCGCTCCTGCGGGGTCTCACATTGGCCACTTCTCCCGCAGGAGTCTACGTCTTGCACTCCAATCAACAGCTAGAACTAGTTAAACTAACCCTAGACTTTAACAGAATCAATTATTATTCGGAGGTGGAAACGATGGATTTAAAGAAAGTATTAGCCAAAGAAATAAATTCCCAGGTTCTTTCTTCTTGGTCCGAAGAAGATATTTATACGTTAATTGAAACACCGAAGCATGCCCATCTTGGGGACCTTGCATTCCCCTGTTTTAAGCTGGCTAAGGAATGGCGAAAAGCGCCTGTTGTGATAGCAGGCGAACTTGCCCAGAAGCTTTCTTTCCCCCTATTTTCAAAAGTCGAAGCAGCAGGACCTTATGTGAATGTTCATTTTGATTCAACCTTTGCCGGAAAGGAGATCGTCTCTTCCATTCTTGAGCAAGGTATCCATTACGGTTCCCATTCATTCGGGAAAGGCAAAACCATTGTGTTAGACATGTCTTCACCTAACATCGCAAAGCCTTTTTCCATGGGCCACCTTCGCTCCACCGTCATCGGAAACGCGATTGCCAATCTAGCGGAAAAATGCGGGTATGAAACAGTAAAAATCAATTATATCGGGGACTGGGGCACCCAGTTCGGGAAGCTGATCGTCGCGTTCAAAAAATGGGGCGATGAGGAGAAGGTAAGAGAAAACCCGATAGCCGAATTGTTTACCTTATATAAAAAATTTCACGAAGAAGCCGTTCTAGATCCTTCCCTTGAAGACGAAGGACGAAAAGCCTTTAAACTTCTCGAAGATGGAGATGAAGAAATCACAAAGCTTTGGAAATGGTTCAAGAAAGAATCACTCGAAGCATTTAAGACCATCTATTCCCTGCTTGGGGTGGAATTCGATTCCTATAACGGTGAAGCTTTCTTTAATAACAAAATGGAAGAAGTGGTAGAACTGCTGGAAGAACATCAGCTTCTCGAAACCTCTCAAGGAGCCAAAGTCGTATGGCTGGAAGATGAAACCCTCCCTCCTTGCTTAATCAAAAAAACGGATGGCGCCACCCTCTATGCCACAAGGGACTTGGCAGCCGCCCTTTACCGCCAGCGTGAATATGCTTTTGATGAAGCGCTATACGTGGTGGGACAGGAGCAAACCATCCACTTCAAACAAGTAAAAGGAGTGCTTGAAAAGCTGGGATACGAATGGGCAAATGCCATGAAACATATTCCGTTTGGCCTTTACCTTAAGGATGGAAAGAAAATGTCGACGCGTAAAGGACGCGTCATCTTACTGGAAGAAGTGCTCCAGGAAGCAATCAATATGGCCGGGGAAAATATCAAGAAGAAAAACCCGCACCTCAAAAATGCTGCAGCTGTTGCACGGGATGTCGGGGTTGGGGCAGTTATATTCCATGATGTAAAGAATGACCGAATGAACGATATAGAGTTTTCCCTCGAACATATGCTGACCTTTGAAGGAGAAACCGGCCCTTATCTGCAGTACACACATGCAAGGGCGCAATCGATCCTGAGAAAAGCGGATGCATCCTCACCTACGTTCGAAGGGCTGGATGACTCAGCCAGCTGGGAAGTAATCAAACAGCTTAGACTATTTCAAGAAACGGTGGAAAGAGCATGGAAGAACTACGCTCCTTCCATCCTTGCAAAATATCTGCTAGAGCTTGCCAAGTCGTTTAACAGCTACTATGGAAATACAAAGATCATCAACGATGACCCAAAACAAGGATCCCGTTTAACACTTGTCTTCGTCGTTGCGTCGGTTTTATCACAAGGGCTGACTGTTTTAGGTATCGGATCACCGGACGAAATGTAGAATACCTAAAAATCTTGTCATTATTTCCCGAGAAATGACTTATCTCTTTCTCACTTTCTTTTCTATGCGAATCAGCAAAAAGATAAAAAAGAGCAGCACCATACCAACCAAACCAATCATTCCCCACTTCTTTACAACACTTTCATCAAGATCATCTAACGTGACTTGTTGAGAAGGGGGAACCCCTTTTCCAAGTGATCTTTCTTCTTCTACCTTTTCATCCGCTGAAAAACTACCGCTGCAGGCTGTAATCCGGTAATTCCCTTTATCCTTTTCAGCATAAAATATGTATTCCTGATTTACTTTAAAATGAAAACCGCATGAAGAATTGTCGGTATACACATATACCCCGCTCTTGTTTGTTCCTTTCCATACTTCCGTCACTTCCACCGCACCCATTGTAGAAGCTTCATTTACGTCCACTACATTGCCTCTGAATACCGCACCTGCTTCTTCAAACAACAGATCCGGGCTTCTTTCAACACATTTACAGGCCAGCCCGTTTATGGGAAAACCGATCAAAAATGCCAAAAGTATGACTGCTGCAGCCACTCTCTTCATTCTTCCACCTCATTCTCCCTTTGGGTTTTTGACAAAACAGATATTTCATGACGCTCTACTCAAAAAATGATATACTTTCTTATGTTATTCATAAAACAACGATTGACAATATTTGCATGATGATAAAGGAGATATCTTATGTCTGAATTACTTCACTCTTTTGAAGCCTGGCTGCTGGATTATGGGATTTGGGGACTTATTCTTGTATCGTTTGCCGATTCATCCTTCTTCCCGATCCCGCCAGATGTCCTGTTAATACCACTGGCGATTGCCAACCCGGAAAATGCGCTGCTTTATGCCTTATATACCACTGTTGCTTCAGTCATCGGTGCGTTATTCGGCTGGTGGATCGGTAAAAAGCTCGGACGTCCTATATTGGTCTACCTATTCTCTGAACAACGAATTCAAAAGGTAGAAGGATACTTCACGAAATATGGTCCGATGGCGCTGCTCATAGCGGGTCTAACACCCGTTCCATATAAAATCTTTACGATTTTTGCCGGTGTTTCCGGTGTTAAAATACGAGTCCTGGTCATTTGGTCGATCATTGGACGAGGCATCCGCTTCTTCCTTGAAGGTGCAATCATATTAGCACTTGGCGCCAAAGCAAAACCCTTCATCGAAGAGAACTTCGCACTGCTCACACTCGCAGCAGGCGGAGTGCTAATACTAGCTTACATCATCTACCTGATTATCAGGAAGAAAAAACATACGGTTTAACCTCAAAAGCGGAGGCGGCTTGGTCAGCCCCAACAAGCATAAGATGAATGGGCCGGGAAGGCGCTCTTTGCCTTCTTGGACCATTTAGCTTATGACCTCGAGGGGCTAGCCGCCGGAGCTGGACGATCAAAAGCGCAGGCGGCTTGGTCAGAGGCGACAAGCATAAGACGAAAACCCCGGAAAGGCGCTCTTTGCCTTTTTGGGGTTTTTGACTTATGACCTCGAGCCTCTAGCCGCCGGAGCTGGACGATCAAAAGCGCAGGCGGCTCGGTCAGCCCCTACGCAAAAATAAAGAGAGTATCGGGACAAACCCGATACTCTCTTATTTATTATTCCCTACAATCAACCGTAAGTGGTGCTTCAGCACTTCCAAAGTTTGATACTGCTCTTCATAAAGCTCACCATCCATATCGACCTTTTCTTTATCCTCTAAATGGATGTCTGCCACTGGAGCCTGGATATGGATGATGTCATTGGAAGGGTCACTTACTTCCCCTGTACTTCTTATCATGAAAAATTCCTTCATTAGAGGGAAACCCGTTTTTTTGACCAAATAAATATCAATCAAACCATCTTCAAGATCAATACTGGCAGGCAGCGGGTTCGCACCGATTGAACGTCCATTTGCTGCGAGCAGCATCACTACCTCTTCCCTGTATATCTTGCCATTCGCCGTGATTGTGACAGTCAATAACTGAGGGTCCTGAATGGACTGAAAGGCGCTGATATAATAACTGAGCTTTCCAAGTACACTTTTAGATCCCGCATCGATGTTATCACTCGTCTTAGAAACCAGTCCCGTCCCCCAGAAATTGCTGAAATACCGGTCGCCTGCTTTGACAATATCGATATCCTTTTCACAACGGGATTCAGTAATGGTTTCGACGGCTTGTCTCATATTCATCGGGATGTCCAGGGAGCGTGCAAAGTCGTTGCATGTTCCGCCCGGCAGGATGGCAAGCTTAGGCTTTAAAGAAAGAGGCGCTATTCCATTAACGGCTTCGTGAACGGTACCGTCCCCTCCCATTACCACAACCAGATCATATTCGTGGCCACTGTTACGGCAGATTTTTTCTGCATCGCCCTTGTCTTTTGTTTTATGCACAGTCAACGTATCACAAATATCCAATAGGGGCGGGGTGACTTCCATTAATTGCATTTCCAACTCTCCGCGACCTGCTTTTCCATTACAAACCAATAATATCTTTGAGTAGAAAATAGTCATACGTCACCAACTTAAAAAGTAGTATTTTTACGAAAAAAAGAGGCTGACCCAAAAAGATGAAATGATCACCCTTAAAGGATCAGTCCTTAATGAGCCAATGGTTCTAATGAATGAATAGTGTCTAGACTTTCGTTATTCTTGGGTCAACCTCTTTATTATGCTGTGTTCGACTCTTCTTCTTGAGGAAGGATCGATCGATGTGCTATCCGCAGCCTGCCTTTAATGTAGCTTTGTCCGTCACAGGCAATATGCGTGTTCTGCATCCGATGGATTTCCATCTCTGCAAACATGGCCAGTGCTCGCGACACCTGGTCCAAGGCCAAGTTGAGGCTGTGAAGATCAGAAGGTCGATTCCCACTCATACAGCGGTATGAAATTTCATCTGCCTTCTTCCTGATTTCCATTAATGTCTGAACATCGAACATCACTCTCTCCATACCTTTCCCTCCTTTTCACTACTATTTAGTATATCGTGAAAAAAAGAGAAATATGTCTGGCCAACCTGTTAGGAGTCCTGGGTTAACGTCTTAGGTAACGGCTGATATTGCTTAAGTGAATGAAGAATCTCCCGTCTGGACTTTGTTTTAGAGATATTGACGCCGACATTCGATAATTTGGTTATCACCTTTTTAAAGCGATCGTTCTCCTTTACCACGTTATTCACCTCTTCGATTATATTCGTTATCTATTTGTACGTATGAAGTAAAAAAAGGTTTCACTTTATTCTAGATGGTTTACCTATTCCCTTTAAATGAAACAATAATCCTATTTTTTTGTTTTTTCCTTAGAATATTTCACATTGAATTACACAATTTATAAATATGAAAACAAAATTAGCTATTATTATGGTCGCAATGTCCCTTGCCTTTGGTATTACTGGAATCGACGGGGCTCAAGCAGCCCAGACTTATCATGTAAAGAAAGGAGACACTCTTTGGAAAATTTCCAAAAAGTTTCGAATCGGTTTGTCTGAAATTATTAATGCAAACCCTCAAATCCCTAACCCGGATTTGATTTATCCAAGTCAAAAAATCCATATCCCGAGCATCAAATCCATAAAGTCTGTTGAGCGACAAGTGATTGATCTTACGAATCAGGAAAGACAGAAAGCGGGTCTCGCTCCTCTTCAATTAGACTGGCAGCTGTCCAGAGTTGCACGCTATAAGTCCCGTGATATGAGGGATACTGGATATTTTGCACACAGAAGTCCTCAATATGGTTCACCTTTTGAGATGATGAAGAGCTTTAATGTTCAATACAGTTCTGCTGGTGAAAATATTGCAGTCGGACAGACAAGCCCTGAGCAAGTCGTAAGAGAATGGATGAACAGTCCCGGTCACCGGAAAAATATCCTTAATGGCACCTACACCTATATCGGTGTTGGCTATGCCAAAGGCGGTTCATACGGAACATATTGGACGCAAATGTTTATTTCGAAGTAATCAGTACCCCCCGGATATCCGGGGGTTTTTCGTTTTCTGCCATAATCCCCAGTGAAAAAGCATATGAATGTAAGTAGACGGGCTCTTTCATGAAAAGGGGGAAAATTATGCTTAAGAAACGATATTTCTTTTGTTTACTTATTTTACTTATACTTTTTTGCTGTTCAGGGAATGCAGTTTTCGCAAGCGATCCGATCATCGACTCCATTGATGAGTATTTAAGCAATGAAGAAGCCTATTTCAAAGAAGGAACGGTTACTGTAAGAGATTTCGTCGATACCAACGGGGAAATCATGATTAGTGAAGATGAAACAGAGAGTGTAAAAATAAAGGCTTTGTACATCAGCTATACAGAACAAAGGGACCAGTTTTTCCATTTTACCAATAAAGAGATTTATTACTATGACCTGGACAATAACGAACTTTTATCTTCGTCCTCCGTGGTTTTAAATGATGACCTAAAAGCATTCATCGACAATCATAAAGATGAACTAAACCGCACCATCAACGGTCCTTCCCTGTTCTTGATTCTGTTTTTCATCTTTTCATTTATCATCGCAGGTCCGCTCCTGACAATGGTGTTTCACAGACCTTCCTCGGAAAGATGATCTTATACAAAAGGGTGAGCTGATTCCTTACAGCAGCACACCTTTTTTCAATTAACTTCCTCCGGATCAAAAGAATATTGCAGGCAAATCTTCAAATAATAAAGATTGTACTGCCACAACAATTGAGGGGGAATTTAAATGAAAGTACGCGATATTATGTCGACAAATGTAGAAGCTGCATCTAACCAGGATTCTTTATCAAACGTTGCTTCAAAGATGCAATCCAAGAATGTTGGTTCGGTGCCTGTTGTTGAAAACGGACAGGTTGTCGGTATGATCACGGACCGTGACATTGCCACTCGCGGACTGACGAACGGTACGCAGGGGGATAATGCATCTCAAGTTATGTCTCAAAACGTTGTGACCATTTCACCTGATGCTTCAGCCGAAGAAGCTGCGGCATTAATGTCTCAGCATCAAGTCCGCCGTCTTCCAGTAGTGGAAAACGGAAATCTTGTCGGAATGCTTGCACTTGGAGACTTAGCAGTACAACAGAAATCTGACCAAAGCGCAGGCGGCGCACTAAGTCAAATTTCTGAAAACCATACAAGATAGTCATTATTAAGCAACAAAGAGGCTGAATTCGTTCAGCCTTTTTGTAATCCCCATGTCTCTATACGACATTTTTTTCACATTCAGGCAGGATTTTCTTGTTTTTTCGAGAATATCTTTATTATACAACGGTAATTGAATGTGAGGATGAAGGAGGTATCGGGATGAGTCGTTCAGCTTATTATCGTAAAGAAGTAAGGAATTTCAAGCGGGAAAGCCGCAAGAAATTATTTGTAGACGGTATTCTTGATTTCTTATTTATGCTATTTGGCATTTCCTTGATTACTGGAATATTACTGTTTGTCTTAAGCTATTGGAACTACTATTGATCCCAAAACGGTTCTTTTATACTTTCTGTATCAATCGATATTATTGACTTCATCTACATATGAACCGACCTCTGCCATGGATGATTCCTATGGCTTTTTTCATTTCACATTAAAAATATTATTATTTCGGAATTTAATTTTTTATATCTTAGAATAATGTTTCCCCTCCCTACTCCGTCTTCCTGCTCGTCTTGAATCCCATAAATATCAACTATTTATTATGATGGAATACTTCGAACCCCTTAATTATTTTTGGTAAAATTTAAATATTCAGATAACAACTTGACAAGAGATTTTAATTTTCAGATAATAGTAAGCGTAACCGATTCAAATTTTCGAGGGGGTTATCATGGATATTTTAAACAGTTTGGTAAATGAGGCAAATTCACTATTATGGGGGTACATCTTAATTGGTTTACTGATCATTTTAGGATTGTACTTCACAATAGGATCTAAATTTGTTCAAATTCGCCACATCGGCGAAATGTTCAGGTTATTAGGAGATAAGGATGTTACAGAAGCGGAAGGAAAAAAACAAATCTCTTCTTTGCAAGCATTCTTTATCGGAGCAGGTACTCGAATTGGTACAGGTAATTTAGCAGGAGTAGCCATTGCCTTAGCACTTGGAGGCCCTGGAGCGGTATTCTGGATGTGGCTTGTAGCCATTCTGGGAGGAGCCAGTGCATTTGTAGAAAGTACCCTGGCACAAATTTATAAAGTGAAAGGCAAAGTTGGATTCAAAGGCGGTCCCGGCTACTACATGGAGAAACAATTAGGGAAACGCTGGATGAGTTCCATTTTTGCAGTAACCATCATTCTTTCTTTCGGGACAACCTTTAATGCGGTACAAAGTAACACGATTTCTACAGCATTCAATAATTCATTCGGGATCAGCCCATTAGCAATCGGACTTATATTAGCTGGTTTGACCGCCCTTATCATTTTTGGCGGTGTTAAGCGTATCGCAAGCTTCTCATCTGCAATTGTTCCAATCATGGCGGTCTTTTACATTGTATTGGCATTATTCGTAGTTTTCACGAACATCACCGAAATGCCAAGTGTCATCGCCCTTATCTTCAAGAGCGCATTTGGATTTGAACAGGTGGTGGGCGGAGGAATCGGTGCTGCAATCATGAACGGTGTGAAACGCGGACTATTCTCAAATGAAGCAGGTATGGGTAGTGCACCCAACGCGGCTGCGACAGCATCCATCTCCCACCCTGTAAAGCAAGGATTCATCCAGGCACTTGGAGTGTTCTTTGATACATTGCTTGTGTGTTCTGCAACAGCGTTCATCATCCTTACTTCCGATGCTTACGGATCAGGTTTGACAGGTATTGAGCTGTCGCAGGCAGCTATGTCTGAACATTTTCAATCATGGGCAGGCATCTTCCTGGCCATTGCGATCTTTACATTTGCATTCAGTTCGATCATTGGAAGCTACTATTATGGAGAAGCCAACCTTCCATTTATCAATAATAGTAAAACCGGTCTTCTCATTTATCGCTTCATCGCATTAGGTATGGTCGTATTCGGTTCGATGGCAAGCCTTGATATCGTTTGGGCTCTTGCTGACTTATCAATGGCCCTGATGGCGATTACAAACTTGATTGCCATTGGGATCCTGGCACCTATTGCCTTTAAAGCATTGAACAACTATATGGACCAGCGCAGGCAAGGATTGGATCCTGTCTTCTATGCAGATGACATTCCTGGTTTAAAAGGAGTCGAAAGCTGGCCGAAACGTGGTGAAGAAGTACGAAAGAGAGCAGTTAATGAATAAAATTAATTCATGAATTTCAAGAACAGGCTCACCGTTATGGGAGCCTGTTTTTTTCTATTCGTTGTTTTAAATCTCATAATGTTGGAGTCATCTTGTCCCAGTTGCTAATTGGACTGCAAGACGAAGACTCTCAGGAGAAGAGAAGTGGCTAATCGAGCGCAGATATTGTCGAAAAATCGGTCGTTCGCCCTTATAATTGACATATCGCCCTTAAATTGAAAATTCCGCCCTTATAATCCGAATTTCGCCCATATATCTAGGAATACGCCCTTAAATCCTAACCACTTCCCTAGACCGTGCCAATCATACGATTGAAATGGAGCATTGCCATTTGACCCATAAAAAAGCATAATAAGGACAAGAACATTTCTACTGAGAGGAATGAGAACATGAGTGTACATAAAGACATCACAAAGCATTCAACAAAGCAAAATCAACTTGTACAGAAATTCATGGTGCTGGACCAAGAAAGAGAAAACGCTATCGATGAAGCCGTGAAGCTGTGTCAGGCGGGCGAGGCTTTTTCCACGGACCGGATTAATGAGGCAACACAGAAAATCAATACCCTCGCACGGCAGGGAGTTGTGCCCCAGCGGAAATTAGTGACCACCGAAATGGTCGAGGAATATGCAGGCAGGTTGAATCAACAATAAACAAAAAGGCTGACCCCACGGATAATCGGAGGTCAGCCTTTCATTTATTATGCTTTTAATGCACTGTTCCAGCCATCATATACGAACACCGGCTGAGTTTCGTTTTCTGCACGTTCAACGATTACATAGTTTTTATGAGCGACAACCGTCTGGTTATCAGGAAGGTCCAGCTTTTTAGCAGCATCATTTTTCACTTTGACGATGACCGTGTTTTCTCGTAAAGAAGTCACCACACCGTTAACGATTTGCTTCTTACGTTTAAATTCAATCTTATCTCCAAGGTTTGCATTATTTGTTGAGTACAAGAAGTTGTTGTTCATTGGAATGATCTCCTTTATGGTTTTTAGTTTGTTGGATTGTATATATGTTTAAGTGTTTAGTTGATTGATTCGTATTGTCTTATTTCTTCTTGTACCACTTATTGAGAAAATTCAAACCTTTAACGAAAAAATTTTTTTGAAATTATTTTTTATATCCAGCCATCCCATTTTCAAAAGCCTCTCGGTCTCCGTTTTCTATTCCAAATAACGCTTCTTGCAAAGCGAACGTACTTTTATAAAAATTTACCCTTTTCAGGAATGAAGTTATTTCAGGATAATGAGGGATCATAAATAGCTGATCTGAAATCTTCTTTTCCTAAAAAAGACGCCTCCCAAAGATTTCTCTTCAGAAAACGTCTCATAGATTAGTAGGCCAGTGCCTGCTTCTTCTCTTCCTTCATCAAAATAAAACAAAGGAGAATACCTATCAAGGATAGGAGTGCAAAGAACAAATAGACCGCATAGATTGAAAATGTTTCAAGAATGAAGCCGCCGACGAACGTACTGAACCAGTTTCCAAGGCCGTTTCCGATTGCAGAATAAATGGTGACGGCTGTGGCCGTGATATGAGAAGGCGTGATTTCTCTTATATAACGCAGTCCAGCCGGAACAAACAGTCCGATTGCAAGGCCCTGCATGACAGCAGAACTGTAAACGAGCAAGAGGCTTGGTTCCGTAAAGTAGAACAGCCAGCGGAGCATGGAAGCCGCCCCTGCCAAAGCCGCTACGGTCAACAAACCGAACCGGTCAATCCAATTACCTGCAACCCTCATAAATGGTACTTCAGACAGTACCGCAATCAAGAAAGCGAGTCCGATTCCCGCATATGTACCGCCTGAATCTTCTACAAATAAACCAAAGTACGTATTATTAGCCAGATTCGGACCGAACACCATGAAAGTGACGGCCAAGAAAATCAAAAACTTTTTAAGAGTAAATAATTCCTTCATTCCCGCTTTCAAATCCAGTTTGGCAGAGGCGCGTTCCTTAGGAAAACGGAAAGCCAGCACAGCCGACATGACCAGGCAAACGAAGAATGCGTAGAAAATGATGGTCGGGCCGATAAAACCTTCTGACAGTTTTCCCATCACATACACGGCAACACCGAAGCCCAATGATCCAAATAATCGTATATTTCCATAATTATATCGCACTTTACTTGTGTACTTCAGACTGATACTGTCTGAAACGGGTATGATCGCGCTCTGGAAAACAGCAACCAGAATCGCGATCAGAAGGAGTCCGTAGTAAAGGTCGGTCACTACATACCCAAGGGCAAACATCCCGGCAACCAATGAAGTAAAGGCCAGCACCTGTGTCGGACGATTCGTCGTATCACTCACCATTCCCCAGATAGGCTGAAAGAATATCATCATAATGGGGCCGATCGACATGATGGTCCCGATCTGGTATCCATTCAATCCAACACTTTCACTTAAATACACACTTAAAAGCGGGTATAGACTGCCCACACCAAAAAACGTCAAAAAATAAAAGCCTTGCAAGGTAAAGACTTGATTGCGTATCGTTCTTTCCACTTCCGTATCCTCCAGATGTTTTTTATCCATATAATACTAGCCCTATTTTAGAAGATTGTAAATAAAGCCGTTCCTTTTTATGGATAAACCATAGCCTATATAAAAATGATTCAACAGCCGATAAACCCTATTGCTTTCAAGCTCTATGGAACTAAATCACGATGGCTGGAAATTTTTTTTGAACGAATAGTACAGAACACAAACAAATTTCCGTTTGACTTTTCCTCTTAAACGCCTTAAAGTATGTAAGTATAATTTTAAATGAATATGACGTATTCTTCTTATCCAGAGAGACGGAGGGACTGGCCCTACGATGTCTCGGCAGCGGACTCCTTACGAGTGCTGTGCCACATCCAGCAAGCATATTGCTTGAAAGATAAGAAGAGTGTTTCTTTTATTGGGAACCTCTTCTTATCGGGAAGAGGTTTTTATTTTTATCCAGCAAGGTACTAATCATATCGTGGTTATTACCATCGCAATCCATTCTAGTCAATTGTCAAAGGAGTTGTTCAAATGTTTAACGAAAAAGGAAATCTTCTGGCATTACTGCCATTACTCATATTTGTTTCACTCTTCCTCGGTGCGGGGATCATTTCAGGAGATTTTTACGCATTCCCAGTATTAGTTTCCATTATAATCGCAGCTGTAGTGGCGTTGTTCATGAACCGAAAGGACTCCCTGAATAGTAAAGTGGAACGCTTTGCCAAAGGGGCCGGACACCCTGATATTATGATCATGGTCTTCATCTTCCTTTTAGCAGGAGCATTCTCGGGAGTCGCTGAAAAAATGGGCGCTGTTGATTCAACGGTGAATCTGGCTCTATCTGTACTTCCGGAAAACCTTCTGATCGTTGGATTATTTTTAATTGCAGCATTTGTTTCATTATCCATGGGTACTTCAATGGGTACGATCGCGGCACTTGCGCCGATCGGTGTAGGAATCAGTTCGGGTACGGACATCGCCATGCCTGTTGCGATGGCTACGGTCATCGGTGGTGCGATGTTTGGTGACAATCTCTCATTCATTTCTGATACAACGATTGCAGCCGTCCGTACGCAGAAAACGGAAATGAAAGATAAATTCAAAGTGAACTTCTTTATCGTTCTGCCAGCAGCTATTCTAACGATGGTGATCTTATACTTTATTACGGCAGGCAATCAGTCAACGGTTGATACCGAGGCCTTTAACTGGGTGAAAATCCTCCCTTATCTGGGAGTCATCATCGGCGCACTTGCAGGATTGAATGTGTTTGTCGTGCTATTCGGAGGGATCGTGCTCTCTGGAATCATCGGATTTGCCGATGGAAGCTTTACTCCTTCCAGCTATTTTGGAAGCATTGCCGATGGAATGACGGGAATGGCTGAAATTGTGATTTTGACCGTCCTTATCGGAGGTGTGGTTGAACTAATCCGTTATAATGGCGGAATACAGGCGCTGCTTTATCTTGCCACCCGCAAGATCCGCTCTCCACAAGGGGCACAACTGGCGACGGCCGGACTTGTAAGTTCAACAAACCTTTGTACGGCAAACAATACGATCTCTATCATCATTGCAGGTCCGCTTGCGAAAGAAATCGGTGAGAATTATGGAGTCGATTCTCGTAAGTCTGCAAGTATCCTGGATATATTCTCTTGCTCCGTACAAGGCTTGATCCCATATGGAGCACAAGCGTTATTAGTAGCAGAAACAGCAGGAATCTCGCCATTAAGTGTTATTCCATATGCTTTCTATCCGATCCTGACAGCAGTATGCGGGTTGGTTGCGATTCGATTTGCACTACCGAAGTTTACACGATCAAAAGCACCTAAGCCGAGCACTGCACGTTCATAATAAGTACAAAAGAGACAAACCCATTTATCGGGTTTGTCTCTTTTTTTTGTTTATTTTAATAATATCCATTGAATTTATAACAAGTCATTCACATGATATAGCTTACCAGTTTCAACATCCGATTCGGTCACAAGCTTTACGAGGACCTCAGCTACTGTATCCGTGTCCCTAAGCATTCCTTGTTCTTTGTAACGCTTAAAGTTTTCAACATCGGCGAATGCTTCTTCTGAAGAAGAACGGATGGTTCCCTGCATATCCGTATCCATTACCCCAGGGCTGAACGCAATCACTTTATGTGCACTGCCCTTTTTTGAAAGCTCAAGACTTACGGTTTCCGTCAGCATATTGATCCCGGCTTTCGTGGAACAATACGTGCTCCATCCATAAACAGGTCTGCTCCCGGCACCAGAACTCACATTGACCATGATTAGCCTGCTTTCTGAACCTTGGGAGGCTTTCAGCATTTCATTCGTAACAATCATAGGAGATAGCAAATTGACATTCACACTCTTTTCAAGATCCGTGTTCTCAACCTGCCCGGAAGGATTGATGGGTGTCACGACCCCGGCATTTTGAATCAAGAAGATCCGGTCAGCATCCGACTTAAATACTTGTTCTCCCGCCTTTTGTGCTGCGCTCTCTGTTTCTCCTGGATTGGAAAGATCGCATTGGATATACTCGTAGGAGACTCCTTCCCCAACACACATTTCCTTTAATGCGTCATTATCCGAACGGGAAATGTTAATAAGCGAAATCCCTTTCTTAATGAACAGCTTAGCGATTGACTCCCCCAACCCCCGGGTGGCGCCTGTAACAATGGCATAATCCATGTGATCCTCTCCTTTCTTATATGATTGATTATATAGGAGACGCTTTGAATCACAAAAATTTTTGATTTTCGTTGTACACCGCTGTTGATTTCCGTGCAGCAGCTAGATTCCGTTATTTATTAAAATAAACTTTATAGCTAACTAATGAAAGAGCTTCACCATTTAAAAGTGAAGCCCATTGGGGTTAAATATACCTTAACGCCCCTCATCCCAGGCCTTTGTCGGCCGGTCGTCAGGGTAGCCATATTTTTCCCGATATGCTTTTCTTTCTGAGGTAAAATCCCACCAGTTCTTCTCACTGTCAGGGTGCCTTGCATGGTGGACGACACATCTCAAGGAATCTTCTACACAGGGATCCATCCACACCCCGTACTTCTTTTCGAGGTTGTTGATCAGGTCTTCTCCTTTTTCTTGTTTGATATCATTAAAAGAATAGAACTGTAAGTCTTCGACTACGTTGTGGGCCATGTTCGGACCGATGGAAGGAATCTGTTGGAAAATGGACATTCCCACCAGGTATCTGGCTCTTTCAAAGGGGATTTCCAGTCTTTCACTCAGTTCTTCAGGAGTAATCTGATTTACCATGCTTAGTTTTATTTTCGCTCGGCGAAGTAATGTTCTTTCCTCATCTGTCAAAGGAAGTTTAGGACTTTTATTGCTCATATCTTTCAACTCCTTCTATCCTTTATACGTCTGCTGCTTTGTCAATTGAAAATCTCCCATTACAGGATGGTACGCTTTCTTTTTCATTGATTTGTGTTTGCTCTTGATAGGGGTATTGTTTATCAGCACGCCCACCTTTTGCTGCTGGATTTCCTTTACTCCTTGAACAATGAGCTGCATCGCTATAATGGTGATCATAAATGCCACCAGGGGAGCCATGACAATCCAATATTTCCCTGTCATCAGTGAATATCTGGCTGAGCTTATTAAGCCTGACCATTCAAAGGTCCCTGATTTAGGGGGATCTGGCATATCTCCACCCGAAATGATGGTCCCTCCAAGAAATAGGTGGAACAAGCCTAAATGTACTAGAATCAATAGAGTCTGAATAAACTGGTGGCCGAAGATAATGAACAATCTCGGTGCAAGATGAGGGAATAAGTGGGTCCAAAGCAAATGCTTATTGCTCCCTCCCAATAGTTTCGCAGATAGCACAAAATCCTTTTTCCCTATCAGCTTCATTTCATTTCCGATTAATACCGTGGTTAACGGCAGTACGAGTATCGTGAGGACCATTGCTTCAAACACAAGGCGTTCAAACATTGAGTTATCCCAACCAAGTACGGGCAATCCCCATAAAACAGGTCTAAGCAGCAGGTATGCAATCAAACTCAGTGGAAGAAAGTGTATGGAATCAATCAGCCGATCGAGCCAATTCTTCCTTCTTTCTTTTAGATGAAAATGATAAAACACTCCTAAATAAAATCCGCCTATGACCCGTAATAAGGCAACAATCAAAGCAAACAGCAGCGTATATTTCGCCCCGACAATCAGTTGATCCATAATGCTGTACCCATAAATATCCGATCCAAGGATCATTTGGTCGGACGGTTCATGCGGAGGACCTGAAACAATCCGGCCTTCATCATTTTTCAGATATTTAATGTAATGGATTGGATTCTCCTTAAATAACGGGTAGAGAAAGCTATACATAATCATAATAAACAATGCACTGCACCCTAAAGCAAACTTAGGGTTGTGCATATGCTGCCACCACAATTTTCTGATGGCAGCAAGCCATCCCCATATCCGCCATTCAGTCCATTTTGTTTTGTCCTTTTTATACTTGGTGTCATCTTCATTACTGGCTGAATTAACCCACAGGTATACACCCTGATAAACAACGAAGAAAGGCGTGAAAATCAGAATGAGCGAAATGGCGATGACCATCGGCCTGAAATCCTGCACGATATAGTATGTGATTCCTCTCATATTAAAAATGGTTTCAATGACAAATAAGCTTGAAAGCATTCCCCAAATGATGATTTTTCCATGATAAAAAAGGCTTGGTGAAATATTTTTAGATACATGGGACAACAGGATTTTTCCCTTGGACATGCCTTTACTCTGAGCAAATTCAATATGAGGCTTTAAGAGTTCTTCTTCTGTTATCAGAAGAAGAATACGAAAGAACGAGATCATCGGGATGATCGAGAGGGTAATCATGGGTGCAAGATAGACTTTTTCATCTCCCAGTTCCGTAAACTGCATGAGCTCGAAGCCGAATTTTTTAAAGACGAAGACAATGAACAACTGGAGCATGAAAGCAAACATAAGATCCGGAACAGTTTCCAGGAGGTTCAACAGTTTCTTTAGAGGTGATGATAACCAACGGGGAAGAAATACCGTAATGATAGTCAAAATAAGCCCGAATCCAAGTCCGATTGCCAAGGCCCCGCCTAATACTTGCAAAGAATACAGATAAGGGCCCCAAAGCATATCCATGAAATGTTCCGTATATCCTTTATATGAATAACTCCAATTTTCTTTATCCCAAAACGCAAAGAAAAACTTAATCACTTCTTCGGAGTACCCGATAAAGTTATACAGTCCCCTTTCTCTCATGGCTTGAGGGGCAACGCTGATGGCAATGATCCCTAGAAAACCAAGAAAATAATAGAACACGAATTTTAGTGGAAACCTCAAAAATCTCATAGTAATCCCCTTTTTATCTTTTTCTTCAGTTTAATGGATAATGTAAATTTTTTCAATTTTATTTCAATTTTAACAATTCAGTATCAAATAAATAGCGGAACGGCTCATTGAGACACAGCAATAAAAACTTTTAAGCATATAAAAAAATCAGGACACTCAGTCATGATGGTGACTAAGCATCCCGATCTTCCTTATTTATGCCAGCAGCTGACTCGGACGGCCCAGAAAATAGCCCTGCCCGATTGTGATGCCAAGTTGCTTGGCCACAAGCATATCTTCTTCCTGTTCAATTCCTTCTAAAATGATGAGTGTATCGCTTCCGTAAAATTGATTAAAGAAAGAGATAAAACGCTGTTTCCTTTCACTCTCAGCAAGATTTTTTGCAAAGTATCGATCAAGCTTGATAATGTCAGGTTCAAATTCTATGGACTTTTTTATAGAGGCTGTTCCTTGCCCGAAATCATCAATGGCATATAAAACATTGTATTGTTTTAGATTCTTTAGAGCCTTCAGCAATAACGGATTCTGCCAGAGCTCATCTGAAGTTGATTCATTCAGCTCGAAAACAAGGCGCCCTTGAAGTTGAGGGTAGGTCTCCATGAGATAGTCGAAATATCTATGAAAGCTTGGATGTAAGATCGTGGTCACATACACATTCAAGAACAGTTTTCCGTTTTGATTCCGATTATGCAAGAATCCCTCGATTGCTTTTGAAATCGATAAGGTATCAAGCTTATACAATATGTTAGCCCTCATTGCTGTCAAAAAGCGTCTCTGGATTCTCCTGATGTGTATTCCTGAGCAGCGCTTCATATCCGTAAAGCGATAGACAGCGATCAATTGTGTATAAAGGCTGATAATCATGATAAATAAAGTCCTCTTGAAAAATCGTAAATATATTCATAAAACCCCTGTACTCTCTTTATCGTATGTTTTTGGAACAGAACTCTTTTTCTTAAATAAAAAAACCACATGAAAGAACGCTTGGATTACGTTCGTATGTGGTCGGTTGCGCTACTAGCTCCCCTGAATGTAAGCGCCCATCTATCATTCAGGTTCACAGCTCCCAATGCGAAATTTATCATTTTATGTAGAAAACAATCTTAATAAGTAAAATATACCATAAAACTAGTACATTGGGAGTATTTTTTCATTATTTATTTGAAAATTTAGAATCTGTTGTGCTATCTGGAAATATAAAGGTTCCCTTTAACCCAGTAGCGCCATGGATAATCCCTTGCTTCCCCTGTGTTATCGATGCCGATTCTTTTACCGGAAGCAATTTCGGGAGGGGTATACCCCTCCGCGATGATAAGCGGCGGTTCAGTATAGAACCTCCCATAGTCCTCCATGGTAATCCCTAAAGCTTTCGTCAATTTACCTGGACCGCTCGTCCAGTTTTTCATCGGATGGCCTTTTCTTCTTTCTTTCATTAACTCCAGGCCCTCCAACGGTTCGACCGCCCTGATTAAAATAGCGTTCGGCACCCCGACTCCAGCGGATACCACATTGACGAGGCAATGAGTATGCATCAAATATGTATATACCCGGCCCGCTTCATGGAACATGATTTCCGTCCGCTTTGTCCGGCGATTTCCAAAGCTGTGGGCGGCCCTGTCTTCGGGACCCAGATAAGCTTCAGTTTCCACGATGTAGCCTGAAGCGATTCCTTCCTCGGTTTCTTTTACGAGCACACACCCTAAAAGTGATTGAGCAAGATCTAAGGTGGGCAGTTCGTAAAAAGAGAGAGGCAAAGGTGTGTAGTTCATCTTTTTCACATCCCTTACGTAATCCTTCCTTTTATATTTCCTCTTTTCCTGGAGGAAAAAACCTTTTATGATGGCAAGACTTTGCTTTCCTTTTTCATTATCTCCTTAAACAGGTCAGTCGCTCCAATGGAATGGCTTCCACTCTCCGGTCATTTCTTCCTGTCGTCGTTTCCGCTTTAGCCAAGGCATTCCATATTGCTTCCTCGACACTATCAACAGCCATTTCAAAAAGTGTTGAAATAATCTCACCATCTTCTTTAATGAACGAGTATGTTAATGTATTGTCTTCAGATGGTTGATGCGGCACCTTGTGGGCTGTGGAAAACGCAAGGACAATATCACCGCTTCCGTGGGCCGCATAAGAACCGGTCCTTGAAAGGCCGAATGACGCCCGCTTAGCCAGCCGCTTAAGCTGCCTTTCATTCATCGGAGCATCTGTTGCCAAAATAATCATAATGGATCCATCAGGAACCTCACCCTCTTCCTTTTCAACTTCCACAGGGATGCGCAAATCACTGCGTCTGCCGAAATTCGTTACCACAAGCGCACCTACCGAATATAGCTCTTCGCTAAATCTGTGCTGCCGTGAACTTGTCCCAATGCCTCCCTTATATCCTAGACATAGCATTCCAGTTCCTGCGCCTGCACACCCTTCTTCAACCAATTCCGAGTGAGCTTTATGTATTGCTTCTTTCGCATCTTCAGGGGTCACATGGAGCCCCCTGATGTCATTCAGATACCCATCATTGCACTCCCCGACAAACACATTGACCGTCCCTGTTGTATCTCCAATCTCCGGGCATTCCTCCATTAAATATTGGACCGTCCCCTTCATGACATCCCCGACAGAAAGTGTATTGGTCAGCATGATTGGACTTTCCAACACACCCAGTTCCTCGATTTGTATCGTCCCCGCCGTCTTACCGAATCCGTTGATCACATGGCTGGCAGCGTACACTTTTTCCCTGAAAATATTTCCTTCATGGGGCAAAACAGCCGTCACACCTGTACGTACCGTTTCCCCGTTTTTTTCATAATAAAGTGTCTGATGCCCCACTTTAACACCTTTAATATCAGTGATGCTGTTAGCTTGCCCGCAAGAATAAGAACCAATCTCCACTCCCAGGTCACGCAATCTTTTTCTTACCATTAAAGCGAACACTCCTTTATGACATGTTACTTTTACAATTCGATTCTGAACATATTATTACCTTTTTTGCAGCGGCAATATTGATCTTCTTCTGGTGCCTGGCTCAATTCCACCGATTTGTGCCTGGCTCAATTCCATCGATTTGTGCGGCTCAATTCCACCGATTTGTGCCTGGTTCAATTCCACCGATTTGTGCCTGGTTCAATTCCACCGATTTGTGCCTGGCTCAATTCCACCGATTTGTGCCTGGCTCAAATTAGCCTTTTTGAGCCAGGCACCATCTCAAGACACCTTATCAACACTTCTACCTATCGCACTCCCCAATTCTCCCACATATTTCAGAGGATATCGCCTGCAGAAGGTGCAAATATTAATAACTGTCATCAATCCTGGCCAATTTCGGCAGGGAGAATGCACCATAAACCAATTGGAGGATATAAAATTGAAAAAACATCTTAGATTGTTAAGCATATGTACGATCATTCCCTTAATGCTCTTAACTGCATGTAACACAAATAATGGGAATGATAACCTCACAGGTACCCAAGACGTGACCTATGATCCTGTTAGCTACGGGAATGCTGATAAACCTCGAACCGACTTAGATCGAGATCGCAACAGAATGGCGGACATGGGCGGGTTTGATGTAAATGATCGTAATCAAACTGCTCTTCACCGTTTTATGGCCCCGCTTGATCCAAATGGACAATTACGCGAGTTTACACATTTAGATCCGGGTGAAGCGTTCACTCCTGACGAGGATAAAAAAGCTGAAGAACCAAATACCGCACAACCCGAGCCACCGGCAAATCAGCCTCAGGAAAAAGCTCAACCTTCAGAAGCAAGCGGGTTTGTGAAACAGGTAATCGATTTAACAAACCAGGAACGTAAAAAGAATGGACTTGGTGCTTTAAAAGCAGACGGCGAACTATCCAATGTAGCTGAAATGAAATCAGAGGATATGAAAGATAAGGATTATTTTTCACATACTTCCCCGACATACGGATCTCCATTTGAAATGATGCAAAACTTCGGGATCCAATATTCATCTGCAGCGGAAAACATTGCAGTTGGACAGGAATCACCTCAGTCAGTTGTAGACGCTTGGATGAACAGCCCGGGTCACCGCAAAAACATCCTGAATGGGCAATTGACACATATAGGTGTCGGAATAGCAAAAGACAATAGCCAAGGGATTTACTGGACACAGATGTTCATCGCAAAATAATTCCATAAAAAGAAGGACCGATTTGAATCGTGTCCTTCTTTTTTTACAAGTCCAGCTTCATAAATTTATTTAGATCCAGGAATCCCAATTTTTCATAAAGCTTTATCGCTTGTTCATTGCTGCTATAGACATTCAAACGGACTTCATCATGATCCATCTCTTTCATCTCTCCCAGTGCCTGTTTCAATAGGACGTCGCAAAGCCTTTGCCCCGAAACGATTTCTTTACATACACATCATTGATCCAGCCAATTTCTTTTCCTGTTACCCAATCGGTGCTTTTATCCACCTGCACCCAGCCCGCCAGTTTTCCGCTTGATCTGGCTGCAAGAAAATAAGCACCAAACTTTTTGGAGTGCTCATAAGCCTTAATCATTTCTTCTTTATGATTTTCAAAAGGAATCCCTGTTGCTTCTTCTCGATTTACACCTGCTAATTCATAAATTTCGGCAATTTCTTCTTCAGTAGCTCTTCCTACTATAACGGACATTATTGATCCTCTCCTCTGATAATGACTGTAGCATTCCCTATTATAAATCAGAATAATTCGAAAAAAATATTCCTTTTTTGCTCTGGCATAGCAGGATGCTGAAATCAGCAACAAAGGAGTTCATTGCTTACTGCCCGATACGTCTCAGGACTGAGTGAAAAATAATTCTGGAGCGTCATTGTTGGAATTGGAGGCTTCGAGTAAAATAAAACTATAAATTGGAAAAACAAACCAAAGTGAGGGGATGTAGATGAAGAATATCTTTGCTGTCATCATTGCGATATTGGCTTTAGGTGCTCTTTACACTATTTTAAATGATCAAACATCGTTGTTTGCCAAAGAAAATAAATCAGGGGATTCCGTAAAAGTGTCAAACGATGTGGATTCAATTGACTTGCTGCTGGAAAGTGGTGAGACAGAAATTATTCCTACTGATGAGAATGAAGTGAAAGTCGAAATTGACGGAAATGGAAAACTCACGCTGAAAGAGAAAGTAAACACGATCGAAGTTGAGGTGAAGCATAAATGGTATCAATGGATTGCATTCAATCGCAAATCAGATATCACCGTTTATATTCCAAAAGATTATGACCGGGACTTGAACATTGAACTTGGTTCTGGTGAAGTTGTATTTACAGGCGGATCCACATCCAACCCAATGAAGCTGGATACATTCTCAGTAAGGATGGGATCAGGTGACATGGAACTGGCTCACTTCGATACAAATTTATTCGATCACAAAGGGTCGTCAGGTGACATAAACATCGATAACTTAACAACTAAAGACGGGAAAGTGGATCTAAGCTCAGGCGACGTCGAAATCTTGAATTATGAGGGGCCGCTTAGCGGGGATGTTTCTTCAGGTAGTATTTCTGTCATGATGAAATCGCTGAAAGGGGATATAGACTTTGATATTAGTTCAGGCGAAGTAAACCTGGACCTCCCGGATGACGCCAGTTTCACCCTGGATGGGCGTGCAAGCAGCGGTGATGTTTCATCAAATTTCCCGCTAAAGGATAAAAAAGATGAGAATGGCGATCTCAGCGGTACAGCAGGGAGCGGGAAGTACAAAGTGAAGGCTTCTGTTTCAAGCGGCAGTGTGGATATTTATTAATAAAGTGTCAGACCCTTTTTCAAAGAGGGGCTGACACTTTTTATTAACCTTTATGATGAAACGGACATTTCCCTTCAATAGGTTCAATATCGTCCCCAATGAAGTACTGCTTCCACTCCCGGTGTTCGGGATCTCCGTAGTGGCTGATATTAGGGTGCTTCGGAAGGCCATCCCATTTCTCCACCCGTTCCCGTACTTTTTCACGGGACATGATGCCGCCTTTGGACGTGCCTTCGAGCCCTTCGAATATTCTTCTCGGCTGAAAGCCCAATACTAGGCTGTTTCCTAGGTCACGGGTTTTCCGCTGCTTATAGGCGGGCGTATTACCGAAAACGAAATACGGTTCTTCAGCAAATGAAAATGCCCATAAGTGGTGGTCGGGATCTTTTGGATAATCCGCCGGCCATGGTTTGTCATCCTTCTCATGCAGGAATTGAAGGATGTTCCAGAAATAGTCGCGGTAATAAGGAATCTCCTTCTCTTCTTTCTCCGGTTCTACAAAAAGAAAGAACCCATGACGTATGAGACGCTCTCCTTCAGGAATATTGAATAACTGGTTGAATTCCTGAAGGGTCTGAGGAAGATGCTCCCAATTGTCATGACTTATATATGAGTAGCAAAGTTCCCCTTTTTTCTCACCGGTCATGCCAAAATAACAAGGGAACGTTTTGTCCGTTACGACTTCATGAAAATGTTGATATTCCTCAATGACCCACTGCGGAACGAGCTCCGGATTTGTCATATCTTCTTTCGTGAATAAATAACTTCTTTTGTCTGACACAACTGCCACCTCACTATTTTTACAGATGGTAGTTTGTACCCTTGGGGAGGCTGCTTGAAACAATTATGGAATAGATTCTTTGTAAAGATCATGAACGAAAAAAGGAGAAAACAGTATTAGCCGTTTTCTCCTTTCGCTTCTATTACCTCTGCCCCGACTTCCTTGCCGATTGCAAGAATCGACTGGTTGATCCGCCAGATATAATAGAGATGGTGAATGATGTCCAGTTGAGAGTGCAGCCTGCTTGGCGCAATTTTCTCTACTTCTGCACGTTCCTCATTCAGGCTCCATAAATGAGCTTTGCTCTCTGTTCCTTTCATCAGCGCGCGCAGAGACTCAATATTGTGAGTAAGCTTATCTTCTGTTTCTTCTAACACTGCAAATAAATGTTCCGTTACCTCAGGATCGGCTTTTCTATTGGATGAAGCCAGCAGATGCTTCGCATAGTAGTTGATCGCAGTGGTTACCGTGATCCACCTTCCGATTCCTGACCGGGTTAGTGCACCGGGTCTTTGAAGAATGGATGCTGCTTCGTCCTTCACTGCCTGAAGTTTCTGATCGAGATCAAATGCCTGATTGGTAAGCTGAACGTTCTCTGTTTTCATAAAGCTGTTCAAATACGCAGATACATATCCTTCAAGCTCGAGAAAGAACTCATCGAGCGCGTCCCCAACCTTATCCTTGGTTCTCTTCGGCAGCACAAGGGCAGACACACTCAATGCGATCACCGCCCCAGCAATCGTATCCAGGACTCTTGCTCCCATCAATTCCATGCTGATCCCGCCCAACAACAAATCATACATAAACGCGATCAGCATCGTGATGAATAAACTCATCATCGTGTACGAAACGGTAAAAAAATAGAGGGCCATGAATAAGACTAAAAAGAGCAGGAATACTTCAAGCTCGGATTGGCCTGATACCAGCTTTGCCGCACCGAATCCGATGATGGCACCGATAACCGTCCCGACAGATCGCTGGAATCCTTTCATATACGTCCTGCCCACTGACTCCGTACCGATTTGTATGATAAAAGTTGTCAGCAGAACCCAATAAGGCTGAGTCGGTGAAATGATTTCGCCGACTATGATAGCCAGCGTCCCTGCAACCAGCGCCTGAATCCCTTTTCTCGTCTGCGGCTTCAAGGCTCGATTTTTTGAAGGCTCACCTTCCTTCGCTTCTGGTTCATCCTCAGCCGCTCCATCTGATGGCATCATATACTTTCCAGGCTTTTTAAGTGACTCCTGGATGGTCACGGCCGCTTCCAGCACGTGATTTGCAATTGATTCAATCCTTCTTAAGAGATACACCCCTTTAGGCTTTTCTTCTTGATTAAGAAATTCAGTCAGCAGCAGCCGAAGTCCCTGAATGGCTTTTTCCGCTTCCTCCAAGTAATGTGGATCATAATTATGAGCGAGTACTTCCGCGTCCCGGAGTGAACGGATAACCCAAACCAATAAACGCCTCACTTCTGCTGATTCCAGTGCATCCAATTCTTTAAGACGCTTAAGCGAATCCGTCAAGGTTTGGACAAGCATCTCCGTATCGAACACATATAACCGTAACTGAGATGATTCAATGCCAGGCCAAAGCTTTTTCAAATCTTCATCATTTATCTCTGAAGATACGATCCTCGCATAATCATTTAAACGATTCACGTTACGATAAAGAAGCTTTTTCCTCTTCTCGCTGCTATCTGGATCTTCAATCATTTTTATTAGGATCGTAAATGTCACATTTGATTGAATATGGAAAGAACGCATGCTTCTGCGCAGAACATGAACAGAACCCTTAAACAAGACAAAACTGTAAAAGTAAACGTATAGAACCCCGATGATGATTCCAATATAAAACCACAGGAGATGTGCGGCATTCAATTGCAAAATGAACGACATATAGATGGCCAAAAACCCTGCCATCCCCATCGAAAAATACCGGATCTGAAACCGTGAAAAATAAAAGGCTGAGAAGATAACCAGCACCATCAGCCCATTCACCAGCAGACTATAATGCGCCAATAAAGAACCGACCGTTATTCCGAAAGCGACCGACACCCCAATCAGAACGGTCGTCACTTTCTTCTTCGCTTCGGTGTCATCCATCACGATCATGACCCCAAGCATGCCAACGAGCCCCGCCACAATTGCAGGGGTAATCGCCTGATAATCCCATAGTTTGAGGAGAAGAAGCATCGTAAACACAGCAGATATCAAACTGATCGTCGCCTTCCCTGCCTGCTGAAACCTCTTCCTTCCCGGATCTGAGGCCAAGAACCTCCCTAACCATACATGTTGTCTATGTAAATGCTTCATTTCATCATCATACCTCTACCCTTGACCTAATTTCTTATATCGTACCCTTCTCAATAAAAAAGTAACCTGGACTGTCGAAACAGCAGGTTACTTTTTGTGTCGGTGCAACATAAGGAACGATTTCCATTATGTTATTTTTACGATTATACGGGTTTTGGGGTGGGTGGTAAAGGAATGTGCTTATAACTCCTGTGTTATTGAGCAATTATAAGATTATATGGAGGTGTGTAATGGAGAGACACTCAAGAGATCCTATCACGGTAACAGATGAAAACGGTCATGAAATGCATTTAACAGTAGAGGCCTTATTTGATATGTACGATGAAACATATGCCCTCTTAAAAACCCGGGATGAAAACCAGGATATGCTGGTGATGCGCGTTGAAAATGAAGGCAGTGAACAGTATCTGGAAAGCATTGAGGACCCTAACACAATAGAGAATATCCTTGATGCCTATGAAATTGCAGTGGATGCACATCCGGCCGATCAAGATTCATTTGAGCATTAAAAAACCCCTTACCGCTGATGTCAGCGGTAAGGGGTTTTGATCTTTTCTTATTCTTACTCAACCGTAACCGATTTAGCAAGGTTACGCGGCTTATCTACATCACAATCGCGGTGCAGAGCAGCGTAGTAAGAAATCAATTGTAACGGAATGACAGAGATAAGAGGTGTTAACATTGGGTTAACCTCTGGGATGACGAAGCGGTCTTCTTCGTCTTCTAAGCCTTTCATGGAGATGATGCAAGGGTTAGCTCCGCGAGCCACTACCTCTTTCACATTTCCACGGATGCTTAAGTTTACAGCTTCCTGCGTTGCAAGAGCGACAACCGGTGTTCCTTCTTCAATAAGGGCGATTGTACCGTGCTTAAGCTCTCCTCCGGCAAATCCTTCTGCCTGGATGTAAGAGATTTCTTTAAGCTTCAGTGAACCTTCAAGCCCCACATAGAAGTCAAGGGAGCGTCCGATGAAGAAGCAGTTGCGTGTTGTTGAAAGATATTCGCGTGCGATTTCCTCGAATTCTTCCTTCGTATCACATAGAGCTTCCATAGCAGTCGCTACGATTCCAAGCTCCTGGATCAAGTCAAAGTCCTGAACCGTTCCACAAGATTGCCCAGTTACGTGAGCAAGGATTGCCAACACCGCTAATTGAGCTGTGTAAGCTTTTGTGGAAGCTACTGCGATTTCAGGTCCTGCGTGAAGAAGAAGTGTGTAATCCGCTTCTCGGGATAGAGTAGATCCTGCCACGTTTGTAATCGTAAGCGCTTTGTGGCCCATCTCTTTAACTTGAACAAGGACGGCACGGCTGTCAGCCGTTTCACCGCTTTGAGAAATAAAGATGAATAATGGCTTCTCGGATAGAAGCGGCATATTATAGTTGAACTCACTTGCAACATGGACTTCCACAGGGATTCCTGCGCTCTTCTCGATGAATTGCTTTCCTACAAGTCCAGCGTGGTAGCTTGTTCCTGCAGCGATGATGTAAATGCGGTCCGCATCTTTCATTGCGCCGACGATCGGCTCATCGATGTGAAGCTCGTTGTTCTCGTTTTGGTATGCTTGAATGATTTTACGCATCACCAATGGCTGCTCATCGATTTCTTTCAGCATGTAATGAGGGTATGTTCCTTTTTCGATGTCACTTGCATCAATTTCAGCTGTGTAAGGAGCACGTTCCATTACTTCTCCGATCAGGTTTTGGATTTCAACCTTCTCTTTTGTCACGATGACCATTTCTTTATCCATCAGTTCAACGAATTGATCCGTTACTTGGATCATCGCCATTGCATCACTTGCCACAACGTTGAAGCCTTCACCAAGACCAACAAGCAGCGGGCTCTTGTTTTTACCGACAAAGATCGTTTCATCGTTTTCAGCATCCAATAGCGCGATTGCATAAGACCCTTTAAGCAGCATCAATGTTTGACGGAACGCTTCTTCTACAGCGTTTCCTTCTTCAACAAGCTTTTCGATCAATTGAACGATTACTTCTGTGTCCGTTTCACTTTTGAACTCAACATCAGTCAGATATTGACGTTTAAGCTGTGAGTAGTTTTCGATTACTCCGTTATGAACGATCGTAAAACGGCCTGAAGTACTTTGATGAGGGTGAGCATTCACTTGGCTTGGTACACCGTGTGTCGCCCAGCGGGTGTGCCCGATCCCTGTGTTGCTTGCTACGTTCTCATCAACGATTCCGCGAAGGTCTGCGATACGGCCTTTTTCCTTGAATACGTGAATTCCATCCGCATTTTGAACGGCAATACCGGCAGAATCATAACCGCGGTACTCAAGCTTCTCAAGACCTTTTAATAAAATTTCCTTTGTATCAGAATTTCCAATATATCCTACGATACCACACATAATTAAATATCCTCCCTGAATGGAAAAGGGGGCAAGATATCTTTTGGGGACAGCCTGCCCCCTTATCTCAATTGTCATTAGTTTTAGTAAGTCGCTGTTTATCTTCCCTTTGTGCATCAAGTTGCCTCGATGTTTTAAGAAAGAATCTATCGGCTCTGCGACTTTATGGAACCGGGAGGCATCCGCCGAACACTCGATTGAACCTCCACCTCGTCAACTGAACGGCTCGTTCCCGTTCAGTCCTGGCGCTTTTAATAAGTTTTTTTAAACAATCCACCTTTCCATACCTGAATCAAATCTTCTGTTTCCAAATTATTTGAAAATCAAAAACAAAATCATCATACACCAGCAGGAACTCTTGCGTCAATAAAAATATGAACACCGGAAGCAGTTGTCACCACATTGTTATCTTCCCGCAATAAACTGTTCATAAACACGTGAGTATAAAGAAAATAAACTCACATTATTAAATATGCATAAGGAGTACGTTTTGTACCCCTTATGCATAAAAACGGTTATTCGTTTAATCCCATTTCTTCTTTTACAACTTGAGCAATCTCATCGACGTATTGTGCACATAATTCTTCGGTAGGAGCTTCAGCCATCACGCGTACAAGAGGCTCGGTACCGGATGGGCGGACAAGGATACGGCCGTTTCCGTTCATTTCCTCTTCCACTTTACCGATGACGCTTTTGACCTTTTCATTATCGGTTACATGATGCTTGTCTGTCACCCGGACATTCACAAGCTTCTGAGGGAACTTCTGCATTTCCCCTGCAAGCTCTGATAACGATTTGCCTGTCACCTTCATGATATTCACAAGCTGAATACCTGTTAGGAGGCCGTCCCCCGTCGTATTGTAATCAAGGAAAATGATATGTCCTGACTGCTCACCGCCGAGATTATAGCCATTTGTTTTCATTTCTTCTACTACATAGCGGTCACCGACTGCTGTCTGGATGCTTTGGATTCCATGCTCTTCAAGGCCTTTGTGGAAGCCAAGGTTACTCATCACGGTCGACACCACTGTGGACTGTTTCAATCTGCCTTCAGACTTCAAATATTTACCGCAGATATACATGATTTGATCGCCGTCTACAATGTTTCCGTGCTCATCAACGGCAATGATGCGGTCCCCGTCACCATCAAATGCAAGTCCGACATCTGCTCCTTTTTCTTTCACCATTTCGGCAAGTGCTTCAGGATGTGTAGAGCCGACTCCTTCATTGATATTCAATCCATCTGGAGAAGCCCCCATCGTGGAGATATCTGCATCCAAATCAGCAAATAAGTGGGTCGCCAATGACGAAGTGGCACCGTGAGCGCAGTCCAATGCAATATGTAAACCATCGAAATCTTCGTCTACAGTCTGCTTTAAGTATTGAAGATACTTCTGTCCGCCTTCGAAATAATCACTTACCTGGCCCAAATCCGCTCCGATTGGACGAGGAAGGCTGTCTTCTGTTTGATCTAACAGCTCTTCGATTTCATGCTCTTGACCGTCCGACAACTTAAAGCCGTCCGGACCGAAGAATTTAATTCCGTTATCCCCCACGGGGTTATGAGAAGCAGAAATCATTACTCCCGCCTGAGCTCCCAGCGCTTTCGTCAAATAGGATACTCCCGGAGTTGAGATGACACCAAGACGCATAACTTCCGCTCCGATTGAGAGCAGGCCGGCAACCAATGCCCCTTCAAGCATATGCCCTGAAATACGGGTATCTCTTCCAATCAGGATTTTAGGACGTGTCGCATCCTTTGTCAGAACATAACCGCCGAATCGGCCAAGTTTAAATGCCAATTCCGGTGTTAATTCCGTATTTGCTACACCTCTTACACCATCTGTTCCAAAATACTTACCCATTGTCATTCTCTCCTTTTCACAGCTCTTATGCTGAAGTGTTCTTTTCTTTAATCTGTATCTTCACTGTATCTTGAGATAGTTTCCAATCAACATTTTCAGGACCTTCGGCATCAATCTCCACTTCATGCTCGCCGGGTTCGAGACCCGTCAGATCCAGCGCTAAGTTAAAATCTTCTTTTGTTATTTTTTCAACTGCTCCATTTTCGCCCTCTAACGTGGCATCAACGGCACCGTTTTCAGGGGTGAGTATGGTAACTTCGTACTCATCCCCCAACCCCTCTGGTGTCAATTCAAGTCCCGATATTTTCTTCTCGGACTTTGTGTTTACGTCAATATTGACCTTTACTTCCTCTGGGGCTACTTTGTTTAAGCCATCTTTCAAGGCAAGCGGCACGGAGATTGTTGTGTCTTTCGTGATTTTACTTAAATCGACTTCAGCTGTAAGCTCTTTGATTGTATCCAATACTTCCTGTCTGCCGAACACATTGGCTGTTTCGGGTTCAACTGATATGGACTCGAGGGTCGTCCCTTCCGGTAAGGAACCTGTTTCCTTAACTGTGATCGGAACTTCCTTGCTCGGGTTCACCACCGATACGGTGACATCTACATATTCAGGCTCGATCTGGACATTAAGTTTGTTGTATTCCCGGTCCAGTACCTGGACTTTCGCTTCTCTTGTGACATTTTCACTTATTTCACCCTCTATATCAAGGGTTGCTTTTACATAGGCAATCTGGTCGATCTGATCCTTCGCCCCTGTAACCTTGACCGTTTTCGGATTCACAGATAAACCTTCCGCTTCATATCCATTCGATAGAAGACCTGAATTGAATTCCGGTTCTATCGTAAATTCTTCGGTCACTTTCTCCTGTACGGTTACCGTTACAAACTCAGGATTGATCTTCACTTTTAATTTATCCGATATATTATCGATTTCCACAGGAACCTGATGTTCACCGATCCCTACATCATTCAAATCGACATATACTTGAAAATCTTTTAATGTTTTGGTCGGCTGAACGATCGCCTTCGGACCATCGACCGTCAAATTCACAGTTTCAGGAAGTCCCGAGACAACAAGATTCTCGGAATCATAAAAAACTTCGAGCGGCACATTTTGAATGGTATCAAATGACGTTTGGGGATTACTGCTATTGTTCGCAGTCTTCTGGATGTCATCAAAGTTCACTGATAAGTAAAGGATGAATGCCAGAAGCAATCCAACCACACGCATAAACCACCGGGATTCCATGAATTTATCCATTTTCTTTCTTCCCCCTCCAGCTCCATTTTGATGAGGAAGCATTTGTCTTATCTCCTATAAGCTCCACTGTCAGGATTTCCTTGAAGCGCTCCAATGACAGATCGCGATGCAGCTCTCCGTTCTTCGTGATGGAGATTGCTCCCGTTTCTTCTGATACGACAACTGTGATACTATCCGTCACTTCACTGACACCAAGGGCTGCTCTGTGCCTCGTACCAAGCTCCTTGGAAATAAATGGACTTTCCGACAGAGGCAGATAGCAGGCTGCAGCAGCAATTTGGCGTTTCTGGATAATCACCGCTCCATCGTGAAGCGGAGTATTCGGGATAAAAATATTGATGAGCAATTGAGATGTGATCTTGGCATCAATTGCGATACCTGTTTCTATGTAGTCACTCATCCCAGTCTCCCTTTCAATCGAAAGGAGAGCACCGATACGACGTTTGGCCATATAACTGACCGCCTTCGTCATGGACTCGATCATCTGTTCCTGTTCTTCTTCCTCCTGCAAACCGGTCCTTGAGAATAAATGTCCCCTTCCCAGCTGCTCAAGTGCACGGCGAAGTTCAGGCTGGAAAATGATGATGATCGCGAGGAAACCCCATGTGAGCGCCTGCTCCATCATCCATCCCAGCGTATCCAAACCAAAGATACTACTGAGCCCTCTGACGATGATAATGACAAAGATACCTTTTAATAATTGAACTGCCTTGGTACCCTTTATGAGCATGATTAATTTATAAATAACAAACCATACCACAAGAATGTCTACGATATCCGAGACATAATCCAGGGCAGAGTAATCTGAAAATAGATCGATAAACGGCATATTACATCCTCCAATAGCTTAATCGAAAGCGTAAGCCGCCATGTGGCTTCTTTTTTCGTAACTAATTTATTATAGCACATTCTCATTCTGTTACAGGAAAGAACCCCATGGCTCTATATATATTAATAATTACCAATAATACATTTATTCTTTATTAAAGTATTCCGCAAAAAAACTGACATGAAACCTTACATGTCAGTCTGTCAGGGACGAACATGTAACGCCTTCATCCCTTTTATCATATCTTACTTTTCATCAAGTTGCGAATTTCCCCATTCAACTAAATCTTTCGCCCCGGTTTTGACCTGGTACCAAAGCCATTCGAATGCCGCATCGATTTCTTTGATTTCTCCTGTAACCGTACCGGCAGAAGCAAGGTATTGCTTTCCGTTAATGATATTTCCGTTAATAACGGTCACGTCCCCTGTCACTTTTCCTTCTATTTTCACATCGCCGTTCCGCACGGTCAAATCCCCATTAACCACCTTGCCTTCAGGAACCACGACCGTGTGATCCTCTACGACCAGCGCATCATTTTTGGTGAATGAGAAATCCTGATGGTCATTCCATGAGGAAAACACGCTTCCTGTCATAAAAAAGATGAATAGAGCAGCCGCTGTCAGCAGCGGATGATGGCGGAACCATCTCTCTACGCCCACCTTTTTCTTTTCTTTCGGTAATCTGTCCATCACCTTATTTGTAAAGTCATCCGGCGCACTGATATGGGAAGTGCTTTGCACAAACGCAATCGCTTTTTTCAGCTCATGAAAGTGATGCTGGCACTCCTCACATTGCTGCAGATGATGTTTTAATTTCTGTTCATTCTCATTTGTAATGTCGCCGTCTAAATAGTCGTGCATATAGTCGATCAATTCTTCAGGACAAGTTTTCATTTCCACTCACCCTCTCTATAAAGATTTTAATTGTTTACGAAGAGCTTCCCGCCCTCTATGTACCCTTGTTTTGACAGTACCCAAGGGCATATCCAGTATTTCACTGATTTCCTGCAGCGGCAGTTCTTCGATATATTTTAACACGATAACCGATCGATACTTCTCCGGCAGCTTGGAAATTTCCTTCTGTATCGTTTCCTGAAGTTCCATGTTCTCCACTTCATCTTCAGGCATCTGTACATCGGCGGCAACCTGTGAATACATCGTCAATCCTTCCGTACCTGCCACCTCGGCATCCAAATAATAGTCCGGCTTCTTCTTCCGTATCCGGTCTATACATAGATTTGTAGCAATCCGAAACAGCCACGTTGAGAACTTCCGTTTCTGATTAAAGGTTTCAATGTTCACATAAGCCCTGATAAACGCTTCCTGTGCTATATCTTCTGCTTCATGCCGGTTGCCGAGCATTCGATAACAAATCTGAAACACTTTATCTTTATAAAGCTCCACCAATTCAGCAAAAGCACTTTGATCGCCTTTTAATACTTGTTTTATCCGTTTTTTCACTAATGCTTCCATCTCAGCTATACCCCCGCTCTATGCGGCTATATTTATATACGTTTCACCCTCTAAAAAGGTTTCAATTTTTTTCATAATATTATCCTAACAAATTTTTGAATAAAAATGTTTACATTTTATAGAAAAGGGGTATAAAAGGACTAATATTTAATGTACAGGGGGATTCACCATGAGTGGAAGGTTAAATAATGAGCTGCTTTACCAAATTGAAGACTGCCGGCGTCAAATGGTAGAACTCGCAAAAGAGTCATCATACGCTGATGAAAAGGTCGTCCATTTAAGCACTCGACTGGATAATCTGTTAAACAAATATCAACTAGTCAAACAAAATTGAAAGAAGATATAAAAAGGCTGAAAACCTGTTAAAGGTTTTCAGCCTTACTTGTTTTTTATAGCATCCTACAAAGAGTGAATCTTTTTTAATCTTTTTGAAGGACATAAAAATTTGTGTGTTCCTGGATTTTTTGTGTGTGCCTCCATTATGGTAGCTGCCTATAGGAGCAGCCTCCGATATGTTATAGCAGTTTTTCTCCGAATAAGGATCCCATCAGCGCAACGGCTACAGTTGCAGTCTTATTTTTTTCATCAAGGATCGGGTTGACCTCTACAAATTCCGCAGATGTAATGATTTTAGCTTCTTCAAGCATTTCCATGGCTAAATGACTTTCACGGTAGCTGATTCCTCCAAGAACCGGCGTACCCACTCCAGGTGCGTCACTAGGATCCAGACCATCCAAATCAAGGGACAGATGAACACCATCTGTTTTATCCTTCAAGTATCCAATCGCATCCTCCATTACCTTCGTCATACCCATGCGGTCAATTTCGTGCATCGTGTATACCTTGATGCCTCTTTCCTTAATAAGCTCTCTTTCTCCTTCATCTAATGAACGGGCCCCGATGATCACGATATTCTCAGGTTTGATTTTCGGCGTATTCCCACCGATGCTTGTCAGGTCTTCATGACCGATACCTAAGCTTACCGCAAGTGGCATACCATGAATGTTGCCTGATGGGGAAGTTTCACCTGTATTTAAATCTCCATGCGCATCATACCAGATGACTCCGAGATTTTCATAGTGTTTAGAAACACCTGCCAACGTCCCGATGGCAATGCTGTGATCTCCTCCGAAAATCAATGGGAAGTCACCGCTAGTAATAACTTCATCAACTGTAGATGCAAGCTTACTGCTGGCTTCAGCAACCGCTTTCAAATTTCTCAAATTCGTATCCGGGTTATTATGTACACGTTCTGCCTGTCCAATTTCAATATCTCCAAGGTCTTTCATTTCATAACCCAGGTTTTCAAGTCGTTCCACCACTCCTGCATAACGGATGGCACTTGGGCCCATATCGACTCCGCGTCTCATCTGTCCTAAATCCATAGGTACCCCGATAATTGATATGTTTTTGTTCATAGTCATGATTCCTCCTATACCCATTTGTCTATCTCTTCCTCTATTGTAGCCTTTTAGTGAGCGATGACTCAACTGGACAGGATTGTGTATATATATGCGGTTGGGCGTGGGTTGGGGATGGGATTGGTGTAAGATTATGAGGGATTTGGCTGGGGAATGGTCATTAAAAGTTGGATTAGGGTTTGGGGTAGGGATGGGGGTGGGGATTTTTCGACAAGTGGCGCAATTATCGGGATTCCGGCGCAATTATTTCGAGAGTTGCGCAATTATCAGGATTCCAGCGCAATTAATTAAAATGCGGTGCAATTATCCACCATATCGGCTCAATTAAAAGTCGGAGGCAGCTTGCAACTAATAATCACCATATATTTTTCTGAAATCGGATAAAATAAAGGCCGCTATCCTCCATCAACATACAAAAATTCTTATCATGCCAGTGGTTTTGTAAATAATTTTTATATTTTTCTTCTTCCATATACCAGCACATAAAAAAACCTCAACTCTTTAAAAGAGTTGAGGTTCTTAATGTCGTATGTATGGTGGAGCCTAGCGGGATCGAACCGCTGACCTCCTGCGTGCAAAGCAGGCGCTCTCCCAGCTGAGCTAAGGCCCCGTTTTAGATATAGAAATTCCTCACACCCATGGATAGGATGTGAGAAATAGTGATGAGCCATGAAGGACTCGAACCTTCGACCCTCTGATTAAAAGTCAGATGCTCTACCAACTGAGCTAATGGCTCATAATGGCTGGGCTAGCTGGATTCGAACCAACGCATGTCGCAGTCAAAGTGCGATGCCTTACCGCTTGGCTATAGCCCAATATTATGACATAAAAAAGGGACATTACTAATATGTCCATTTCAGATTGAAATATACAATGGTGGAGGGGGGCAGATTCGAACTGCCGAACCCGAAGGAGCGGATTTACAGTCCGCCGCGTTTAGCCACTTCGCTACCCCTCCAGAATGAGAGAAAATGGTGCCGGCAAGAGGACTTGAACCCCCAACCTACTGATTACAAGTCAGTTGCTCTACCAGTTGAGCTACACCGGCGTGTTAAGTTGTTTATGCTTGTCCTATTTAAGGACGTTGTTTCCTTCGCTCTTAGTAAAGGAAGGAAAGATCTTTTGCTCCGCTGTCGCTTCGCAAAAATTAAGGACGCTTATTTTACTCCGCTTACGCTTCGTAAAGGAAAGATCTTTTGCTCCGCTGTCGCTTCGCAAAAATCTATGGTGGAGGATGACGGGATCGAACCGCCGACCCTCTGCTTGTAAGGCAGATGCTCTCCCAGCTGAGCTAATCCTCCAATATGTATGGTAAGTTCATTTCGCTTGCGCGAAAAAAATGGTGACCCATACGGGATTCGAACCCGTGTTACCGCCGTGAAAGGGCGGTGTCTTAACCGCTTGACCAATGGGCCAGTCTATCTTTAAAAAATAAAAGCTTCCAACCGGGCTCGAACCGGTGACCTCTTCCTTACCATGGAAGCACTCTACCTGCTGAGCTATGGAAGCAATGGCTCCGCAGGCAAGATTCGAACTTGCGACCGATCGGTTAACAGCCGATAGCTCTACCACTGAGCTACTGCGGAATGATTTTAGCCTGGCGACGTCCTACTCTCACAGGGGGAGAGCCCCCAACTACCATCGGCGCTGAAGAGCTTAACTTCCGTGTTCGGCATGGGAACGGGTGTGACCTCTTCGCCATAGTCACCAGACAATATTGCTTACAATGACAAATATTATTATATAATATTTTCAATGAATTTCAAGGGTAAATTTTAAAAAATTTATTCCCTGAAAACTAGATAAAGGATTGATGTCAAGAAAGTCGAGTATCGACCAATGTGTTCATTTAAAAATGACTCTTTGTGGTTAAGTCCTCGATCGATTAGTATCAGTCAGCTCCACATGTCACCATGCTTCCACCTCTGACCTATCTACCTAGTCATCTTCTAGGGATCTTACTCACATAAAGTGATGGGAAATCTCATCTCGAGGGGGGCTTCATGCTTAGATGCTTTCAGCACTTATCCCTTCCGCACATAGCTACCCAGCGATGCCTTTGGCAAGACAACTGGTACACCAGCGGTGCGTCCATCCCGGTCCTCTCGTACTAAGGACAGCTCCTCTCAAATTTCCTGCGCCCACGACGGATAGGGACCGAACTGTCTCACGACGTTCTGAACCCAGCTCGCGTACCGCTTTAATGGGCGAACAGCCCAACCCTTGGGACCGACTACAGCCCCAGGATGCGATGAGCCGACATCGAGGTGCCAAACCTCCCCGTCGATGTGGACTCTTGGGGGAGATAAGCCTGTTATCCCCGGGGTAGCTTTTATCCGTTGAGCGATGGCCCTTCCATGCGGAACCACCGGATCACTAAGCCCGACTTTCGTCCCTGCTCGACTTGTAGGTCTCGCAGTCAAGCTCCCTTGTGCCTTTACACTCTGCGAATGATTTCCAACCATTCTGAGGGAACCTTTGGGCGCCTCCGTTACTCTTTAGGAGGCGACCGCCCCAGTCAAACTGCCCACCTGACACTGTCTCCCACCCCGATAAGGGGCGCGGGTTAGAATTTCAATACAGCCAGGGTAGTATCCCACCAACGCCTCCACCGAAGCTGGCGCTCCGGCTTCCAAGGCTCCTACCTATCCTGTACAAGCTGTACCAAAATTCAATATCAGGCTACAGTAAAGCTCCACGGGGTCTTTCCGTCCTGTCGCGGGTAACCTGCATCTTCACAGGTACTATAATTTCACCGAGTCTCTCGTTGAGACAGTGCCCAGATCGTTACGCCTTTCGTGCGGGTCGGAACTTACCCGACAAGGAATTTCGCTACCTTAGGACCGTTATAGTTACGGCCGCCGTTTACTGGGGCTTCGATTCGCACCTTCGCTTGCGCTAAGCACTCCTCTTAACCTTCCAGCACCGGGCAGGCGTCAGCCCCTATACTTCGCCTTACGGCTTCGCAGAGACCTGTGTTTTTGCTAAACAGTCGCCTGGGCCTATTCACTGCGGCTCTTCGAGGCTATGCACCTCAAAGAGCACCCCTTCTCCCGAAGTTACGGGGTCATTTTGCCGAGTTCCTTAACGAGAGTTCTCTCGCTCACCTTAGGATTCTCTCCTCGCCTACCTGTGTCGGTTTGCGGTACGGGCACCTTTTTCCTCGCTAGAGGCTTTTCTTGGCAGTGTGGAATCAGGAACTTCGCTACTATAATTCGCTCGCTATCACAGCTCAGCCTTCGCGATGATGGGATTTGCCTCATCATCAGCCTAACTGCTTAGACGCACATATCCAGCAGTGCGCTTACCCTATCCTCCTGCGTCCCCCCATTGCTCAAACGGAAAAGAGGTGGTACAGGAATATCAACCTGTTGTCCATCGTCTACGCCTATCGGCCTCGACTTAGGTCCCGACTAACCCTGAGCGGACGAGCCTTCCTCAGGAAACCTTAGGCATTCGGTGGATGGGATTCTCACCCATCTTTCGCTACTCATACCGGCATTCTCACTTCTAAGCACTCCACCAGTCCTTACGGTCTGACTTCACTGTCCTTAGAACGCTCTCCTACCACTGACACCTAGAGGTGTCAATCCACAGCTTCGGTGATACGTTTAGCCCCGGTACATTTTCGGCGCAGAGTCACTCGACCAGTGAGCTATTACGCACTCTTTAAATGGTGGCTGCTTCTAAGCCAACATCCTGGTTGTCTAAGCAACTCCACATCCTTTTCCACTTAACGTATACTTTGGGACCTTAGCTGGTGGTCTGGGCTGTTTCCCTTTCGACTACGGATCTTATCACTCGCAGTCTGACTCCCATGGATAAGTCTTTGGCATTCGGAGTTTGTCTGAATTCGGTAACCCGATGAGGGCCCCTAGTCCAAACAGTGCTCTACCTCCAAGACTCTTACACATGAGGCTAGCCCTAAAGCTATTTCGGAGAGAACCAGCTATCTCCAAGTTCGATTGGAATTTCTCCGCTACCCACACCTCATCCCCGCACTTTTCAACGTGCGTGGGTTCGGACCTCCATCCAGTGTTACCTGGACTTCATCCTGGACATGGGTAGATCACCTGGTTTCGGGTCTACGACCACATACTCATTCGCCCTATTCAGACTCGCTTTCGCTGCGGCTCCGTCTCATCGACTTAACCTTGCATGGGATCGTAACTCGCCGGTTCATTCTACAAAAGGCACGCCATCACCCGTTAACGGGCTCTGACTACTTGTAGGCACACGGTTTCAGGTTCTCTTTCACTCCCCTTCCGGGGTGCTTTTCACCTTTCCCTCACGGTACTGGTTCACTATCGGTCACTAGGTAGTATTTAGCCTTGGGAGATGGTCCTCCCAGCTTCCGACGGGATTTCACGTGTCCCGCCGTACTCAGGATCCACTCAAGAGGGAACGAAGTTTCAACTACAGGGTTGTTACCTTCTTTGACGAGCCTTTCCAGACTTCTTCGTCTACTCCGTTCCTTTGTAACTCCGTATAGAGTGTCCTACAACCCCAAGAGGCAAGCCTCTTGGTTTGGGCTACATCCCGTTTCGCTCGCCGCTACTCAGGGAATCGCATTTGCTTTCTCTTCCTCCAGGTACTTAGATGTTTCAGTTCCCTGGGTCTGCCTTCCATACTCTATGTATTCAAGTAAGGATACTGTTCCATTACGAACAGTGGGTTCCCCCATTCGGAAATCTCCGGATCAAAGCTCACTTACAGCTCCCCGAAGCATATCGGTGTTAGTCCCGTCCTTCATCGGCTCCTAGTGCCAAGGCATCCACCGTGCGCCCTTCATAACTTAACCGAATTGGTTGTTACATAAGGTTTAAAACCTAAAATGGCGATACTCGGTAATTTCTTGACTATCAATATATCTTTATCTAGTTTTCAAAGAACAAACTTAATGGTTGGTTCTTTTACTCCGCTTACGCTTCGTAAAAAACCTTGATGGTTGAACCATCAAAACTGAACAAAACTTCGACTGTCAAACGTTTCATAAAATATTCCTTAGAAAGGAGGTGATCCAGCCGCACCTTCCGATACGGCTACCTTGTTACGACTTCACCCCAATCATCTGTCCCACCTTAGGCGGCTGGCTCCAAAAGGTTACCTCACCGACTTCGGGTGTTACAAACTCTCGTGGTGTGACGGGCGGTGTGTACAAGGCCCGGGAACGTATTCACCGCGGCATGCTGATCCGCGATTACTAGCGATTCCAGCTTCATGCAGGCGAGTTGCAGCCTGCAATCCGAACTGAGAACGGTTTTATGGGATTGGCTAAACCTCGCGGTCTCGCTGCCCTTTGTACCGTCCATTGTAGCACGTGTGTAGCCCAGGTCATAAGGGGCATGATGATTTGACGTCATCCCCACCTTCCTCCGGTTTGTCACCGGCAGTCATCTTAGAGTGCCCAACTGAATGCTGGCAACTAAGATCAAGGGTTGCGCTCGTTGCGGGACTTAACCCAACATCTCACGACACGAGCTGACGACAACCATGCACCACCTGTCACTCTGTCCCCCGAAGGGGAAAGCCCTATCTCTAGGGTTGTCAGAGGATGTCAAGACCTGGTAAGGTTCTTCGCGTTGCTTCGAATTAAACCACATGCTCCACCGCTTGTGCGGGCCCCCGTCAATTCCTTTGAGTTTCAGTCTTGCGACCGTACTCCCCAGGCGGAGTGCTTAATGCGTTAGCTGCAGCACTAAAGGGCGGAAACCCTCTAACACTTAGCACTCATCGTTTACGGCGTGGACTACCAGGGTATCTAATCCTGTTTGCTCCCCACGCTTTCGCGCCTCAGTGTCAGTTACAGACCAGAAAGTCGCCTTCGCCACTGGTGTTCCTCCAAATATCTACGCATTTCACCGCTACACTTGGAATTCCACTTTCCTCTTCTGCACTCAAGTTCCCCAGTTTCCAATGACCCTCCACGGTTGAGCCGTGGGCTTTCACATCAGACTTAAGAAACCACCTGCGCGCGCTTTACGCCCAATAATTCCGGACAACGCTTGCCACCTACGTATTACCGCGGCTGCTGGCACGTAGTTAGCCGTGGCTTTCTGGTTAGGTACCGTCAAGGTGCCGCCCTATTCGAACGGCACTTGTTCTTCCCTAACAACAGAGTTTTACGATCCGAAAACCTTCTTCACTCACGCGGCGTTGCTCCGTCAGACTTTCGTCCATTGCGGAAGATTCCCTACTGCTGCCTCCCGTAGGAGTCTGGGCCGTGTCTCAGTCCCAGTGTGGCCGATCACCCTCTCAGGTCGGCTACGCATCGTCGCCTTGGTGAGCCGTTACCTCACCAACTAGCTAATGCGCCGCGGGTCCATCTGTAAGTGGTAGCTAAAAGCCACCTTTCAACAGTTCCTCATGCGAGGAACTGAGTTATCCGGTATTAGCCCCGGTTTCCCGGAGTTATCCCAGTCTTACAGGCAGGTTACCCACGTGTTACTCACCCGTCCGCCGCTGATCTCAGGGAGCAAGCTCCCTTTGATCCGCTCGACTTGCATGTATTAGGCACGCCGCCAGCGTTCGTCCTGAGCCAGGATCAAACTCTCCGATAAAAGTTTGAATAGCTCTTTTTTGTAACGATACTCGTTACGGTAAATCTAGAATTAACGTTGACGTATTGTCTTGTTTTGTTCAGTTTTCAAGGTTCAATTTGTTGATGCGCTCCGTTTGAAGCGACTTTATTAATTTATCACACAACATCGTGTGAAGTCAACTGTTTTTTTAAATTTATTATTCAGTGCGTTTTCGATTTATTCGATAGCGCAACAGCGACGATTAATAATATACCAAGTTTTTTTTACATGGTCAATACATTTTTAAAGATTTTTTTACAAAATGTTTAACTCATGGCATTTAAAAGCGGCTCTCTATGGATAAAGACTTTCGTACCGGGAAGCCTGTCCATTTAAAAGCCGCTGATGATCTTAATATTTTTCCTTTTTATCATTGCTTCTCTTCATATACTTGAGGCATTCTTTATGACTTGCAAATCTGCGGAATAGAGAAAACAATATTTTATATCGTTCATCCATAGCCCGCTTCACGATTTGATCAATCCGGGCATCTTTTAGGTCAAATAGGATTTCATCCATTTCTCTTTTCAACAGATATTCTAATTCTTGTCTTTCTCTGTCATCAATCATTAACCCCAGCAAGTAAGTCACCCCTTTATGTTGTTATTTGTAGTTTTTTCCATTCAAGGGATTTTATAATCATTTTTTTCTGAAGTTAGATATTTTTTCTGAGGACATGCATATCTTTTATAGAGATATACGTTACGGAGGGATTGTGTAATGAATATGTTCTACACCGTAAATGCGAAAAGAATGAAGCAGATCAGCTTAGTCATCGTCATCTCGTTCTTTACCGCTCTATTTGTCTACAGCAGTACGCTCTCTTCGGTTCCGGTTTTTGGAACGAAAGATGGACCCAAGGCCATTTATAAAGGGGAAAAAGGTGTTGCTTTAACCTTCAATATCGGGTGGGGAGATGAGAAAGCTAAACCGATTCTAGACGAATTAAAGAAATTGAACGTTCAGTCTGCCACTTTCTTCATTTCCGGTTCCTGGGCTGAGCGTCATCCTGATTTAGTCGAGCAAATTGTAAAGGACGGATATGAAATCGGGAATCTCGGCTATGCGTATTCAGACTACACCGATATGGAACCGAATAAAATCAGGCAGGATATCATGAAAGCTGATACAGTTTTTAAAAAGCTGAATGTGAAAGAAGTAAAATTGCTTCGTGTTCCGACCGGACACTTTAACAAAGAAACATTAAAGGTGGCAGATAGTCTCGGTCTGACGGTTGTTCACTGGAGCGTGGATTCGAAGGATTGGACTAACCCCGGGACAGGGGCGATCATCGAGAATGTAAAAGATGCCAAGAAAGGGGATATCATTCTTCTTCATGCTTCCGATTCTGCAAAGCAGACGAAAAACGCGCTGCCCGCCATCGTGAAGACCCTGAAAGGAAAAGGAAGCTTCGTCTCCGTGTCGGATATGATTTCAAACGGTGACGCGAAATCGAGTATAATTCAATAATCAAAAAAGCCCCGTGAGTGTACTCCACTCTCCCGGGGCTTTTTGTTAATTCTTTTGCTGTTTATTTTGTCGTTCAATCTGAGACTGTTCGATGTATTTCGGAAGTCTCAGCAGTTGATAAGCATTACATACTAATAAAGCGATCAACATAAGGTAAAGCCATTTAATGGAGTTTACCAATAGTACCGGAAGCCACTCCAGCGTCGTGACAACAACCATGAAGAACAATGCTGAGATGAATGTATTGGTTTTTGCTTCTGATTGTTGATTCTTCAAGTACGCGACAAGGATTCCCACTAACAGGATCCCGATCCCCAAGAAGATATACGGGGTATATGATGCCCCTTCCTCAGCAAATGCCCGGAATCGAAAATAGACAAGGTCGAATAACACAAACGCAATTAACACAACCTGAACGGAATTCCAAAAGCTTCTGAACATCCCCACTCCAAACTGGTGGATCGTCAAATAAGCAAAGTATCCCATTTGGCTTATGACACTGAAAGTAAATCCCACAAATAAAAACCATAAAAGGCTGGATAATATCCCGATTACATTTCCATCTTGAATATAAGGGCTGTATTGATCCCATCTAATGAATAGAGAGGCAATAGCCGTCACTGCTCCACCAAGAATCAATGTATGTACAAAAAAACGAATCCAATTTCGGATGGTCACTTCATTTTTCCTCCAAATATAAAATATACACTCTGTTGATTGTACCAACGCTTCCTTAAAAAATCTAGGTTCCACTATTGGATGTGTATATTTTTTTCACAATTCCTCATATTAAAGGTAAGGGAATTTGTATGGAAGGAGCCTACCCATGAAAAGATATTCCTTTCTTTTTCTACTGACTGTTCTTCTTTTGTCCGCTTGCGGCGGCGGAGGGGAAACAGGCGGCAGTAAAATGGATTATGAAGAGACCAAGAAAATGGTTGTCGATATATTAAAAACCGACGATGGAAAAAAGGCAATACAAGAAGTGATGAAAGATGAAAAAATGAAGGCAGAGCTTATTATGGACCAAGCAGTTGTAAAGAATACCATTTCTGAAACCCTTACGTCTGATAAAGGCACTGAATTCTGGAAGAAAGCCATCGAAGATCCAAAGTTTGCCGAATCCATGGCAAAAAGCATGAAGGAAGGCAACGAGAAGCTACTCAAAGATTTGATGAAGGATCCAGAGTATCAAGGTATGATGATGGATTTAATGAAAGATCCTGAATTTCAAAAAGAATTGACAGAGGCCTTAAAGAGTAAGGAGTACCGCGAACACCTTCAAAAAGTGGTACTTGAAACATTTGAGAGCCCGTTGTTTAAAGCAAAGATACAGGATATCCTTCTTAAAGCTGCCGAGGAAGCTGGCGGTGGAAAAGGAGAAGAAGGCGGCGAAGGCGGACAAACCGGCGGCGGCGGGTCTTCTGAAGGTTCAGAAGGCGGCGGCGGTGGCGGCGGCTAAACCAAAGTCCATATAAAAAAGGACAAATGGCAAGGGACACAGTCCTCTCCATTTGTCCTTTCATTTTGTTATGATAATTTTCCAATGACTTTATGGGCGATTTCCCCATAGATCTGCCCCAGCCTGTGGTCTTCCGCATAAATCGAAGGCGCAAAATCTTCTTCATTCCAATCAGGCTGCTGCAGAGGCAGTTTTCCCAGAAGGTCTGTACGCAATTCCTCTGTCAGCTTTTCTCCTCCGCCTTGTCCGAATACGAATTCCTTCTCACCGGTCAGCTTGCTTTCAAAGTAAGACATGTTCTCCACGACACCAAGGATATCGTGATCGGTCTGTAATGCCATCGCTCCGGCACGGGCTGCAACAAATGCCGCTGTCGGATGAGGGGTGGTGACAATGATTTCCTTACAATGCGGAAGCATCGTATGAACGTCAAGTGCAACATCCCCTGTACCCGGAGGCAGGTCCAATAGAAGATAATCCAAGTCTCCCCACTCTACTTCCGAGAAGAAATTATTCAGCATTTTACCAAGCATCGGTCCTCTCCAAATGACCGGCGCATTGTCTTCAACGAAGAAGCCCATTGAAATGACTTTAACCCCGAAACGTTCTACTGGGATAATTCTTTCCCCGCGGACTACCGGACGCTTTACGATTCCCATCATATCCGGAACACTGAACCCGTAAATATCCGCATCAATCAATCCCACTTTCTTTCCTTGACGTGCCAGTGCCACAGCCAAGTTAACAGAAACAGTGGATTTACCCACACCGCCTTTACCCGAGGCGATGGCAATGAACGTCGTTTTACTTGCAGGCGATAATAAATCAGTGCCTTCTCCACCTGTCCCTCTATGCTTTTCAAGTTCTTCTTGAGGAAGTTCAGTGAAACGAATTCCCACAGATGCCGCTCCATTGTCCTTTAATAATTGGACAACCTGTTGCTGGAATTGCAATTGTTCGCCTGAACCGGTTTTAGCAAGTGCAATCTTCACACTCACATGCTCTTTTTCTTCTTTCACACTAACTTCAACAACACCGTTGGTTTCTTTTAACGTTTTATGTAAAAAAGGATCCTTTAGCTGGGATAAAAGATCGCGAGTCTGCTGTTCTGTTAACATGAATAACCACCCTTTTTTATGTATTCGTTTACAACTACTAATAGTATAACATATCGTTATCAGAAATAACGTGTAAAAGGGTCGGAATACTTTTGTTGTATATTATTCCGAATTGTTGAGGCTGCCACCAAAAGGCGGCAAGAATCAAAAAAGGACCGCCATTCAGACAGCCCTTTTGATTGTGATTAATGATCCAATTGATTCTGCGCAAACACTAATCCCTTATTCAGGGAACTGAACGTTTTCAGTTCCTTTAAATCAATTCCCAGATTGATCAGCGTCTGAGCTATCTCAGGACGAACCCCTACCAGGATGCATTCTGCACCGAGCAGTCCGGCCGCCCTTGTAGATTCAATGATCCCCTGTGCCGCAAAGGTATCTAATACAGGCACTCCAGTAATGTCCATAAAGACAATGGAGGAATGATATTTCGTTACTCCTGCTAACAGGTTTTCTTTAATACGGTTGATCCTTTCTTCATCGATATGACCGACTAATGGCATCACCGAAATATGGTCGAATAATTGAATGACGGGGGCAGAAAGTTCAACCAGCGTTTTCTTCTGTACATCGAACGTCTCTTCCCATGAGTCTGTACACTTACTGATCATTTTATTGAAAACGGGATCAAACCAGCGGTCGACTTCATCATAAATGTCCAATACTTCCTCTTTTGATAAATCTTCCTTTATAAGAATGAACAGGGCAACCCTTCTAAACGATTGATATCCGGTAGAAATGTATTCAAGAGCTTCTTTGTTTTCAACTATTTTTTTGTATAATTCATCAAAGTCCTTGATATAGCTCTCATTCTCCTGTAGAAGGCTTTTATAGATGGATTCGAACAACTCATTCTTCACTTGGGTATGCTGGTAATAGGATATATTCAACCTGTCTGTCGTTTCTTCTAAATCCTGGACCCATCTGGTATAAAGATCATTATAATGTTGTTCGAGTATTTCAATAATCGATGCTTTCATTTTGAACCCTTCCTATCCTAATTACTTGTCTATCTCAAGTGTAGACCACTTCGAGACTTCTAATACTCTATACCCCTCTCCTGTTCTTTCTTAACGTAGTTTTAATGTAAAGTTTGTGTTTAACACCAACACAAAAAAGCCGCTCCTGCTTTAGGAGAAGCTTTGATCATTAATCCTCTTCGGTTAAATAATTCAGGACACCCTGATAGATGGAAGCAGCTACTTTTTCCTGATAATCATCTTTGAGCAGGTTCGACCGTTCTTCAGGATTTGAAAGGAAGCCAATTTCCACTAAAGCACCCGGTTTTTTCGCATGCTTTAAGATATACACACTTTGAAGTCCTTTTGCTTCCCGGCTTGTATTTTCTAAATTCCGGGTGATCTCTTTTTGTATGGCTTTTGAAAGAGCCTTATTTTCTTCATACTTAGGATTATAAAAGGTCTGTGCCCCGCTCCACTTAGGAGAAGGAATTGAATTTAAATGAATACTTAAAAACATATCTGCTTCTGACTCATTGATCAGGTTCAGACGCTTGTGCAAGTCTTCTACCTTTCTCCTGCTGTACCCTTTTGTATGTTCATCAGCCAGATCCTTGTCCTCTTCCCGGGTCATGAGCACAAGTGCACCCTGCTCCTGAAGGTAATCTCTGATCATCAGGGAGACATTCAATGCGATATCCTTTTCCAATGCGTCTTTATCCCCCGCTCCGCCATCCGGCCCCCCATGACCAGGATCAATATATATAATCTTACCTGACAAGGGAAGATTCCATGAATCCCATGTATCTTTGTCCATAATTTTATATTGAACAATAAATAACAGGATACCGAGGGCAGCAATAATCCCTGCAAGCTTCAATTTCTGTCTCATGTCTCTCCCCCTATTTTCAGTAAAAATTGTAACCATGCTGTTCTTTACTAAAAATATGGGACAAGAAACACTTTTAGAACCGAAAAAATTAGTGAAGCCGAAGCTTAAGGCGCTTGACCCCCTTTTCATACCCTTCTGACCACCATGTTTCAACAAAGTGTTCGCAGCTGTAGAAAATGGATTCGTCCACTTGATTGGAAATCCCCATTTCAGACCAATACAGCCAAAAGTTATAAAGCGTATCGATGAAATGCTTTAATTCTTCCCTGCAACGCTTTTTTACCGATTCTCTGTCTTCTCCGGAATATCCAAACTTGCTTACTTTTCCTCCAAGCAGATAGGCTTCAATCGCGACATCGAAGCATGCCTCGTCAAACCCCTGCTGCATGAATACACCGCCTTGAATTTTTATATATCCGAAATGCTTCCTTACACTTTCCTGGAGCATTTTGATTGAGATTTCCTTCAGTAGTTTTCTTTCTGTTTTGATTTGTTTTTCTCTTCTCTTTGTATTGAATGTTGTAATAACGTTCAATGTAAATCCACCCCTTTGAACGTATTTTCCTTCTTAAGAGAAGTCTTCATTCGAGTAACTGTTACCAATTTTGATGGATGAGAAGCTTCTGAATGCCGCTATTGATTTCCGTGCAAAACTTCGCTTTCCGCGGGCGGTTGGTGAGCCTCCTCGAGGGGAAATGTCCAGCTGCAGGGCTTAAAAGCACATCACATAAGCCAAATCGACCGCTGGAAAGGTCCAAAAATTTCAGTAACAGGTAATAGAAAAGATCAAGACCAACCTCTATGTAAGGTTAGTCTATCAATAACTGCTACTACTGATAACTGCTGCATACTTTCAACGATGGAACAACAACATACTAATGAAAAAGGGACGAAGATATTATTCCTCGTCCCGGTGGTTCGCTCGCATTATTTTGTAAAATACCACTTCCACAGTGATAGCCCGGTGATGGAGAGAAATGCGATGAATCCGTATAGCCATATTGAGAGCATTTCGTTTACAAACATCTTCTTCATCCTTTCTGTCACTTAATGTTGTACACTTTTTCGATTGTTTGGTTGGTTTGAGGTTCTTTGATGATAGGGGCGAGGATCACAATTGTCGCTATCCCTATAAAGGTTGAAACGGCCCCGGCTGCCATGGTGCTCGGCACGATTCCTCCAAAATAAAGGATGAGGTAGGAAAGAAGGCCGATGACCATTGAAAGTTCCGCTGCCCGGGCGGACGCTTTTTTTCGTCCGTAGACTGCATACAAAATAGGTCCCATAGTTCCTGCGGCGATTCCTGAAATACCAATCCACATGATATCACCCATGTACGCCGGCGGCTTTAAGACGATCAGAAATGCCACCAGTCCGATAAGCGGTACTGACAAACGGCTGATTTGTAACGCAATCTTCTCCGCTTTGGAGTCACTCACGTTAATAATCCCTCTTTTCACCAGCACTTTCAGGAAGATATCATTGGCAAACACAGTTGAAATCGAAACAAATAATCCATCCGTTGTCGACATGGCGGCGGCGAGAATCACAACACCAAGGATGGCTACAATGATGGCAGGGAATGCCCATACCGCATATTCCATCAGTGCAAGGTCAGGGGCTGTAATGTCACTTCCCAGCGCTGCCCTGCTGTAAATGCCACCGAATAGTACAAAAAGCGAAAAAGAAGCAGCGATCACATAGGTCAAAATCATTTTCCCGAGATCTTTTTCGCTTTTAAGGCCCAATACCTTGTTAAACAGATGCGGGGCGGACGCAAATGCCCATTGAATCACGATCGCACCTGTCACTAAACTCAGGGATGAAAAATGAGCGGAATCGGGATTGAATACCTGAACCAAATTCGAATCCTGCCCGGCCAATTTACCGCTGATGCCCGTGAACGTCGAAGTGATGCTCCCCTTCCAGAAAACGACTATTCCAGAAATAAAGATAAAGATACCTGCCACTGCCATCATGACCGCTTGAACAGCATCTGTATAAATGTCGGCAAAGGCCCCTCCGCCGAAAACGTACAGAACTACGATCACCGCGATGAAAACCAGCCCGCCCTTATAGGACATTCCAAGAAGATATTCAAAAATCCGGGCACCTGCAACAAATTGGGCCGCAATATAAAAAATGTTGAAAAGTAAGATCAGCCCTGAACCGACCCGTAGGAAGTCACTGTTATAAAAATCACCAAGCCAGTCAGGAAGGGAAAGTGATTTTTGTCCGGTATTCAGTTTACGCACTCTCTTGGCAACCATCAGTACACCAATCGGTCCCCCGCCGATGATCGCTAAAAACAGCCAAAGATTCGAAAGCCCCCAATCATGCGACCAGCCCGGGTAGCCGAGGAAGGTGGCCGCGCTCAGGTAGGTGGCGGCAAAGGAAAGACCCAACACATAAGGTCCGAGACTACCACCGCCAATGGCAAAATCGCTGACGCTTTTTGTCTTTTTGGCACTGATTAATCCCAGTGCGAACATAGCTGCAAGAAATACAGCAAATCCTATCCATGTATACAATGCTAATTGACTCATTCCCTACTCCTTTCTCTTACTCAAATTAGTTGCTTCCTATGAATGAACTGGTACAAGCTTTTTCGCCGGGTGATGATCGGGCAAGTGTTTATGACCTTTGCCAAACATGTTCTCTCTCAATGTTGGTCCTTCATATTCCTTGCGGTAGATCCCCCGCTTTTGGAGTTCGGGAACCACATGATCGACGAACTCGCTAAATGTACCCGGTGAATACGTCTGGGCGATATTAAAACCATCCGCATCACCTTCAACAGCCCATTTCTCGATTTCATCTGCAATTTGCTCAGGTGTACCGATGAATTTTACCGTTCCATTGCCAAGCCCATGATTTTTAATCGCTTCACGGAGCGTCCATCTTTTGTTTGGATCCTTCCCATACATATCGAGATTTCCCTGCATGGCATCCGTCTCGATGTCATCGATATACTGATCAGGGTCAAATTGTGAAAAATCAATCCCTGTATGACCTGATAAAAGAGAAGCGGTGCCTTCGTAGCTGACGTGACTCGTAAGTTCTTCATATTTTGCAAACGCTTCTTCTTCAGTTGACCCAATGATCGGCAGGATCATCGGGAAGATAAGAAGTTCATCCGGTTTTCTCCCCTGCTCCCCCGCCCGTCTGCGGATATCGTTTGTGTACAGTTTCAATCCGTCCAGCGAATGATTTTTAGTAAATACTGCTTCTGCATGTTTTGCTGCAAAATCCCTTCCTTTTGGAGAAGATCCTGCCTGGAATAATACCGGGGTGCGCTGTGGGGACGGCTCTACCAGATGAGGGCCCGGCACTCTGAAAAACTCTCCTTCGTGGTTGATCGAATGAACCCTATTCGGATCAGCAAACGTGTCATTTTCTTTATCATAAACAACCGCATCGTCCTCCCAGCTGTGTTCCCACAGCTTATAAACCACTTGGAGAAATTCATCAGCACGGTCATATCGGAGTTCCTTTGGGAGCCTTCCAGACAGCCCGAGATTGACGGCTTCACTTTCCAAATAGGATGTCACCACATTCCATGCAACCCTTCCTCCTGTTAAATGGTCCAGCGTTGATAACTGCCGTGCCAGTGAATAAGGCTGTGCATAAGTCGTGGAGATGGTTGGCGCAAATCCTAGATGCTCCGTTGCCGCGGCCATTGCCGAGATGGGGATGAGCGGATCATGAGCAGGCAGCTGTACCGCGCCCCTGACTGCTGCATCATGACTGTTTTCATATACGCTGTAGGTACCCAGCACATCAGCAATGAACATCGCATCAAATTTCCCGCGTTCAAGCGTTTGAGCCGTTTCCACCCAATAAGCTAAGCTGTTGTGCGACGTACCCTGATCTTTTTCATGTTTCCATAATCCGGTTGAATGCGGGGACGGCGAGTTTTGGATGAAGCCATTTAAATGAATCTGTTTTTTCATAAGACAAATCTCCTTTTTGCTTTATTATGAAATGTACTATGACCATGGCAGGGAGAATTGAAAGAAGTAATCTTATAGTTATACTTGGTTTAATAACAGCGTAACTGCCTTTTTTAAAAGCCGACCTGCGCTGCTACTAAAAAAACCTCTTCCGATGAGGAAGAGGTTCTGTATATACCATCCTCTCATCTTTCAAGCATCTGCTTGCTGGAATTAGCACCTTGTTACAAGTAACGGTTGCTGCGGGATCACGGGACCAGGTTCCTCCCCCGACTCTTGATAAGGAAATATTCTATTTTTTTGTTTGAATTTTTATCATCATAACGGAGTCGAAATAATCTGTCAAATCAGAATTTATTCTTATATAGTGTTTATCTGTGAAGATTGTCACAGTTTTTTTGTTGAAAACGCTTACTGACTTTTCCATAGAATATGAAACGAATTTCGAAACCATGGTGCTAATTCAACATCTCTCACGATTCTATCTAACCTGTTCAAAGGAACTTTGAACTATATTGGGGTTTGGAGTATAGTCAAAAATAATCTTTTCAAAACAATTTTTTTTACAATAGAGTTTGGAGATTACTTACTTGCTGATAAATTATTGTTTGCGCCGGAAACTGCCGACTATCAGATTCTTCAAAAAAGCTAATTTTACAAGTATCAACATCATTTAATCCTTTCACCACTTTCTTCACTATAAATGCCCCGGGGGAGTTGGATAGACTATATTCAAATACAGGGTAAATGAATAAAAAACTACATAAAGAGCACTTTAACTATATATTTCAATTAAAGGCGGAAACGATTTTGAAGTTAAAGAAAAACTTGTTGTATTTTTTACAGGTTGTGGACATTACCAGTACAAAAAGGGATTATCTATCCATTCAGAATTGATTAAAGGGGGAAATTTATGGAGACGATTAAAGAGATTTTTATTGTATTTGGAAGGATTATAACAATTTTACCTTTGTTATTAATTGTTACTTTATATATGGGTAAGCGATCAATAGGTGAATTGCCGGTTTTCGATTTTTTAATTATTTTAACACTAGGTGCAGTTGTAGGTGCAGATATTGCTGATCCTAATATTAGGCATATTCATACTGCTGCAGCAGTTATAGCAATAGGTTTATTGCAAAAAGTTATTTCTAAAATCGTTATAAAAAAACGGAAGATCGGTAAACTTCTCACATTTGAACCGACTGCTGTTATAAAAAATGGAACATTTCTCGTTGGGAATTTGAGACGTCTCTGTTATTCTTTAGACAATATTCTTCAAATGCTTAGAGAGAAAGATATATTTGACATAAAAGATGTTGAACTTGCCATAGTAGAAGCAAATGGCAGGTTAACAGTGTACAAGCAATCTAATAAAGCTCCGGTTACCATAGAAGACTTAGGAATTGAAAAAAAACATGCAGGTATTGCATATCCCGTTATTATCGAAGGGGAAATTTATCAGTCCGTTCTTACTGATATGAATTTAAGTGAGACTTGGTTAAGAAATCAATTACAAAAGAAAGGGATTAATAAAATGGACAGCATTTTTTTCGCATCGATTAACGAAAATCATGAATTGCACTTTTCTTTTAAAAACGACTTAACAAAAACTGAACCAGAAATTTTGCATTAATAGTTCTTTCTATATTTAGATGCCCTTTCCCCCTCCCTGCCCCCTTGGATTCGGATTCTATTCTTAAAACGATTTGTAAATGAGCCTTTTATCAGGAGGGCCAATACCTTTCCCTGATTTAAGATATATGATTGATACCCCCGGCAATCTTTTCTCCTTTATTTCGTACATAATCCAATAATTAAATAAAAAAGACCCCCAACCCAAAAGGTTGAGAGTCTTCGAAAGCAGAAATTAACGCTTAGAGAATTGTGGTGCACGACGAGCGCCTTTAAGACCGTATTTTTTACGTTCTTTCATACGAGCGTCACGAGTTAACAATCCAGCGCGTTTTAGAGTACCGCGGTACTCAGGATCAGCTTGAAGTAAAGCACGAGCGATACCGTGACGGATCGCACCAGCTTGACCAGCGTAACCTCCACCGTGTACGTTTACTAAAACGTCATAGTTACCAAGAGTTTCAGTTGCAACTAATGGTTGCTTGATTACTTCTCTTAGTGCTGCGAATGGGATATATACTTCTACTTCACGATCATTGATAACAATGTTACCGTTACCTGGTACTAAACGTACGCGAGCTACTGAGCTCTTACGACGACCAGTTCCGTAATATTGAACTTGAGCCAAGATAATAACCTCCTCTTTTTAATTATCCACGAAGTTCGTAAACTTCTGGTTGTTGTGCTTGGTGTGGATGCTCAGATCCAGAGTATACATGTAGCTTCTTGATCATTTGACGACCTAGAGAACCTTTAGGAAGCATACCTTTGATAGTAAGCTCTAACATTTTCTCTGAGTAGTTTGTACGCATTTCTAATGCAGTACGCTGCTTCAAACCACCAGGGTGGTTACTGTGACGGTAATAGATCTTGTCAGTAAGCTTTTTACCAGTCAATTCAATTTTTGAAGCGTTAAGAATGATTACATGATCACCAGTGTCAACGTGTGGTGTGAAAGTTGGTTTGTGTTTACCGCGTAGAACTGAAGCGACTTCACTTGCTAGACGACCTAGAGTTTTGCCTTCAGCATCTACAACGTACCATTTACGATCGATTTCGTTGGCTTTTGCCATATACGTAGTACGCATGAGTTTACCTCCTATTAAATGAATCCGTAGTATTTATTTTCTAATCACAATAAGATTCCGGGGCTTATCGTGGGGTTAATAACATACCATATGCTATAATATCTTGTTCCCAGGTGATTGTCAAGGGGATGTTACACCTGGATTAGTTGTTTTAGAGAAAAAGTTTATTTCCAGTTTAGTCTTTTTAACTCCGCTATTGATTTCCGTGCAAGACTTCGCTTTCCGCGGGCGAGCGGGGAGCCTCCTCGGCAAGGGCTGGAACTGTCCAGCTGCAGGGCTTAGAAGCACATGTCATAAGCCAAATCGACCAAGAAGGCAAAGAACGCCTTCGTGGCCAATTCGACTTATGCCACACGCTTCTGAGCAAAGCCCTTTCGCATTTCTGATAGGAGTCTTCGTCTTGCACTCCAATCAACCGCTGGAACCGGCTTACAGCAATTTAAAAAACTTCTCTCTAGCATGGACGACTTTCTATCAATCCCCATACTCCACCTTCCAAAGATACAATCCGTGCGGCGGGGCGGTCTTCCCCGCCTCGTTCCTGTCTTTGGCTTCAAGTATGGTTTTCATGTCCTCACTGCGTAGATTCCCGTTACCTACTTCCAGCAGGGTGCCGACGAGGATCCTCACCATATTGTAAAGAAAACCATTCCCCGTAAAGGAAAAAATGATTTCGTCTTCCTGTTCAGTGATGGTGATGCTCTGAAGATATCTTACTTTGTCTTGTACTTCTGTTTTAGCTGAGCAGAAACTTGTAAAGTCATGCTCACCTATTAAATCCCGCGCCGCCTTTTTCATCTCATCTACTGAAATAGTAAGAGGGTAGTGGAGAGCAAAATGACGATAGAAAGGACTTCTCGATTCGGCTGTGTAGACTCTGTAACGATATTCCTTCCTCTTAACTGAAAATCTCGCATGGAAGTCGTCAGACACACATTCAGCGTCTTTGATGGTCACTTCGTCAGGAAGACGAGTATTAAGGACTACCGGCCACTTTTCTTCAGGAATGGACAGCGGGGTATCAAAGTGGAATACCTGGCCGTGTGCGTGGACCCCTGCATCCGTCCTGCCCGAAGCGGTGACACGAATCCGCTCCCCTTTATGAATCGCACAGAGAGTGTCTTCGAGGAGTCCCTGTACAGTACGCTGGTTTGGCTGTATTTGATATCCGCTGAAATGGGTACCGTCATATGAAATCGTACATTTTACCCGCGTCATTTGATTAATCCTCCTATCCTCTGAAGAATAGCAATAAGGCTGCCAGGATGCCAAGTACAACCAGTGCGCCTGTATCTTTTTTATGCCAGGAAAGAAGCCTGTATTTCGTTCTACCTTCTCCGCCTTGATAACCCCTTGCTTCCATGGCCGTAGCCAGGTCCTCTGCACGCTTGAACGCACTCACGAATAAAGGGATGAGCAATGGGATGATCGCCTTGATCCGATCTTTTATCGGACCTGAAGAAAATTCTGCTCCCCTCGCGATCTGTGCCTTCATGATCTTATCCGTTTCTTCCATCAGGGTCGGGATGAACCGTAAAGAAATCGACATCATCAGCGCAAGCTCATGAACAGGGAAATTCACCTTCCGCAAAGGGTTCAATAATGTTTCCAGGCCATCTGTAATCGTGATCGGTGATGTCGTCAGAGTCAGTAATGAAGTGATCAGGATCAAGTAAAAGAATCGCAGGGAAATGAATATCCCCTGACGCAGCCCTTCCTCATGAATTTTAAGGAAACCAAGATTCAGGATGACCCCGCCTTCTTTTGTAAAGAACACATGCAGGAAGAACGTAAACAAGATCAGCCATAGAATGGGTTTCAACCCTCCGATGATGAACCGGATGGGAAGATTGGAAAAGATCAGTGCAGTCAGAGTAAATGCCCCTAATAAGGCATAGGTGACAACATTATTTGCTAAAAAGACGATACAAATAAATCCGAAAATAAAGAGCAGCTTCGATCGTGGATCCATGCTGTGAAGAATGGAATTTGCCGGTACATAACGACCGAAAATCATTTTTTCCATCATAGCGGGCCACTCCCTTCTTCAAGGGAACCAATGGCATCGGCCAGTTCTTCAATCGTCAAACAGGTGACGCCGATCTTCCTGCCGATACGCTCTTCCAGCTTGAACTGGAATCTGACCACATCAGGAACATCCAGCCCCATTTCAAACAATTCCTCTGGATTCGAGAAGATTGCTTGAGGCGTTCCCTTCCTCTGTAAGCGCCCCTTCTGCATGATGACAATCTCATCTGCATAGTGAGCTGCGTCCTCCATGCTGTGCGTGACAAGAATGGTGGTCAGTCCTTTCTCTTTATGAAGGTCATAGAACATATCCATGATCTCACGCTGTCCCCGCGGATCCAAACCGGCTGTAGGCTCGTCCAATACGATCACATCCGGATTCATGGCAAGGACTCCTGCAATGGCCACCCTTCTCATTTGACCGCCTGAGAGATCAAATGGGGATTTCTGAAGAATGTCTTCTGAAAGCCCGACCTTCACAATCAGTTCCTTCGCTCTTTCTTTCGCTTCTTCCTCTGCTACTCCGAAGTTCATAGGGCCATAGCAAATATCCTTCAGTACCGTTTCTTCAAATAATTGATGTTCGGGAAATTGAAAGACAATCCCTACTTTTTGCCTGATTGGTTTCAGGCTCTTCGTTTTTTTATCGTGACTGATTTCATAGTCTCCTACGTTTACCAGTCCGGATGTTGGCTTTAGCAGTGCATTCAGATGCTGCAGCAATGTCGACTTGCCTGAACCTGTATGTCCGATGATTGCCAGGAACTGACCGGAAGGAATGGAGAGATTGATATCTTCAAGAGCAAGTTTTTCAAATGGGGTTTTATAGGAATACCGATATTCTACTTGTTGAAATGAGATTTCCATAACTCGTTCACCAGCTCTTCTTCTGTAAAATAATTCTTAGGTAGTGATATACCCGCATTCTTCAGCGCCCCTGAAAGTTTAATGGTAAAAGGAGAATCAAGCCCCAACTTCTTTAATTCATCCTCGAGCAGGAAAATCTCTTGTGGTGTCCCTTCCTTAAAGACTTTTCCCTTATTCAGTACAATGATTCGATCAGCCTTTGCTGCTTCTTCAAGGTCATGAGTGATCGAAATAACAGTCAAATTCTCTTTTTCTTTAAGGATCCTGACCGTCTCCAGCACTTCTTTCTTTCCCTTCGGATCAAGCATGGATGTGGATTCGTCCAGGATGATGATATCCGGCTGAAGGGCCACCACTCCTGCGATTGCTACACGCTGCTTCTGTCCGCCTGATAAATGGTGCGGCTCTTGATCAAGAAAATCTTCCATATGGACACGCTTCAAAGCGTCACTCACTCTTTGTACCATCGATTCATGAGGTACTCCATGGTTTTCTAACCCAAAAGCCACATCATCTTCCACTGTAGCACCGACAAACTGATTATCTGGATTTTGAAAGACCATTCCAATTTTAGCCCTGATATCCCAGATGGATTTTTCCTCAAGGGGGATACCGTCCACAGTGACGTCTCCCTTTTCGGGAAAATGCAAGCCATTTAACATTTTGGCAAGTGTCGATTTGCCTGATCCGTTATGGCCGACGATTGCAAGCCACTCACCTTGCTCTACATGAAGATTGATTCCTTCCAGGGCATATGCTTCCTGATCCGGATAACGGAAATAGACATCTTTAACGTTAATCATCTCTCGCACGATACAAACCTCCTCTATGCTCATCAATTCTCAGCTGAGTCAAAGCCTCTTCTCTGCTATTAAAAACCAGCTTAATAAAAAATATCATAATTCCATATAAATAAAAAAAAGCCTGCACCCCGACCAAAGAAAAGATACCTTTTCTTGTTCATCCATGAACAGCTTCTATCGTTATAGAAGTCGGAAGGGGCGCACGAGCTAGACGAGTCAGCCATGCTGCTCATCGTAACGCTCTGCTTTTCATCATCAATCATGCACTTATACAAAAAGGGCAAAGAAGCAGTTAAGGATTAACTGTCCCGCCCTTAATGTTAGTAGTCACGAATTATTAAACTAATTCGATGATTGCCATTGGAGCACCGTCACCACGGCGAGGACCAACCTTCATAATGCGAGTATATCCGCCTTGACGCTCGTTGTAACGAGGAGCGATGTCAGAGAATAACTTTTGAAGAGCATCTTGGTTGTTTTCAGCGTTTGCAATTTCTTTACGAATGAATGCAGCAGCTTGACGACGTGCGTGAACATCACCACGTTTGCCTAATGTGATCATCTTTTCCACAACTGAACGAAGCTCTTTCGCGCGAGTTTCAGTTGTTTCGATACGCTCGTTGATGATTAGGTCAGTAGCTAAATCACGTAGCATTGCTTTACGTTGTGCACTAGTACGTCCTAACTTTCTGTAAGCCATTAAGGGTTCCCTCCTTTGTTGAAACTATATATCTAAAATGATTATCAATCGTCTTTACGTAATCCTAATCCAAGGTCTTCAAGTTTAACTTTGACCTCTTCAAGAGATTTACGTCCTAGGTTACGCACTTTCATCATATCTTCTTCAGTCTTGTTAGCAAGCTCTTGAACAGTGTTGATTCCAGCACGTTTCAGGCAGTTGTAAGAACGAACAGAAAGATCTAATTCTTCGATCGTCATCTCAAGAACTTTTTCTTTTTGATCTTCTTCTTTTTCTACCATGATTTCAGCATTCTGCGCTTCATCTGTAAGGCCAACGAAAATATTCAAGTGTTCTGTCAGAATCTTAGCACCTAAAGAAATGGCTTCTTTCGGTCCAATACTTCCATCAGTCCATACATCAAGAGAAAGCTTATCATAGTTCGTCATTTGACCAACACGAGTATTTTCTACTTGATAATTAACGCGTGAAACTGGAGTGTAAATAGAATCGATTGGGATCACACCGATTGGAAGATCCTCACGTTTGTTTTGGTCAGCAGGTCTGTATCCACGTCCGCGGGATGCGCTTAAACGCACACGGAAGTGACCACTTTTAGACAATGTGGCAATGTGTAAATCAGGATTTAGCACTTCCACATCACTATCATGAGTAATATCAGCAGCTGTAACGACTCCTTCACCCTGCACATCAATTTCAAGCGTTTTCTCTTCGTCAGAGTAAATCTTTAACGCTAGCTTTTTGATATTCAAAATGATGGATGTGACATCCTCTACGACGCCTTCAATTGTTGAAAACTCATGCAGTACTCCATCTATTTGAATAGATGTGACAGCGGCACCTGGGAGTGACGATAATAGGATACGACGTAAGGAGTTACCCAAAGTTGTACCATATCCACGCTCAAGTGGTTCTACGACGAACTTTCCATATGTGGCATCATCGCTGATCTCAACCGTTTCAATTTTTGGTTTTTCAATTTCGATCATTAATATTTACCCTCCTTCAAAACGTCGAAACTCCGGGCTAAATAATATGAAGTCCGAAATTCCCCATGTTTACGTTCCCTATTGTGCACCAACAACTGGTTACCTTTTTCTGAATGAACGTATTTTGTATCATATCCCATTATAGACAACGATACAAAATTTATACAGAAAAATTAAACGCGGCGACGTTTTGGCGGACGGCATCCGTTATGAGGAACTGGAGTAACGTCTCTGATTGCAGTAACCTCAAGACCTGCAGCTTGAAGAGCACGGATTGCAGCTTCACGTCCAGCACCAGGGCCTTTAACTGTTACTTCAAGAGTTTTCAAACCGTGTTCCTGGGAAGCTTTTGCTGCAGTTTCAGCAGCCATTTGTGCTGCGAATGGAGTGGATTTACGAGATCCTCTGAATCCTAGTGAACCTGCACTTGACCATGCAACAGCGTTTCCGTGAACATCAGTGATAGTTACGATTGTATTATTGAATGTAGAACGAATGTGTGCAATACCAGCTTCGATATTCTTTTTCACACGACGTTTACGAGTGTTTGTTTTACGTGCCATACTAAGAAGTAACCTCCTTTACCTATTATTTTTTCTTGTTTGCTACAGTCTTACGAGGACCTTTACGTGTACGAGCATTGTTCTTCGTATGTTGTCCACGAACAGGTAGTCCACGACGGTGACGAAGACCGCGGTATGAACCGATTTCCATAAGACGTTTGATGTTTAGAGAGATCTCACGACGAAGATCACCTTCAACCTTTAATTTGTCAACGATATCACGAATCTTTCCTAGTTCGTCTTCAGTTAGATCGCGAACGCGAGTATCTTCAGAGACACCAGCTTCAGAAAGAATTTGTGACGCAGTATTTTTACCAATACCGTAGATGTATGTTAATGAAATGACAACACGTTTGTCACGTGGAATGTCTACACCAGCAATACGTGCCATAGTGATAGCGCACCTCCTTTTAGTTTAGCCTTGTTTTTGTTTGTGTTTAGGGTTTTCACAGATAACCATGACTTTACCTTTTCTACGAATAACTTTACATTTTTCGCAGATCGGCTTAACAGATGGTCTAACTTTCATCTTATTCTAACCTCCTTAATAGTACGGAGTGCAATGAATTATTTATAACGATAAGTGATTCTACCACGAGTTAAGTCATACGGTGATAATTCAACTGTCACCTTGTCACCAGGTAGGATACGGATGAAGTGCATACGAATCTTTCCTGAAACATGCGCCAGAACTGTATGACCATTTTCTAATTCTACCTTAAACATCGCGTTAGGCAAAGTCTCAGCGACTTTCCCTTCCACTTCAATTACATCATCCTTAGCCATCGAACATGTCTCCCTTCTTCTCATCAATTAAAACTTCATTTACAAACTTTGAAACAGCATAACGCAGTTTACCGTTCGTCACTCTTCCTGTTTCGATAATACTGTTATGAACTTCTGGAGAAACATAGTCAAACAGTTGAAGATGTCCGATATTCTTTCGCTTGGCGCGATCAAACTTACGTTTATCTCCGTCTGCTATGAGTACAAAACGTTCATCCAATTGCTGAACAACGACCGAATACGTACCAGCCTCCCTGCCCTTAAGAGGCAGAACAATCTGACCTATACTCGGAATCGCCGAATCTGACTCGATCAATCCAATCACCTTCACTTAGGCTTTCGTCAATATCTCATAGCCTTCTTCAGTAATTGCAATGGTGTGTTCAAAGTGCGCACACATTTTATCATCAACTGTCACAACTGTCCAGTTATCTGATAACGTTCTAACATATCGACTTCCTGCATTAACCATTGGTTCAATAGCCAGTACCATGCCAGGCTTTAAGCGAGGACCTTTGTTAGGCGGTCCATAATGAGGAATCTGAGGGTCCTCATGTAAGTCTTGACCAACTCCGTGTCCTACATACTCTCGAACGATAGAAAAGCCATTTGCTTCAACAAAAGTTTGAATACTATGAGAGATATTCGACAGACGTTCGCCTGGTTTAGCTTCCTTAAGCCCCAGATATAAAGATTCCTCTGTTACATCAAGAAGCTTCCGGGTTTCATCATCAATCTTACCAACTGGATAAGTCCAGGCCGAGTCTCCATGATAGCCGTTATATTTCGCACCGATATCGATGCTGATAATGTCGCCGTCCTTTAACACCCGATCTCCCGGAATTCCATGAACCAGCTCGTTGTTGACTGAAGCACAGATGCTGCCACGAAACCCATTATACCCTTTAAAAGATGGAATTGCATCATGTTTACGAATGAATTTTTCAGCAATAGCATCCAATTCTTTCGTCGATATTCCTGGTGAAATATACTTTTGCAATTCCGCATGAGTCAATGCCACAATCCTGCCGGCTTGGCGCATGATCTCAATCTCTCTCGGAGTTTTACAAATGATCATTATGAAAGGCCTCCAAGTAATACATCAATGTCAGAAAACACTTTATCGATGTCTTGTTGACCGTCAATGTTTTTGAGATAGCCTTTATCTTCGTAGTAAGCCAAAAGTGGTTGAGTTTGTTTGATGTTTACGTCCAGGCGATTTTGAACTGTTTCTTCGTTATCATCAGCACGCTGATACAATTCTCCGCCGCAGCGATCACAAACGCCCTCTTCTTTTGGTGGATTAAAGACAAGATGATAAGTAGCGCCGCACTCTTTACAGATTCTGCGACCTGTCAAGCGCCCCATCAGGATGTCCTTATCTACATCTATATTAATGACATAATTCATCTTTTTACCAAGATCAGCAAGGATGTTTTCAAGTGCCTCTGCCTGAGCTACCGTTCTTGGAAACCCATCTAGTAAGAAGCCTTTGCCACAATCCTCTTTGCCTAAACGTTCACGGACAATTCCGATTGTTACTTCATCAGGAACAAGATCGCCATTATCCATGAAAGATTTAGCTTTCAAGCCAAGCTCAGTGCCGTCTTTGATGGCAGCACGGAACATATCACCAGTCGAAATATGAGGGATACCATATTTTTCAACGATTTTCTCAGCTTGAGTGCCTTTTCCTGCGCCTGGTAAGCCCATAAGAACTATATTCACTCGAACTCCCCCTCAAATGTCTATAAAATGGCTTCAGGAACAGAACGTTCCCGAAAACCCTCTTATTTAATGAACCCTTTGTAGTGACGTTTCACTAGCTGTGCTTCCAATTGCTTCATCGTCTCAAGAGCAACACCAACGACGATCAAGAGACTTGTTCCGCCAATTTGTGCCGCAGGAGGCAGTCCAGCGAAGTTAATGAAGAACACTGGAAGAATGGAGATCACAGATAAGAAAATAGCCCCTACAAATGTTAGGCGGTACAGAACGCGAGTGAGATACTCTTGTGTGGTTTTACCTGGACGGATACCAGGGATATATCCACCTTGCTTCTTCAAGTTTTCCGCCATTTGCTCCGGATTTACTTGAATGAAAGCATAAAAGTACGTAAACGCAACAATCAATGCAACATAGATGATCATCCCGACTGGCTTCGTATAATCAAAGATGTACTGAATTGTACTAGTCACATCATTATCTCCGAAGAAAGTGGAAATAGTCTGAGGAGTGATGATAAAAGAAATCGCGAAGATTACTGGAATAACACCCGCAGCATTCACTTTCAATGGAAGATGCGTTGATTGTCCGCCAACCGGACTGCGTCCCACTAAACGTTTTGCATATTGAATCGGAATTTTACGAAGTGCTTGTTGAATAAACACTGTACCAACCACGATTGCAATAACTGCCAATACTAAAAGTGCAAGAACGACAATGCGAAGGAAAAGTTGTTCGCCTGCTCCTTCGATTTGCTGAGCATAGATTTGGTTTACAGTGTTAGGAATCGCAGCCACGATACCTGCAAAGATCAGGATCGAGATACCATTTCCAACACCTTTAGCTGTAATCTGTTCACCCAGCCACATAAGAAAAGCCGTACCGGCTGTCAATACCAATGCGATTAACAGGTACGTGCTTACTCCAGGACTTTGGATAAGCATTCCACCATAAATCCGGTTAAAGCCGTAGGACATTCCTAAAGCTTGGATAAAACCTAGAATAATCGTGAAATAACGAGTGAACTGAGCTAATTTACGGCGGCCGACTTCACCTTGCTTCGACCATTCAGTGAACTTCGGAACAACGTCCATTTGAAGCAGCTGAACAATGATTGAAGCCGTGATGTAAGGCATGATTCCCATCGCGAAGATGGAGAAATTCTGCAGCGCACCACCGCCAAATGTATTCAGGAATCCAAGAATTCCTGCCTGGTCTTGCATCTTCAGTACATTTGCGTCAACGTTTGGCACCGGAATGAAGGTACCAAGACGGAAGACGACTAACATTAAAAGGGTGAAGATAATTTTATTTCTTATATCACCCACGCGCATAAAATTGGAGATAGTTTGAAACATTAGATCACCTCGGATGTACCGCCAGCAGCTTCGATAGCTTCTTTAGCAGTGGTTGAGAATTTGTGTGCTTTTACTGTAAGCTTTTTCTCGATTGAACCTTTACCAAGAATCTTAATTCCTGCTTTTTCGTTACTTACTAAACCAGTTTCAACTAGTAAAGTAGGAGTAACTTCTGTACCATCTTCGAAGCGATTCAATGCGTCAAGATTGACGATTGCATATTCTTTACGGTTGATGTTCGTGAAACCGCGTTTTGGTAAACGTTGGAACAAAGGAGTTTGACCACCTTCGAATCCAGGACGTACTCCTCCACCAGAACGAGCGTTTTGTCCTTTATGACCTTTACCAGCAGTTTTACCATTACCAGAACCAATTCCGCGTCCTACACGGTTGCGGACTTTACGAGAACCTTCTGCAGGTTGTAACTCATGTAATTTCATGTCGGCACCTCCTTATTATCGAAATAACTCGATTATTTTTCTGTTACCGTTACAAGGTGAGCAACTTTGTTAATCATACCGCGGATAGCAGCATTATCTTGTTGCTCAACTGTTTGGTGCATTTTGCGAAGTCCTAAAGCTTCAACAGTTTTACGTTGATCTTGTGGACGACCAATAACACTTCGAGTGAGGGTAATTTCTAGTTTGTTAGCCATCGTTATCCCTCCCTTATCCTAGTAGTTCTTCTACTGATTTACCACGTAATTTAGCTACGTCTTCAGCACGCTTTAATTGTTTTAAACCTTCGATTGTTGCACGAACCATGTTAATTGGAGTGTTGGATCCTAGTGATTTAGAAAGGATATCTTGTACCCCGGCTAATTCTAGTACCGCACGAACAGGTCCACCAGCAATAATTCCTGTACCCGCAGAAGCAGGCTTGATAAGAATTTGACCAGCACCAAATCGTCCAGTTACTACGTGAGGAGTTGTACCTCCAACCATAGGAACTTCAATTAGATTTTTCTTCGCATCTTCAATCGCTTTACGGATTGCATCTGGAACCTCTTGAGCTTTACCAGTTCCGAAACCAACGTGACCGTTTTTGTCGCCTACTACTACAAGAGCAGCGAAACGGAAACGACGTCCACCTTTAACAACTTTCGCAACACGATTGATTGTAACTACGCGTTCTTCAAATTCTAGTTTGCTTGGATCAATACGACGCATCTGGATTGTCCCTCCTTTTTATTAAAATTCTAAGCCGTTTTCACGAGCTGATTCAGCTAAAGCTTTGATACGGCCATGGTATAAGTATCCACCACGGTCAAATACTACAGATTTTAAACCTTTATCTGCTGCACGTTTCGCAACTAGTTCTCCAACTTTCGCTGCTGCTTCAACAGTGTTAGTGGATTCTAATCCGAAATCTTTATCTTTAGAAGATGCACTTGCAAGAGTAACACCGTTCATATCATCGATAATTTGAGCATAGATGTTTTTGTTAGAACGGAAAACGTTCAGACGAGGACGAGTTTCAGTTCCAGTAATTTTAGAACGTACACGGGCATGTCTTTTCTTACGTGTTTTGTTCTTATCTGGCTTAGTAATCACCTACGGTCACTCCTTTCTTATTGCCTACGCGGCATTATTTACCTGTTTTACCTTCTTTACGACGAACATATTCACCTTCGTAGCGAATACCTTTTCCTTTGTAAGGCTCAGGAGAGCGTACTGCACGAATGTTAGCTGCTAATGCACCAACACGTTCTTTATCGATACCTTTGATTGAGATCTTAGTGTTTGATGGTACTTCGATCTCGATGCCTTTTTCAGCTTCGATTTCAACTGGGTGAGAGTACCCAACGTTAAGCACAAGCTTAGCACCTTGTTTTTGAGCACGGTAACCTACACCGACAAGCTCAAGATTTCTTTCGAATCCTTTAGATACACCTTCAACCATGTTCGCGATCAAGGCACGAGTTGTACCGTGTAACGCGCGGTGTTCTTTTGCATCAGAAGGACGCGTAACTGTTACTGTGTTACCTTCTAATTCTACTTTAATATCAGAACTGAATGTACGAGAAAGTTCACCTTTAGGTCCTTTTACAGTTACTAGGTTATCTTCACCTACTGTAAGAGTAACGTCAGATGGCATTTCGATAGGCTGTTTTCCTACACGTGACATCCTGTTGCACCTCCATTCATTTAAAAACTATTACCAAACGTAAGCTAATACTTCTCCGCCCACTTGTTGTGCACGAGCTTCTTTATCAGTTAAAACACCTTGAGAAGTGGAAACAAGTGCGATACCTAATCCGTTTAATACTTTAGGTACTTCTGTAGATTTTGCATATACACGTAAACCTGGTTTAGAGATACGCTTTAATCCAGTGATTACGCGCTCGTTGTTTGAACCATATTTTAAGAAAATGCGGATAACACCTTGTTTGTTATCTTCAACATATTCTACGTCACGTACGAAACCTTCACGTTTGAGGATTTCAGCGATTTCTTTCTTGATGTTAGAAGCAGGAACTTCTAGTCTTTCGTGACGAACCATGTTCGCATTACGGATGCGAGTAAGCAAATCTGCAATTGGATCTGTCATTGTCATAATAATTTACCTCCTTCCCAATATAGGGTATTACCAACTAGCTTTCTTAACGCCAGGAATCTGACCCTTGTATGCAAGTTCACGGAAACAAATACGGCAAAGCTTGAATTTACGGATAACTGAGTGAGGACGTCCGCAACGTTCGCAACGTGTGTACGCTTGAACATTATGCTTTGGCGTGCGTTTTTGTTTCGCAATCATTGATTTTTTAGCCACATTTTCGCCTCCCTTATATAGCGATTACTTTTGGAATGGCATTCCGATTTGAGTCAATAACTCACGAGCTTCTTCGTCTGTTTTAGCAGTAGTTACGATAACGATATCCATACCGCGTACTTTAGACACTTTATCATAATCAATCTCAGGGAAAATCAATTGCTCTTTAACACCTAGAGTGTAGTTACCGCGACCGTCGAATGCTTTTTTAGAAACACCGCGGAAGTCACGTACACGTGGAAGTGATACAGAGATTAATTTATCTAAGAATTGGTACATACGCTCTCCGCGAAGAGTAACTTTTGCACCGATAGGCATACCTTCACGAAGACGGAAGCCTGCGATAGATTTTTTAGCTTTTGTTACAACAGGTTTTTGACCAGTGATTTGAGTCAATTCGTCAACTGCTACATCAAGAGCCTTTGAGTTTTGAACTGCATCACCGATACCCATGTTGACAACGATCTTTTCAACTTTAGGTACTTCCATTACTGATTTGTAATTGAATTTGCTCACTAGAGCTGGGCTGATTTCACTTTGAAATTTTTCTTTTAGGCGGTTCATTCAGAATACCTCCCTTCTTAATCGAACTATTTATCTAGAACTTCACCTGATTTTTTTGCTACACGTACTTTTTTACCGTTTTCCGTTTTGTAACCTACACGAGTTGCCTCGTTAGATTTCGGATCTAGAAGCATTACGTTTGACACGTGGATAGATGCTTCCTGGCTGATGATTCCACCTTGAGGGTTCATCTGTGAAGGCTTAGCGTGTTTTTTCACAACGTTGATTCCTTCAACAAGCACTCGGTCTTTCTTAGGGAACGCAGCAAGAACAGTTCCTGTTTTGCCTTTGTCTTTCCCGGTGATGACCACTACTTTATCGCCTTTTTTTACATGCATTTCATCGCACCTCCTTGAATGGCCAATGCTAATCTATTAAAGAACTTCTGGAGCTAAAGATACAATTTTCATAAAGTTGCTGTCACGCAATTCACGAGCAACAGGTCCGAAGATACGAGTTCCACGTGGTCCTTTATCGTCACGGATGATTACACATGCGTTCTCGTCGAACTTGATGTAAGTACCGTCTTGACGGCGTACACCAGACTTAGTACGAACGACTACAGCCTTAACTACGTCACCTTTTTTAACAACGCCACCTGGTGTTGCTTGTTTTACTGTACATACGATTACATCACCGATGTTAGCAGTCTTGCGTCCAGAACCGCCAAGAACTTTAATCGTTAATACTTCACGAGCACCAGAGTTGTCAGCAACTTTTAAACGTGATTCTTGTTGAATCATGTAGGTTACCTCCCTTCGGAATTACAAATTATCCGAGCAAATATATTAGATAATAACTGCTTTTTCAACAACTTCTACTAAACGGAAACGTTTCGTAGCAGATAGTGGACGAGTCTCCATGATACGTACGATATCGCCTACTTTTGCTTCGTTGTTCTCATCATGAGTTTTAAACTTCTTAGAGTACTTTACGCGCTTGCCGTATAGAGAATGCTTTTTATAAGTTTCTACCATAACCGTTACTGTTTTATCCATTTTGTCGGAAACAACACGGCCAGTGTAAACCTTACGTTGGTTGCGGTCACTCATTTAAGCAAACCTCCTCTCATTTATCGATTGTTAACCCCGATCTCTCTTTCACGGATTACAGTTTTCATACGAGCGATCCCTTTGCGGACTTCACGGATGCGGGCTGTGTTTTCAAGTTGGCCAGTCGCAAGTTGGAAGCGAAGGTTAAATAACTCTTCTTTCAGAGTTTTGACTTTTTGTTCAATTTCGGCAGTGGTTAGGTCACGAATTTCATTAGTTTTCATTTGATTCACCACCAATTTCTTCTCGTTTTACAAACTTGCATTTAACAGGAAGTTTGTGTGCTGCAAGACGAAGAGCTTCACGAGCTACCTCTTCAGAAACACCAGCTACTTCAAACATGATTTTTCCAGGCTTAACTACTGCTACCCAACCTTCTGGAGCCCCTTTACCAGAACCCATACGTACTTCTAGAGGTTTAGCAGTGTAAGGTTTATGAGGGAAGATTTTAATCCATACTTTACCGCCACGTTTCATGTAACGAGTCATAGCGATACGAGCAGATTCGATTTGACGGTTTGTTATCCAAGAAGCTTCTGTAGCTTGTAAACCGTATTCACCGAACGCAACTTCTTGACCGCCTTTAGCACGACCACGCATTTTACCACGGTGTTCGCGACGATGTTTAACGCGTTTAGGTAATAACATAATTATTTGCCTCCTTCCTCAGATTTCTTTCTTGTAGGAAGAACCTCTCCACGGTAGATCCATACTTTAACACCAAGCTTACCATAAGTAGTGTCAGCTTCTTCATGAGCATAGTCAATGTCAGCGCGTAGAGTATGAAGTGGAACAGTACCTTCACTGTAATGTTCAGCACGAGCGATGTCAGCTCCGCCTAAACGACCAGATACCTGTGTTTTGATTCCTTTTGCACCAGCACGCATCGCACGTTGGATCGCTTGCTTTTGAGCACGACGGAAAGAAACACGGTTTTCTAGTTGACGAGCAATGTTTTCTGCTACTAATTTAGCATCAACGTCAGCTCTTTTGATTTCAACGATGTTGATGTGTACACGTTTTGAAGTCAATTCGTTAAGAGCTTTACGAAGAGCTTCAACTTCTGTACCACCTTTACCGATAACCATACCAGGTTTAGCTGTATGAACAGTAATGTTGATACGGTTTGCAGCGCGTTCGATTTCCACTTTGGAAACAGATGCGTCTACTAAACGTTTTGCAATATATTCACGTACTTTTAAGTCTTCGTGTAAAAGTGTAGCGTAATCTTTGTCTGCGTACCATTTAGACTCCCAATCACGAATTATACCGACACGAAGTCCGACCGGATGTACTTTTTGACCCACGGATTATCCCTCCTTCTTTTCTGATACTACAAGTGTAATGTGACTTGTACGTTTGTTGATTTGACTTGCACGACCCATCGCACGTGGACGGAAACGTTTAAGTGTTGGTCCTTCATTTACATAAGCCTCAGTTACGATCAGGCTGTTAATATCCATGTCATAGTTATGCTCTGCGTTTGCGATAGCAGATTTAAGTACTTTTTCAACGACTGGTGAAGCTGCCTTAGGCGTGTGCTTAAGAATCGCAACTGCTTCTCCAACTTGCTTACCTCGGATTAGATCGATGACTAAACGTACTTTACGAGGAGCAATACGTACTGTTCTAGCAACAGCTTTTGCTTGCATTAGGATACCCTCCTCTCAATTAGCGTCTTGTTTTCTTATCATCACTTGCATGACCTTTGTAGGTACGAGATGGTGCGAATTCACCAAGCTTGTGTCCTACCATGTCTTCAGTGACGTATACAGGTACATGTTTACGACCATCGTAAACTGCGATAGTGTGACCGATGAATGCTGGGAAGATCGTTGAACGACGAGACCAAGTCTTTACAACTTGCTTGCCTTCAGTTTCGTTCAATTTTTCGATCTTTGTCATTAAATGATCATCAACAAAAGGTCCCTTTTTTAAGCTACGACCCATGTTTGAACCTCCCTTCGTGATTGGTCTACGGCTCTAGATGCGAACCGTAGTTCAACCCCGTTATTTTTTGCGACGACGCACAATAAATTTATCTGATTTGTTGTTTTTCTTACGTGTCTTGTATCCAAGAGTAGGTTTGCCCCATGGAGACATTGGTGATTTACGTCCGATTGGCGCACGTCCTTCACCACCACCGTGTGGGTGATCGTTAGGGTTCATTACAGAACCACGAACTGTTGGGCGCTTACCTAACCAGCGAGAACGTCCAGCTTTACCGATGTTGATAAGTTCGTGCTGTTCATTTCCAACTTGACCTACTGTAGCGCGGCAAGCAGAAAGGATCATACGAGTCTCACCAGAGTTAAGGCGTACAAGAACGTACTTACCTTCTTTACCAAGTACTTGTGCAGATGTACCAGCAGAACGTACCAGCTGACCACCTTTACCTGGTTTAAGTTCGATATTGTGTACTACTGTACCAACAGGGATGTTGATAAGTGGTAACGCATTACCTACTTTGATATCTGCTTCAGGTCCAGACATTACTTCCATACCTACTTCGATTGACTTAGGTGCAAGGATGTAACGCTTTTCTCCATCAGCGTAGTTGATTAGTGCAATATTTGCAGAGCGGTTTGGATCGTATTCGATCGTAGCAACGCGTCCAGGTATACCATCTTTATCACGCTTGAAGTCGATGATACGGTATTGACGCTTATGACCGCCGCCTTGATGACGAACTGTTAACTTACCTTGGTTGTTACGGCCACCCTTTTTATGCAGGGGTGCTAAAAGTGACTTTTCCGGAGAATCCGTAGTGATTTCAGCGAAATCAGATGAAGTCATACCGCGACGACCATTAGAGGTAGGTTTATACTTTTTAATCGCCATGTTTTTCCCTCCTCTTCTTAATTAAAGAATTTTATACTTCAAAGAATTCGATTTCTTTACTATCAGCAGTAAGCTTAACGATTGCTTTACGACGCTTGTTAGTGTAACCAGCGTGTTTACCCATACGTTTGAACTTACCTTTGTAGTTCATGATGTTAACTTTGTCTACTTTTACGTCAAAGATTTCTTCAACAGCATCTTTAACTTGAGTTTTGTTCGCTCTAGTATCAACTTCGAACGTATATTTTTTTCTCAGACATAAGATCTGTAGAAGCTTCTGTAATTACGGGGCGCTTAATGATTTCACGTACATCCATTATGCAAGCACCTCCTCTACTTTTTCAACAGCTGATTTAGTCATCACTAGTTTGTCGTGTCCTAATACATCAAGAACGCTGATTCCATCTGCAGGAACAACTGTTACACCAGGGATGTTACGAGCTGAAAGTGCTACGTTTTCATCAAGACCATCAGTAACGACTAATGTTTTAGCGTTAAGTGAAAGACCTTTAAGAACGTTAGCAAATTCCTTTGTTTTTGGAGCATCAAATGATAATGCTTCTAATACTAAGATGTTCTCTTCCACTACTTTAGAAGAAAGAGCAGATTTGATCGCTAAGCGACGAACTTTCTTAGGTAATTTGTAGCTGTAGCTGCGTGGAACTGGTCCAAATACAACACCACCGCCGCGCCATTGTGGAGAACGGATTGACCCTTGACGAGCACGACCTGTTCCTTTTTGACGCCATGGTTTACGTCCACCGCCACGTACTTCAGAACGATTTTTTACTTTATGATTTCCTTGACGTAATGAAGCTCTTTGCATTAATACTGCTTCAAACAGTACATGTTTGTTTGGTTCAATACCAAATACAGAATCATTAAGTTCGATATCACCAACTTTAGAACCTGATTGGTTAAATAATGCTACTTTCGGCATTCTTATTTCCTCCTTTCCTGGAAAGTTATATTATTTAGCTGCTTTGATAGCCGTTTTAACTTTGATAAGTTGTTTCTTAGGTCCAGGTACATTACCTTTAACTAAGATCAGGTTGCGTTCTGCATCCACTTTCACGATTTCAAGGTTTTGAATCGTGATTTGCTCTCCACCCATGCGTCCAGGTAGTAATTTACCTTTGAATACGCGGTTCGGATCGACAGGACCCATTGAACCAGGACGACGGTGATAACGAGAACCGTGAGACATAGGTCCGCGAGATTGGTTATGACGCTTGATAGCACCTTGGAAACCTTTCCCTTTTGAAACTCCTGTTACATCTACTACATCGCCTGCAGCGAAAATATCAACTTTGACTTCTTGACCAACTTCGTACTCTTCTACGTTTACACCGCGGATTTCACGGATGAAGCGCTTAGGAGCAGTTTCAGCTTTAGCAACGTGGCCTTTCTCTGGCTTGTTTGAAAGCTTTTCGCGTTTGTCTTCGAAACCAACCTGGATCGCATCGTATCCATCAACATCTACAGATTTCTTTTGAAGAACAACGTTTTGAGCAGCTTCAATTACAGTTACAGGGATAAGATCACCGTTTTCAGCAAAAACTTGAGTCATACCGATCTTTCTTCCTAAGATTCCTTTGGTCATAAGTCACACCTCCTGTTAATTATGATTTTATAAGATTAAAGTTTGATTTCGATATCTACACCAGATGGTAAGTCTAAACGCATAAGCGCATCAACTGTTTGTGGTGTTGGGTTCACAATGTCGATTAAGCGTTTGTGTGTACGCATCTCGAATTGCTCACGAGAATCTTTGTATTTGTGCACAGCACGTAAGATTGTGTAAACAGACTTTTCTGTTGGTAGTGGGATCGGTCCAGAAACCGCCGCACCAGAACGTTTTGCTGTTTCAACAATTTTCTCAGCTGATTGATCAAGAATTCTGTGATCATAAGCCTTTAAACGAATACGAATCTTTTGTTTTGCCATTATTTTCCCTCCTTTTTCGCCTATTTTTGAATAGACATTCTCCATGGAAATTTCCCACACACTCGCCATGGCAAAGCGGCCGGGTGTGTCAGCAACCTTCCATTTCATCGCAGTCAAAGACCAACATTGTCTATTATAACTAAAACACCTAGAAGATGCAAGGGTTTCTTACAAAATCTATTTGTTTCGCACACTTTCTCTATTATACAAACTGGGTGGGTGAAATTCAAGTGTATGTGGAGTTTTCACAATATTTAATAATGAATGATGGAAGCAGGTTTATATTGTGATAAATAGATTGGTTTCGGGTAGTTTTATTATATAGAAGAAACTTGGTTTTTTATTGAGATCGTATGATTGGGTTTTCGAGGGTGGTTCTGATTTCATGGGATTTTGTTTCGGTTGTTTCGGTTGTTTCGGTCGGTGGATGGGGTTTGAATTTGACACTGTTGATCGGGACTCAAAGCTTAAGCGTCTCTTTTGTGATTAGAATTATTCTTATAAGATCGTAAATTTTGATTTAGGATCATAAATCTCAAATTGGGATCATAAATTCCAAATCAGGATCATAAATCTCAAATCAGGATCATAAATTCGAAATGAAGATCACAAAATTGCCATTGGCATCATATATCCAAGGAAAGTATCTTGTTTAGGCGAGCACACACTTTAAATCTAAAGAAAATCCCCAAAAATACTCGTGCAAAACTATAAAGTCGATTAAATCTAACCCTGCACAAACCAAATCTCCAGAAAAACGAGAACCCACATAACATGCCGGATCCAATAACGACTAGAAATACAATTAGACATGCAATAAAAAAACAGATGGACAAAAGTCCATCTGTTTTATATCATCAATGATTACTCAGTGATAGTTGCTACTACTCCAGCACCTACAGTACGTCCACCCTCACGGATAGAGAACTTAGTACCTTCTTCGATAGCGATTGGAGCGATAAGCTCAACAGTCATTTCGATGTTATCGCCAGGCATAACCATTTCTACACCTTCAGGAAGGTTACAGATACCAGTTACGTCAGTTGTACGGAAGTAGAACTGAGGGCGGTAGTTAGTGAAGAATGGAGTGTGACGTCCACCTTCTTCTTTAGAAAGAACGTAAACTTCTGCTTTGAACTTAGTGTGTGGAGTGATTGTACCTGGTTTAGCAAGTACTTGACCACGTTGGATATCGTCACGGGATACACCACGAAGTAGCGCACCGATGTTGTCTCCAGCTTCAGCATAATCAAGAAGCTTACGGAACATTTCTACACCAGTAACTGTAGTCTTTTTAGACTCTTCAGCGATACCGATGATTTCGATTTCGTCACCAACTTTAACTTGTCCACGCTCAACACGTCCAGTAGCAACTGTACCACGACCTGTGATTGAGAATACGTCCTCAACAGGCATCATGAATGGCTTTTCAGTGTCACGCTCTGGAGTTGGGATGTAGCTGTCTACAGCTTCCATAAGTTCGAAGATTTTCTCTTCCCACTCAGCATCTCCTTCTAGAGCTTTAAGAGCAGAACCTTTGATTACTGGTACGTCATCACCAGGGAAATCGTACTCAGAAAGAAGGTCACGTACTTCCATTTCTACTAATTCAAGTAGCTCTTCGTCGTCTACCATGTCACATTTGTTCATGAATACAACTAGGTAAGGTACACCTACTTGACGAGAAAGAAGGATGTGCTCACGAGTTTGTGGCATTGGACCATCAGCAGCAGATACTACTAGGATACCACCGTCCATTTGCGCAGCACCAGTGATCATGTTTTTAACATAGTCAGCGTGTCCTGGGCAGTCAACGTGTGCATAGTGACGAGTTTCAGTTTCATACTCAACGTGTGCAGTAGAGATTGTGATACCACGTTCTCTTTCTTCTGGAGCACCATCGATTTGGTCATAAGCCATTGCAGTTCCACGACCATACTTCTTGTGAAGTGTAGTTGTGATTGCAGCAGTTAATGTAGTTTTACCATGGTCAACGTGACCGATTGTACCGATATTCGCATGTTGCTTGGAACGATCAAATTTTTCCTTACCCATTTGAAAATCCTCCTTTAATTTTAAAAGAAATAAGTATATTGTTAGGTTATTTTCAGAAGTGGATTGCCCCACCTCTGAAAATGTACTAGCTTACAATAGTATTTATACTTTATTGAAGGGAATAAATCAATTATTCACCTTTATTTTTTTTGATGATTTCTTCAGAAATCGACTTAGGTACTTCTTCGTAGTGATCGAAGTGCATGGAGTATGTTCCGCGTCCTTGTGTGTTAGAACGTAGAGACGTTGCATATCCAAACATTTCAGAAAGTGGTACGAACGCTTTAACGACTTGAGCGTTACCGCGTGCTTCCATACCTTCTACACGTCCACGACGGGAAGTAACGTCACCCATGATATCTCCAAGGTATTCCTCAGGGATAACAACCTCTACCTTCATCATTGGCTCTAAGATTACCGGCTTACATTTAGAAGCGGCATTCTTAAGTGCCATTGAAGCAGCGATCTTAAACGCCATTTCAGAGGAGTCAACATCATGGTATGAACCATCGAATAATCTTGCTTTAACATCAACAAGTGGGAAACCAGCAAGTACACCATTTTCAAGTGCATCTTCAAGGCCGGCTTGTACTGCAGGGATGTATTCACGTGGAACAACACCACCAACGATACCGTTCTCGAATTCGAATCCTTTACCTTCTTCGTTAGGCGCGAATTCGATCCAAACGTGTCCAAATTGTCCACGTCCACCAGATTGACGAGCGAACTTACCTTCAACTTTAGCCGTATCACGGAAAGTCTCACGGTAAGATACTTGAGGAGCACCTACGTTTGCTTCTACTTTGAATTCACGTTTCATACGGTCAACGATGATATCTAAGTGAAGCTCACCCATACCCGCGATGATAACTTGTCCAGTTTCCTGGTCAGTATGCGCACGGAATGTTGGATCTTCCTCTTGAAGTTTTTGCAGGGCAGTAGTCATTTTATCTTGGTCAGCCTTTGATTTAGGCTCAACAGATAGAGAGATAACAGGCTCTGGGAATACCATAGATTCAAGAATAACAAGATTCTTTTCATCACATAGTGTATCTCCAGTACTTGTATCTTTAAGACCAACTGCTGCTGCGATATCCCCAGCGTAAACGCTTGAGATCTCTTCACGGGAGTTAGCGTGCATTTGAAGGATACGTCCTACACGTTCACGCTTGCCTTTTGAAGAGTTTCTTACGTATGAACCTGACTCTAAGATACCAGAGTACACACGGAAGAATGTTAATTTACCAACATAAGGGTCAGTTGCAACTTTGAACGCCAAAGCAGAGAATGGAGCATCGTCTGAAGATGGACGAGTTACTTCTTCTTCTGTTTCAGGAACAAAACCTTTGATATCTTCAACGTCTGTTGGCGCTGGAAGATAATCGATAACTGAGTCAATTAATAATTGAACCCCTTTGTTTTTGAAGGCTGATCCACAAACTACCGGATAGAACTCAACAGTTAGAGTTGCTGTACGGATAGCAGCTTTAAGCTCATCATTTGTAAGCTCTTCGCCTTCTAGGTATTTCATCATTAACTCTTCATCAAGTTCAGAAACTGCTTCGATTAATTTTCCGCGGTATTCTTCAGCTTGATCTTTGTACTCATCAGGAATGTCACGAGCTTCTGCACGTGTTCCAAGGTCATCTTCATAGAAATAAGCTTTCATTTCTACTAAGTCAATGATCCCTTCGAAATCATCTTCAGCACCGATAGGAAGCTGAATTGGATGTGCATTTGCTTGTAAACGCTCATGAAGAGTTTTTACAGAGTAAAGGAAGTCAGCACCGATTTTGTCCATTTTGTTAACGAACACAACACGAGGAACCCCGTAAGTTGTTGCTTGGCGCCATACAGTTTCAGTTTGAGGCTCAACACCAGATTGAGCATCAAGTACTGCTACCGCACCATCAAGTACACGCAGGGAACGTTCAACTTCAACAGTGAAGTCTACGTGTCCAGGTGTATCGATGATGTTGATACGATGGCCTTTCCATTGAGCTGTTGTCGCAGCAGATGTGATCGTGATACCACGCTCTTGCTCCTGCTCCATCCAGTCCATTTGAGAAGCACCTTCGTGAGTTTCTCCAATTTTATGGATACGACCAGTGTAAAATAGGATACGCTCAGTTGCAGTTGTTTTACCGGCATCGATGTGTGCCATGATACCGATATTACGAGTGTTTTCTAAGGAGAACTCTCTTGGCATGTGGTCTTTCTCCTTCCTTATATGAGTGTGATTTGTTTGTTAATTAAAGATTACCAGCGATAGTGAGCAAACGCTTTGTTCGCTTCAGCCATCTTGTGTGTATCTTCACGCTTCTTAACAGAAGCACCAGTGTTGTTAGCTGCATCAAGGATTTCGTTAGCTAAACGCTCTTCCATAGTCTTCTCACCGCGAAGACGAGAGTAGTTTACTAACCAACGAAGACCTAGAGTCGTACGACGCTCAGGGCGAACCTCAACAGGTACTTGGTAGTTAGAACCACCAACACGACGAGCTTTAACTTCTAATACCGGCATGATATTTTTCAAAGCTGCATCGAATACTTCCATTGCATCTTTCCCAGAACGCTCGCTGATGATATCAAACGCAGCGTATAATTTCTTTTGAGCTTTACCTCTTTTACCGTCAATCATAATTTTGTTGATTAAACGAGTAACTAATTTAGAATTGTACATTGGATCAGGTAAAACGTCTCTTTTTGCTACAGGACCTTTACGTGGCATGTGATTTCCTCCTTTCAACGAGAAATAAATTTATGATTTTGTTATTATTTTTTAGCTGCTTTAGGGCGCTTAGTTCCGTATTTAGAACGTCCTTGCATACGGCCTTCAACTCCAGCTGTATCAAGCGCACCACGTACGATATGATAACGTACCCCTGGTAAATCCTTTACACGTCCTCCACGGATAAGCACGACACTGTGCTCTTGAAGGTTGTGACCGATACCAGGAATGTAAGCAGTAACCTCGATTCCATTTGTCAAACGAACACGAGCATATTTACGTAACGCTGAGTTCGGTTTCTTTGGAGTCATAGTACCTACACGAGTACATACACCACGTTTTTGTGGAGAAGACAAGTTCGTGTGCACTTTCTTAAAGCTGTTGTAACCTTTGTTAAGTGCTGGTGACTTAGACTTTGTAGATTTAGACTGACGAGGCTTGCGAACTAATTGGTTAATAGTTGGCATTTTGTTTTCCTCCCTTCTTACTTGGTAAGCCCACACATCCAGGTGGTTCATTTTTGGGTAAAAGTAAAGTTTTTGCAGATATAGTCTACAAAAACTATTTTACTGTATAATCGCAACAGCTGCCGCTCCAACATCTATTCCGCACGATCTGCCAAGTTTCTTCATCGAATCCACTTTGTTGACTCGTACATCAAGATCTTTCGCAGCCTGCACCACTTTCGCTATCACCCTCGGATCAGCATCTTCCGCGATAACAACTTCCAGTACATGACCATTCTTCAGAGCTTTCACTGCTTGCTTTGTCCCTACAATAATTTCTTTCGCCTGTGATACTTTTTCATAAGACATTTGATATCCTCCAAAGTAGCAGGTTATTAATAGGAGCAACCTTGAATATATTATCATCTTAAAATTACTATGTCAACACAGAATTAAAAGATTTATAAAAGCTAACTCTTAGAAAGTGAATACAATCTAAGAGTTAGCCATATTAGATTACTCTACTGTGACTGTTTCTTCGCTCGTTTCTTCAGCTAAAACAGGTTCTGCCTTACGGTAGCGCTGCATACCTGTACCAGCAGGCACGAGTTTACCGATGATGACATTTTCTTTCAACCCTAGAAGCTCATCACGTTTTCCTTTAATTGCAGCATCCGTTAACACACGAGTTGTTTCCTGGAATGAAGCTGCAGATAAGAAGGAATCTGTCTCAAGGGAAGCTTTCGTGATTCCAAGCAATACAGGTCTTCCTGTTGCCGGGATGTCTCCTTTGAGCAATGCATTCTCATTCGCGTCTCTGAACTGGTGGATATCCATAAGAGTACCTGGAAGTACCTCAGTTTCACCAGCATCAATGACACGAACTTTCCGAAGCATTTGACGAACCATGACTTCTACGTGCTTATCACCGATTTCAACCCCTTGCATACGGTATACTTTCTGTACTTCGCGCAGCAAGTATTCTTGAACGGCGGATACGTCACGCACTTTAAGAAGTTCCTTCGGATCGATCGAACCTTCTGTAAGCTCTTGTCCGCGGGCCACTTTATCGTTGACAGCGAACTTAAGACGAGCTGTATAAGGAGCTGTGTAATTTCTTGTTTCCACATCACCTTGAACGGTGATTTCGTATTGACGGTCTTTTCCTTCACTGATGGAAGTAATGACACCATCCATTTCAGAGATGACAGCCTGACCTTTCGGATTACGCGCTTCGAAGATTTCTTGGATACGCGGTAAACCTTGAGTGATATCGTCTCCTGCAACCCCACCGGTATGGAACGTACGCATCGTTAACTGTGTACCAGGCTCCCCGATTGATTGCGCAGCGATGATACCGACTGCTTCTCCTACCTCTACCTTCTGACCAGTAGCTAAGTTTGTACCATAACATTTTTCACATACACCGTGGCGTGTGTTACATGTAAATGCAGATCGGATTGAAACGTGTTCAACACCCGCATCTACGATGGCCTTCGCTAAGTCTTCATTGATCAGCTGATTTTCATCGACAAGAATTTCATCTGTTTCAGGGTGACGCAATGTTTTGCGTGAGTAACGGCCAAGCAGACGCTCTTCAAGAGGTTCGATGATTTCTGTTCCTTCTTTGATGGAACCAACCAGCAGCCCTCTATCCGTTCCGCAGTCCTCTTCACGTACAATGACATCTTGAGCCACATCAACAAGACGACGAGTCAAGTAACCTGAGTCAGCTGTCTTCAGTGCTGTATCGGCAAGACCTTTACGGGCACCGTGTGTAGAGATGAAGTATTCAAGAACCGTAAGACCTTCACGGAAACTTGATTTGATCGGTAATTCAATGATACGACCAGCCGGGTTGGCCATCAGACCACGCATACCTGCAAGCTGAGTAAAGTTAGATGCGTTACCACGGGCACCTGAGTCACTCATCATGAAGATCGGGTTGCGCTTATCAAGCGTCGCCATTAACTTACCTTGAATTGTATCTTTCGCAGCACTCCAGATGGAGATGACACGATCGTATCTCTCATCTTCTGTAATCAGACCGCGCTTGAATTGCTTAAGCACGTTATCTACTTTACTTTGAGCTTCTACAAGGATTTGTTCTTTTTCAGCTAGTACTACGATGTCGGCGATACCAACTGTAATACCCGCTTTAGAAGAATATTTGAATCCTAAATCTTTCATTTTATCGAGCATTCGGGAAGTTTCAGTGATCGCAAACTTCTTGAATACCTCGGCGATGATGTTTCCTAAGAAACCTTTTTTGAACGGGTTGATTAACTCACGGTTTTTGAACTCTTCTTTGATATCAGTTCCCGGATCAACAAAGTACGTTTCAGGTGTAGCTTCTTCCAAATTGCTCTTTGTCGGTTCGTTAATGAATGGGAAGGAGTCTGGTAAGATCTCGTTAAAGATTACTTTCCCAACCGTCGTTAATAACATTTGACTGTTTTGCTTTTCAGTGAACGTTTTGTTATGAAGTGTTCCTGCATGGATTCCAATACGTGTATGCAAGTGTACATATCCATTTTGGTAAGCAAGCAGTACTTCATTTGCGTCTGAGAAGACCATGCCTTCACCGACAGCATTTTCACGTTCAAGTGTCAGGTAATAGTTACCCAATACCATATCCTGTGATGGTGTAACAACTGGTTTACCATCTTTAGGGTTCAGGATGTTTTGAGCAGCAAGCATCAGCATGCGCGCTTCAGCCTGGGCTTCAGAAGATAATGGTACGTGAACCGCCATTTGGTCACCGTCAAAGTCCGCGTTATATGCTGTACATACAAGTGGGTGAAGACGGATTGCTCTACCTTCTACAAGAGTTGGTTCAAATGCTTGAATACCAAGTCTGTGAAGAGTAGGTGCACGGTTTAAAAGAACTGGGTGTTCTTTAATTACCTCTTCTAATACATCCCATACTTCCGGCTGTACGCGTTCAATCTTGCGTTTTGCACTCTTGATGTTGTGCGCCAATCCTTTTTCAACGAGTTCTTTCATAACGAATGGCTTGAACAATTCAAGAGCCATTTCTTTTGGAAGACCACATTGGTACATTTTCAGATTAGGCCCAACAACGATTACAGAACGACCAGAATAGTCAACACGCTTACCAAGAAGGTTTTGACGGAAACGACCTTGTTTCCCTTTAAGCATGTGAGAAAGAGATTTCAATGGACGGTTACCTGGTCCTGTTACCGGACGTCCGCGGCGGCCATTGTCAATCAGCGCGTCTACAGCTTCTTGAAGCATACGCTTCTCATTCTGCACGATGATGCTCGGTGCACCAAGATCTAATAATCGTTTTAAACGGTTGTTACGGTTGATTACCCGACGATATAAATCGTTCAAGTCAGATGTTGCAAAACGTCCTCCATCCAGCTGAACCATAGGACGCAGTTCAGGAGGGATGACAGGAAGTACATCAAGGATCATCCAATCAGGATCATTTCCTGAGTTTCTGAATGACTCGACCACTTCGAGACGTTTGATTGCACGGGTACGGCGTTGGCCTTGAGCTGTTTTCAGCTCTTCTTTTAAGAAATCAGCTTCCTTGTCAAGGTCAATATCCTGCAGAAGTTTTTTGATTGCTTCTGCACCCATTGCAGCCTGGAATTTCACTCCATATTTTTCACGGTATGCACGGTACTCTTTCTCGGAAAGCAGCTGCTTTCTTTCAAGAGCCGTATCACCAGGTTCTGTTACAACATAGGAAGCGAAGTAAATGACTTCTTCCAGTGCACGAGGGGACATGTCTAATACAAGCCCCATACGGCTTGGAATCCCTTTGAAGTACCAGATATGAGATACAGGAGCAGCAAGCTCGATGTGACCCATACGTTCACGGCGAACCTTCGCTTTTGTTACTTCAACTCCACAACGGTCACAAACGACGCCTTTATAGCGTACACGTTTGTATTTACCGCAGTGGCATTCCCAGTCCTTTGTAGGACCGAAAATACGTTCACAGAACAATCCATCTTTTTCTGGCTTTAATGTACGATAGTTAATGGTTTCCGGTTTTTTGACTTCCCCGTAAGACCACGAACGGATCTTATCGGGGGAAGCTAAACCAATTTTCATATACTCAAAGTTATTTACATCTAGCAAGGGGCCTACCTCCCTTTTAATCTACAGGCTCTAACCCTAATTGCTCTAAATTTATTCCTTTGACCCTACTGTCTCGGATTTTTGCTCATTAGACTCAGATATATTTAGCGTGTCAGCTTGTTGTACTTCTTCTTCGTCTTCCAAGTCACGCATTTCAATTTCTTCTTCAGTACTTGAAAGGATCTTGACATCCATACCCAAACTTTGAAGCTCTTTGATAAGAACCTTGAAGGATTCTGGAACTCCAGGCTCAGGTACGTTTTCACCTTTGACGATTGCCTCGTATGTTTTCACACGGCCGACAACATCATCGGATTTAACCGTAAGGATTTCTTGCAGTGTATAAGCAGCACCATATGCTTCAAGTGCCCATACTTCCATCTCACCGAAGCGCTGTCCACCGAATTGAGCTTTACCTCCAAGCGGCTGCTGCGTAACTAGTGAGTAAGGACCGGTAGAACGTGCGTGAAGTTTGTCATCAACCATGTGAGCAAGCTTGATCATATACATGATTCCAACTGATACTCGGTTGTCAAACGGTTCACCGGTTCTACCATCGTAAAGAACGGTTTTGGCATCGCGCGCCATACCTGCTTCTTCGATCGTAGACCAAACATCTTCCTCACGCGCTCCATCAAATACAGGTGAAGCAACATGAATGCCAAGATATCTTGCGGCCATACCCAAGTGAAGCTCAAGCACCTGACCGATGTTCATACGTGATGGTACCCCTAATGGGTTAAGCATGATATCGATTGGTGTACCGTCTGGAAGATACGGCATGTCTTCTTCAGGCAGGATCTTAGAGATAACACCCTTGTTACCATGTCGGCCGGCCATCTTGTCACCCTCAGAGATCTTACGTTTCTGAACGATGTAGACGCGGACCAGCTGGTTGACACCCGGTGGCAGTTCGTCGCCATCTTCACGGTTGAAGACTTTCACATCAAGGATGATTCCGCCGCCGCCGTGAGGTACACGAAGGGATGTATCTCTTACTTCTCGAGCTTTCTCACCAAAGATTGCATGTAATAGACGTTCTTCAGCGGTCAGCTCTGTTACACCTTTAGGCGTTACTTTACCAACAAGCAAGTCGCCATCTTTTACTTCTGCACCGATGCGGATGATTCCACGTTCGTCAAGATTGCGCAGTGCATCTTCACCGACGTTTGGAATATCACGAGTGATTTCTTCCGGCCCAAGCTTCGTATCACGTGACTCAGACTCATATTCTTCAATATGAATAGAAGTATATACATCGTCTTTTACAAGACGCTCACTCATGATGATCGCATCTTCATAGTTGTAACCGTCCCATGTCATGAAACCAACCATTACGTTACGTCCTAAGGCTAACTCGCCTTTTTCCATTGAAGGACCATCAGCAAGGATTTCTCCTTTTACTACACGGTCGCCTTCACTTACAATCGGACGCTGGTTGTAACAAGTTCCCTGGTTGGAACGGATGAATTTTTGCATACGATACTTATCGAGGTCACCTTTGACTTCCTGACCATCGATTTCTTTCACACGGCGAACCCAAACTTGTTTCGCTTCAACTTTTTCCACAACACCCTCATGCTTACAGATGACTGCAGCTCCGGAGTCTTTAGCTGATACGTGTTCCATACCAGTTCCTACAATCGGGGACTCAGGATTCATAAGAGGTACTGCTTGACGCTGCATGTTCGCTCCCATTAGGGCACGGTTGGAGTCATCGTTCTCTAAGAAAGGAATACATGCTGTCGCAGCTGATACTACTTGTTTAGGTGATACATCCATGTAGTCAAGACGTTCACGCTTGATGACCGTGTTTTCACCACGGAAACGGGCGATGACTTCTTCATCAAGGAACGCGCCATCTTCTCCAAGACGTGCGTTTGCTTGTGCCACTACATAGTTATCTTCTTCGTCTGCTGTCAAGTAGTCGATACGATCGGTTACTTTCCCTGTATCAGGATCAACACGACGATATGGTGTTTCAATAAATCCGAATTTATTCACTTTCGCAAATGAAGAAAGTGAGTTGATCAGTCCGATGTTCGGCCCCTCAGGTGTTTCAATCGGACACATACGGCCATAGTGGGAATAGTGAACGTCACGTACTTCGAAACCAGCACGTTCACGTGTCAAACCACCAGGTCCCAATGCAGATAGACGGCGTTTGTGCGTCAATTCTGCCAATGGATTCGTTTGGTCCATGAATTGAGACAGCTGTGAGCTTCCAAAGAACTCTTTGATGGAAGCGATGACCGGACGAATATTGATCAGCTGCTGTGGAGTGATCGTATTTGTGTCCTGGATGGACATTCTCTCACGAACCACACGCTCCATACGGGAAAGACCGATACGGAACTGATTCTGCAGCAATTCGCCAACCGAACGTAAACGACGGTTACCTAAGTGGTCGATATCATCTGTCAATCCTACTCCATGCAATAAGTTGAAGAAATATGAGATGGAAGAGATGATGTCAGCAGGTGTGATGTATTTGACTTCTTCTTCTACATACGCGTTACTGATTACATTAATCTCTTGTTCTCCCTCTTCGTTTGGAGAGTAAATTTTGATAGATTGAAGAAGAACATCTTCTTCCAATACTCCGCCGGACTGCTGATATGTCTTGAATCCGATTCCCTCTTCTAAATAAGGGATGACCTTATCAAGTGTACGACGGTCAAGGACCGTGCCTTTCTCTGCAAGAATCTCGCCCGTTTCCGGATCTGCTAGAGTTTCTGCTAGAGTCTGACCGAATAAACGGTTCTTAATATGAAGCTTTTTATTCATCTTATAACGTCCAACGTTTGCCAAGTCATAACGCTTTGGATCAAAGAAACGTGAAACGAGTAAACTTTTAGCATTTTCTACTGTAGGAGGTTCTCCCGGACGCAGACGCTCATAGATTTCGAGCAATGCTTTGTCGATACCTTCCGTATTGTCTTTCTCGAGCGTGTTACGAATGTACTCATTATCACCGATCAAATCGATGATTTCTTGATCAGAGCCAAACCCAAGGGCACGTAAAAGAACCGTTACCGGCAGTTTGCGAGTTCGATCAATTCGCACATATACAACATCTTTAGCATCTGTTTCATACTCAAGCCAAGCTCCGCGGTTTGGTATAACGGTAGCAGTAAACCCTTTCTTTCCGTTCTTATCTACTTTTCCGCTGAAGTACACACTAGGTGAACGAACAAGCTGAGATACGATGACACGCTCAGCTCCATTAATGACAAAAGTACCTGTATCCGTCATTAATGGAAAATCACCCATAAATACGTCTTGATCTTTCACTTCTCCAGTTTCCTTATTCACAAGACGGACTTTCACCCTAAGCGGCGCAGAGTAAGTTACATCTCTTTCCTTTGATTCTTCCACCGAGTACTTTGGCTCTCCCAGACTATAATCAATAAATTCTAAAGAGAGATTACCAGTGAAGTCCTCAATCGGAGAAATGTCACGGAACATTTCTCTTAACCCCTCATCAAGAAACCATTGATACGAGGAAGTTTGAATTTCGATTAAATTCGGCAATTCTAAAACTTCACTGATACGCGCAAAACTTCTGCGTTGGCGGTGTCGTCCATACTGAACTAGTTGACCTGTCAACTGATTCACCCCTCAAATCAAGCGTTTTGGTTGTGTCTATATTGTCTATAGTAGTTTTGACTCTACACAAGACAAAAAGAAAAAGGGTTTTAATGATAAAACCTCATTTTCATATGACGAACTATTATTTTATAATCTTTTCCAATTTATCCAATATGTATACATATGGACACAATACCGGAAAATAATATTTTTGCATTTTATAATGTTATCATAGCGTATTAGCTACGTCAACGGATTTATTTTACCGACCTCAAAATGTAGTAACCTTTTTTTCTTGCAGCGATTTCTACATTTGAGAACAACTCTTCCATTTTATCCATGGCAGATGGAGCGCCTTGTTTCTTCTGAATAACGACCCATAACTCACCATTATCCGCCAAGTAGTCATAGCTCTCGGAAAGAATGGAATGAACAGTTTCCTTACCCGCTCTGATTGGAGGGTTCGTAAGGATTGCCGCAAAACTCTTTTCTTTTACGTTTTGATAACGGTCGCTTTGGTAGATGCTTACATTCTCCACACCATTCGCTTTCGCATTTTCACTTGCAAGCATCAGGGCTCTTTCATTTACATCAACCATATGAACCCTCCGGTCATCAAAATCTTTAGCCAAAGTCAAACCGATCGGTCCGTAACCGCACCCGACATCCAACAAGTCACCTTCTGTTTCTGGCAGCTCGAAGTTCTCTATCAAAGTTCTTGACCCGAAATCCACTTCTCTTTTCGAAAAGACTCCCTGGTCCGTTTTGAATCGGAAGGAATGCCCACGTAATTCAAATTGGATAATTTGAGGATTACTTTCTACTTCCGGCTTATTGGAATAGTAGTGATTAGTCATTATTACACCTCCATCTGTTAAATGGCTTCAAGTATATAACCAAAAGAAGAAAAAAGCCCGCTTATAAAGCGAGCTTTTCTTCTATGCGATTATTACTTAACTTCTACGCCAGCGCCAACTTCTTCAAGTTTAGCTTTAAGCTCTTCAGCTTCTTCTTTAGAAACGCCTTCTTTAAGAGCTTTTGGAGTGTTGTCAACAAGTTCTTTCGCTTCTTTAAGTCCAAGACCTGTGATTTCACGAACAACTTTGATAACTTTGATCTTTTGAGAACCAGCGCTCTCAAGAACAACGTCAAATTCAGTTTTTTCAGCAGCAGCTTCTGCTCCGCCACCAGCTACAGCTACAGGTGCTGCAGCAGTTACTCCGAATTCTTCTTCGATTGCTTTTACTAGATCGTTTAATTCAAGAACGGACATTTCTTTAATCGCGTCAATGATTTGCTCTTTACTCATTTTAAATTTCCTCCTTAGTGTGTTTGTTCATAATATTTTTTAAGCGACTCTGTTTAACTTACGCGCCTTGTTCTTCTTTTTGGTCTGCAACGGCTTTTGTAGCCAACGCGAAGTTGCGCATTGGAGCTTGAAGCACGCTGAGTAGCATAGAAAGAAGTCCTTCGCGGCTTGGAAGTTCAGCGATAGCTTTAACATCTTCAACAGATGTGATTGTTCCTTCGATAACACCAGCTTTGATTTCAAGTGCTTCGTGTTCTTTAGCGAAGTTGTTAAGGATCTTTGCAGGAGCTACAACTTCTTCTGAACTGAACGCGATTGCGTTTGGACCAGTTAAGAATTCGTTCAACCCTTCAAGACCAGCTTCTGCTGCAGCACGACGAGTCATCGTGTTTTTGTACACTTTGAAGTCGATGCCAGCTTCACGAAGTTGTTTACGAAGCTCAGTTACTTCAGAAACATCTAGGCCACGGTAATCTACGATGATTGTAGATACACTGTTTTTTAACTTGTCGGAGATTTCTCCAACGATGTGTTGCTTTTGTTCTAGAATGCTGCTCATCATTACACCTCCTGTAGATTGACTGATGAACATTTATACCGTCATCCAATAAAAAATGCCCTTATATCATTGTAGACATAAGGGCATCGCTAACACGCATCACAAGCGTATTTTTTATCGCAATTACCTCGGCGGGAAATTAAGCTCTGAATGAGCACCTGCTGTCTACGGTACAAATGTATTCGTTTTTTAACAACAGAACTAATTATAATGACTAGTTCTTAGTAAGTCAATACCAAATTATGCCTTAACTGCAAAAGTTGATGGATCAACTTTAACGCCAGGACCCATAGTTGAAGTAACAGCAACGTTCTTCATGTAAGTTCCTTTAGCTGCAGAAGGTTTAGCTTTAAGCATTGTTTCGTACATAGTTGCGAAGTTCTCAACTAATTTTTCGCTGTCAAAAGAGATCTTTCCAACAGGAACATGTACGTTACCAGCTTTGTCAGCACGGTATTCTACTTTACCAGCTTTGATTTCGTTAACAGCTTTTTCAACATCGAAAGTCACTGTTCCAGTTTTAGGGTTTGGCATTAAACCTTTAGGTCCTAATACACGACCAAGTTTACCAACTTCACCCATCATGTCAGGAGTTGCAACGATTACGTCGAACTCGAACCAACCTTGGTTGATCTTGTTGATTAGGTCTGCATCACCAACGAAGTCAGCGCCAGCAGCTTCTGCTTCTTTTGCTTTTTCGCCTTTAGCGAATACAAGAACTTTTTGAGTTTTACCAGTACCGTGTGGTAATACTACTGCACCACGGATCTGCTGGTCATTTTTACGAGTATCTACTCCTAAGCGGAACGCTACTTCAACAGTTGCGTCAAACTTAGCGATGTTTGTTTTCTTTACTAATTCGATTGCTTCTTCAACTGAGTAAGCTGTAGTACGATCTACAAGCTTTTGAGCTTCAAGAAACTTTTTACCTTTTTTAGCCATTTTATAATTTCCTCCTTGATGTGGTTTTAGCGGAATAACCTCCCACGAAATAAGGTTGCGAGAGTGAAACAATACATTTCATCATCGCAACCTCGTTCAACAGGAACATTCAGATAAGCGAAGCTGGATTAGTCTTCGATGACGATACCCATGCTGCGCGCAGTTCCTTCTACCATGCGCATAGCTGATTCAACGCTAGCTGCATTTAAGTCAGGCATTTTTGTTTCAGCAATTTCACGTACTTTATCGCGTTTAAGTGTTGCCACTTTTTTGCTGTTAGGTTCGCCTGAACCAGACTCGATACCAGCCGCTTTCTTAAGTAGAACAGCAGCAGGTGGAGTTTTTGTGATGAATGTAAATGAACGGTCTTCAAATACCGTAATTTCAACAGGAATGATTAAGCCAGCTTGATCTGCTGTACGAGCATTGAATTCCTTACAGAATCCCATGATGTTAACACCTGCTTGACCTAATGCAGGACCAACCGGTGGAGCTGGATTAGCTTTACCTGCAGGAATTTGCAATTTAACCATTTTGATAACTTTTTTAGCCACGAGACACACCTCCTTAAGTCCGTGATGTGGTTATTGGGTTTTTCACCCTCCCACTCAAATGTAAAAAATGTCTTTATCAACATAAAGAACGTTTATTAGTTTCAGTATCTCTTGTCGAGACGCACTGACTTATGAAATATTATCACTTTTTTTGAGTGATTTCAAGTTCTTTTCCATTATAATTTATCAATTTGAGAGAAATCAAGTTCTACCGGGGTATCCCTGCCGAACATATTTACATGGACTTTGACTTTCGATTTGGCAGAATCGATTTCTTCAATTGTGCCTGTAAAGTTAGCAAACGGCCCTTCGTTCACCTTTACCGTCTCGCCCAATTCGAAGTCTACTTCTATCTTCTTATCGGACATGCCCATTTGTTTCAGAAGATACGTCACTTCTTCCGGCAGCAGCGGTGTAGGCTTTGATCCCGACCCTGTTGAACCGACGAACCCTGTCACTCCAGGGGTATTTCTTACAACATACCAGGAATCATCTGTCATGACGATTTCCACGATGACGTAACCTGGGAATACTTTCTTTTTCACTACTTTTTTCTTACCGTTCTTAATATCTGTTTCTTCTTCTTCAGGTACGAGCACACGGAAGATCTTGTCTTGCATCCCCATTGATTCAACACGTTTCTCAAGATTCGCTTTAACCTTGTTCTCATATCCTGAATAAGTATGAACTACATACCAATTCTTCTCCATTTGATAGGACTTAGCGTCCGTCCCTCCTCGCTATTTAAAGAATACCTTTTGACTTTTTTCTCCAAATGAAAAAACCCGTAAAAGTGAACGGGCTTAAAGGTCATGTACTCTATTAATGTTCATTATACCATGCTTTCACATGTTATATACAATTAATTCTATCTTTCTATTGAGCTCTTTTCGCATACTTCGTCACTTTGCACACAAGAAAATACCGGAACTTGGGTATTTTCGGCTTGTCCGTCCGTCTTTTGTTTAAACTTGAGAGTTCGAAAAGAGCACGTCCACAAGCAATATTCAGGCTGCAAGCCAATTTACGAAAAGCAACAACCTTTTAGAAAACAGCCTTCTATTTAGAACCGATGATCAAACGCATCAATTCGGAAATCCCTAAATCGATAACAGCAAAGAAAACAGCGACGAATACGACTGTTGTGATAACAGTGATTGTGTAGCGTGTTAATTCTTTACGTTTTGGCCAGCTGACCTTTCTCATCTCTGATGCAACATTGCGAAAGAAATTAACCATCCTTTTGTAACCTCCAACTTGTATCAATACGCAAGACTTCTCACTCAACTATTTTGTTTCTTTGTGTAGGGTGTGAGCATTGCATGTATTACAGAACTTCTTTATCTCCAGCCTCACCGATTGATTGCGATTACTTGGAACACTATAATTTCTTGAACCGCACACCGAACAGGCCAGTACTAATTTAGCAGCCATATCATTCACCTAAAATATACATAGTAAGTCCTATCAAAAATAACACGGGCACCAATTTGTGTCAATAACACAATTACATCGTTATTTCACGTACCTCAAGGTATCTCTCAAGCTTTCGCTTCACCCGCTGTAAAGCGTTATCAATTGATTTGACATGACGGTTCAATTCTTCCGATATTTCCTGATAGGATTGTCCATCCAAATAAAGCGCCAGGACTTTCCTCTCAAGGTCGCTGAGCAGCTGGGCCATCTTATCTTCCATGTTATCGAATTCTTCACGATTGATAATCAGCTCTTCCGGATCACTAACCTTCGCACCTGAAATGACATCCAGCAGAGTCCTGTCCGATTCGTCATCATAGATAGGTTTGTCCAATGAGACATATGAATTTAGCGGTATATGTTTCTGTCTGGTCGCTGTCTTGATCGCCGTGATGATCTGCCTGGTGATACAAAGCTCGGCAAATGCCTTAAAAGAGGTAAGCTTGTCCTCTTTATAGTCCCGGATGGCTTTATAAAGACCAATCATACCTTCCTGCACGATATCCTCTTTATCTGCTCCGATTAAAAAATACGAGCGGGCTTTCGCTCTCACAAAATTCCGATACTTTTTGATCAGGAAATCCAGCGCTTCGCTATTCCCCAGATGGACGGCTTCTATTATCTCTTCATCATCCATACCTTCAAACTGACTGGTAAATGTATCCTTCTTGATGATATTGCTCACACACATCCCCCCGCGCAAAACAATAGATAGAAATATTATACATTACAGAAAATTCAATCGTCAACCGCTCATCGTTCACCGCGGCGCCATTTTTCGAAAATTTCAGCAACTTCGTCCGACAATTGAATCTTCGAGGATGGCTTATTATCAGTGGATGTGCGGACTTTTCTCTCAATCTTTTTTTCAATCACTTTTATTTCTGTCAAAAGTTCTCTGGCAGATTTACGCAGAGCCCCCTGACCGAAAATTGCCCACTGTTCAGTGAAATCGGAAGTCGCCACATGGATTTGGGTTTTGATGTTGCCCAGCTCGATGGCAAGCTTCTCGATCCGTTCATCCGCCGTTTCATTTTCTCTTGTGAATAATACTTCCACCTTATAATTATTGTACTTGCGGGCGACTCCCTGAACATAGTATGCATCAAAGACCACAATGACCCGGTAGCCGGTATATCCCTGATATTCGGCCATCTGCTCGACAAGCCGGTCCCGGGCCGCTGCTAAATCCTTTTTCTTCAATTCATTCAATTCCGGCCAGGCACCAATGATGTTATATCCATCCACGAGGAGAATATCCATTATTCCCTATTCCCCCAGCGGGTGGCGATTCCGGTAAACCTCATACATTAAGATACTGGCTGCCACCGAAGCATTCAATGACGTGACATGGCCTGCCATCGGTAGCTGGACCAGGAAATCACACTTATCACGAAGAATGCGGCTCATACCCTTACCTTCACTTCCGATAATGAGTCCGATCGGCAGCGTCCCATCAAGCTGCCTGTAGTCCTGCTTGCCTTTTGCATCCGTTCCGGCAACCCACACACCTCGTTCCTTCAGCTCGTCCACTGCTCTCGAGAGGTTTGTGACACGGGCTACAGGAATATGTTCGATCGCCCCTGTTGACGCTTTCGCTACGGTTGAGGTCAATCCTACCGCTCTGCGTTTTGGAATGATAATCCCGTGAGCGCCCGTTGCATCCGCTGTTCTCATGATGGATCCAAGATTATGAGGATCCTCAAGCTCGTCCAAGATGAGAATGAACGGATCCTCCCCTTTCTGTGCAGCTTTATCGAAAATATCATCGATCTCTGCATATTTATAAGCAGCCACCGAAGCAACCACTCCCTGATGATTCTCTGCTACCATCTGCTCGATTTTTTTCTTGGGAACATATTGAACCATCACATTCGCATCCTTGGCCAGACCGAGGATCTGCTGAATCGATCCCTTCTGAGAACCTTCCGCAATCCATATCTTATTAATTTCCCTCCCCGACTTCAATGCTTCAATGACGGGGTTCCTTCCACCAATAAAGTCTTTGCTCATTGCTTATTCCTCCTTTCCATGACTGTCAAAAATGATCTTTATTAATTCTTCTAATCGTTCTGTTCTGTTCAGTAAAAATAAGTACCCGATCAGCGCTTCAAAAGCTGTGCTGTGATTATACGTCTGCACATCTGTATTCTTGGGAACACTTCCTGATTTCGCATTACGGCCGCGCTTGACAATATTGATCTCTTCCTCGGTTAGGCGGTCCTCATCAAAAAGCTTCTTCAAAATTGCTGCCTGTGCTTTCGCTGACACATAGTTGGTTGCCGCTCGGTGAAGCTGGTTCGGTTTGATTTTCCCCTTCGTCAACAGGAGCTGCCGCACATACGTCTCATAGACGGCATCTCCCATATACGCAAGGGCGAGCGCATTTATTTGTTTCGCATCGATTTGTTCATTTGTTTCGTATATCATCAGGAACCTCTCTTCCAGCGGGTACCCTGCGGTGTGTCTTCTAAAATGATATTCATTTCTTTCAATGTGTCGCGAATTTCATCCGCCAACTGGAAGTTCCGGTCTTTACGGGCCTGGATACGCTTTTCGATCAGCTCTTCCACTTCTTCATCCAGAAGCTCGGTTTCCACTTGCAGGCTGAGACCCAGCACCTCGAAGAAATCTTCAAATTGATGAAGGAAAGAATCGATGACCTCTACAGCCGTATTCTTCTCCATCAGATAATAATTCGCTTGTTTGGATAACTCAAACAGCACTGAAATACCATTCGCTGTATTGAAGTCATCATCCATTTCAGAAATGAACTGTTCTTTTAACCCTGCTACCTTATCAAGCCATTCTTGATTGTGATCCGTCAGGTCTGTACTCGATTCCTTGCGGTGTTTAAGGTTTTCATAAGCTGTCTTGATCCGGTCAAGAGCGGTTTCGGCATTTTGCAGAAGCTCTAGATTGTAGTTGATCGGATGGCGGTAGTGCACTGACAACATGAAGAAACGAAGAACCTGCGGATCCTGCTCCTTGATGATGTCGTGAACCAATACGAAGTTCCCCAGTGACTTAGACATTTTTTCATTATCGATATTGATGTAGCCGTTATGCATCCAGTACTTGGCGAACGGCTTGCCCGTCAGAGCTTCAGACTGTGCAATCTCATTTTCATGGTGAGGGAAAGTGAGGTCCTGTCCCCCTGCATGGATATCGATGCTGTCACCCAAATAACGTTTCGCCATGGCAGAGCATTCGATATGCCAACCAGGACGACCTTTGCCCCATGGACTATCCCAGGAAATTTCGCCTTCTTTGGCCGCTTTCCATAAAACAAAATCAAGGGCATCTTCTTTTTTATCACCTACATCGATACGCGCCCCCGCTTTCAGTTCATCGATCGGTTGATGGGACAACTTACCGTACCCTTCGAATTTTCTGGTGCGGTAATAGACATCGCCCTTTGACTCATACGCATACCCCTTTTCAACAAGGGCTGAGATGAACTCGATGATCGTTTCGATGTTTTCCGTTACTGTCGGATGGATATCGGCTTTTTTGCAGCCGAGCGCTCCCGTGTCCTCATGATAGGCTTCAATAAATCGCTTGGCGATGGTCGGGACTTCTTCTCCCAATTCATTCGCCGCTTTGATCAGCTTATCGTCGACATCTGTAAAATTGGATACATATTGAACATCATATCCTCTGTATTCCAAGTAACGTCTGACTGTATCAAACACAATGGCAGGACGGGCGTTCCCGATATGAATGTAATTGTATACGGTCGGCCCGCAAACATACATTTTCACTTTACCCTCTTCCAGCGGATGAAATTCCTCTTTCTTACTTGTTAACGTATTATATAAACGAATCGTCATATTGATCGACTCCTTCCCTCATGATCCTTCAGTAATGTTTTCAGTTCATCGATTTCTTCCTGCATCTGTTTCATTCGATCGTATACTGGGTCTGGCAGGTTGCTGTGATTCAAATCTTTCTGCACCTTTACTCCGTCCCTTATCACAATTCGGCCGGGAATTCCGACAACAGTAGAGTTCGGAGGCACATCCTTCAGCACGACAGATCCGGCCCCGACTTTAGAATTTTCTCCAACTATGATAGAGCCTAATACCTTGGCACCTGTTGCAATCAGCGCGTTATCATGGATGGTCGGATGCCGCTTCCCTTTCTCCTTGCCGGTCCCGCCCAAGGTAACACCCTGGAAGATCGTCACGTTATCCCCTATCTCACATGTTTCCCCAATCACCACACCCATACCATGGTCAATGAAGAAACGGCGTCCGATCTTTGCACCCGGATGAATTTCAATCCCGGTGAAGAAACGGCTGATCTGGGATATCAAACGTGCCAGAAAAAAGAACTTCCGTTTAAAAAACGCATGAGCGATCCGGTGGGACCAAATAGCGTGAAGTCCTGAATACGTCAGAATCACTTCAATATAACTTCTGGCAGCCGGATCCTGTTCAAATACAACATCTATATCTTCTTTGAATGCCTTAAACATCTTCTCCCCTCCTATCTAGAAAAGCGCAAGCGCCTTGTTCATCCCCGACCAACGCTCTTGGACCGACCAGTGAAGTTGTTCTTTGACTCCACCCGGAGGACCGAAACGTCTCAAGGGGCTGGGCGCTCGAGCTGGCCATTTCTCAAATTCAAGTTATACTTTCTTAGAAAATAAAAAACGTCCCTGTCATCGTAATGACAGAGACGCATAGGCAGCGCGGTTCCACTCTGATTGAGAAGAATCTCTCTTCTCCAACTCGACCTGTTAACGGCAGGAAACCGCCATTACCTACTTATTTCAGTAACGGGCTCTGAGGTGCATTTCAGAAAGGGAGAGGCCTGAACCACTTTCAGCCGGTGATGGTTCTCTCTAATAAGCGTCCTTTTCTTACTTCTCCTCATCAACGCGATCAATATGAATGAATTGGTACTCTTACTATATTACATTTATTCGAAAATGTTAACCTAAAAGACTTTGAAGACGGTGCTTTACTTTATCTTTCCCCAAAAGCTCGATTGCATTCGGCAATTCAGGGCCATGTGTCTGGCCAGTTACCGCAACACGGATCGGCATGAACAGCTTCTTCCCTTTATGGCCTGTCGACTTTTGAACAGCTTTGATTGATTTTTTGATTTCAGCCGCTTCGTAGTTTTCAAGCGCATCAATCTCTTCCAAGAAAGCCTGAAGCACTTCAGGCACCTGCTCTTCTTCCAATACCGCTTTTGCATCCGCATCGTATTCGAGATCTTTCTTGAAAAACATCTCAGACAATTCTACGATTTCTGCCCCAAAACTCATTTGCTCCTGGTAAAGGGAAATGACGCCTTTAGCCCATTCACGCTTTTCGTCTGTCATTTGTTCTTCCAGTTTGCCGGCCTTGATCAGGTGCGGCAGCGAAAGTTCCACTACTTGGTCGAGCTCAAGATTCTTCATGTATTGATTGTTCATCCATGTCAGCTTCTGGTTATCGAAAAGAGCAGAAGAAGTGGATAAACGTTCAGGATCAAAGATTTCGATGAACTCTTCTTTTGAGAACAGTTCTTCTTCTCCTTTAGGCGACCAGCCTAATAGCGCAATGAAATTGAATAATGCTTCAGGCAGATATCCCAGGGCTTCGTACTGCTCGATGAACTGAATGATGCTTTCATCACGTTTACTAAGCTTCTTACGGCTTTCATTGACGATCAGCGTCATATGACCGTACACAGGTGCTTCCCATCCAAGCGCTTCAAAGATCATCAGCTGCTTCGGCGTATTCGAGATATGGTCTTCCCCGCGAAGTACGTGAGAGATCTTCATCAAATAATCATCTACCGCTACCGCAAAGTTATACGTAGGTGTTCCATCCTTCTTTGCAATAACGAAATCGCCGATTCCATCGGATTCGAAAGAAACATCTTCTTTCACGATATCATTGAATGAATACACTTTGCCTGCAGGCACTCTGAAACGAATGCTCGGTTGACGGCCTTCTGCAGCCAGGCGCTCTTGATCTTCTTTCGTCAAATTGCGGCATTTGCCGGAATAACGGGGCATTTGACCAGCTGCCGTTTGAGCTTCACGCTCAGCTTCAAGCTCTTCTTCGGTGCAATAGCACTTATATGCTTGTCCGCTTTCTAACAGCTCGTTCAAATACTGCTCATAGATATGGTTACGTTCAGATTGGCGGTAAGGACCGTATTCTCCCGGTTTGTCGACACTTTCATCCCAATCGATACCAAGCCATTGAAGGTATTTCAGCTGGCTCTCTTCTCCGCCTTCAATGTTTCTCTTTTTATCTGTATCCTCAATACGGATGATGAATTTGCCGTTTACGCTGCGGGCAAATAGATAGTTGAATAGGGCTGTTCTTGCGTTACCGATATGTAAATGTCCCGTTGGACTTGGGGCATAACGTACACGAACTTCATTTGTCATGAGTGTTTCCTCCTTTGGATACGTGCTATAAATCCTCTGCTTATTTTAACACCGTTGCGAGAGGGAATAAAGCGGATTTTGTATGGTTATTTCTTTTTGATTAATACCGTCGTTTGCGCGGCGATTCCTTCTCCGCGGCCTGTGAAGCCTAGTTTTTCTGATGTGGTTGCTTTTACGTTGACCTGGGTGATGTCGGTTTCCAGGAGTTCGGCGATACGCGCTCTCATTTCATCGATGTAAGGAGCCATTTTGGGCTTTTGGGCGATGATGGTACAATCGATATTTCCAAGTTCATAGCCTTGTTCTTTTACTAGCATCCAGACATGCTGGAGAAGCTTGGCGGAATCGGCATCCTTGAATTCAGGGTCTGTGTCGGGGAAGTGTTTTCCGATATCCCCTGCTGCAATTGCGCCTAAGCAGCCATCCGCCACTGCGTGGAGCAGTACGTCCGCATCTGAGTGGCCCAGTAACCCTTTTTCAAATGGAATGGTGATCCCGCCCATAATCAATGGCCTGCCTTCTGTTAATTGATGTACATCAAAACCTTGTCCGATTCTAAACATGTTATTTCCCTCCACTCATTTCCTCTTGCTTCTTTACGATTGCTTCTGCAAAGTATAAATCCTCTGGTGTCGTCAGTTTTATATTATCGTAGTCACTCTCTACGACTGAAACACCTATGTTCAGCCTTTCAACCAGGGATGCATCGTCTGTACCCAGGAAACCACTTTCTGCGGCATCTTTATGTGCACGTTTCAATAATGAAACACGAAAAGCCTGCGGGGTCTGTACCATCCACAAGCTAGAGCGTTCAATCGTTTCCTCGACCGCTCCATCGATTACCTTCTTGATCGTATCTTTCACTGGAACAGCGGCAATCGCCGCTCCCGAAGATTGCGTCTCTTCCACCAGATGATGAATAGTTGCTGGTTTAATAAACGGCCTTGCTCCATCATGAACAAGAACGATCTCGTGATCTATCTCAAGCAATGCATTATACACCGAGTGCTGTCTCTCTTCTCCACCTTCGACCAGTTTCACGACCTTTTGGATGTTGAAGCGCTGGATTAATTCTTGGAACGCTTCCCAATCACCAGGGTGGATGGCTAAATAGATGCCTTTGCAATATGGGTCATGGTCAAACACCCGCAGTGTATGTATGATGACAGGGCAGCTGTTCAGCTCAAGCAGCAATTTATTTTTACCTGCTTTCATTCTTTTCCCTTGTCCGGCAGCAGGGATGACAACTTGATACTCCATACGTTAACTCCTTTTTACTCTTTCGTTTGTCAATCTTTATTATAGCTTACAGTATTGGGGGAGTCAGGGCAAAGTTGTTGGTGTTCAAAGGATTATTTTCAAAGTTCTTTTTTAAGGTTGTAACACAAAGAGATCTCTTAAATCAGCGCTTTTAATCTCCGTGCAAGACTTCGCTTTCCGCGGGCGGCCGGTGAGCCTCCTCGTCGATTCGCTCCTGCGGGGTCTCACCTGTCTCGCTTTTCCCGCAGGAGTCTTCGTCTTGCACTCCAATCAAAAGCTGGATATTCCCTTTACTTAAACACTATAAATGCATTTGTTTCATTAGCAAAATTATAAAACCTTTACTGACTACTAGAGTATAAAATAAGCCAACCTAAAAGATGGAATCACCTTTCAGACTGACTTAAGTATGATGCAGCGGCTGTAATAAATGCTTCCGCTTTTATGTTTTTTATAATGCTTTTTCTAATTGCTTGGGTTTGGCGAAGATCATTCGGCCTGCTGATGTTTGGAGGACGCTTGTTACCAGGACATCGATGTATTTGCCGATGTAGTTGCGGCCTTCTTCGACTACGATCATGGTTCCGTCGTCTAGGTACGCAATGCCTTGGTTATGTTCTTTACCATCTTTGATCACTTGCACCTTCAGTTCTTCTCCAGGCAGAACGACCGGCTTGACTGCGTTTGCCAGGTCATTGATGTTTAATACTTGTACACTTTGCAGGTCACAGACTTTATTCAGGTTGAAGTCGTTCGTCACGACAATTCCATTAGTGATCTTTGCCAGTTTTACAAGCTTTGAATCGACTTCCTGGATTTCTTCGAAGTCTCCTTCGTAAATCTGTACCTCGACTGGCAGCTCTTTTTGAATACGATTTAATATATCAAGTCCTCTTCGTCCGCGGTTGCGTTTTAATACATCCGATGAATCAGCAATATGCTGAAGCTCCTCTAAAACGAACTGAGGGATGACCACGATCCCTTCAAGGAATCCAGTTTGACAGATATCAGCGATACGACCGTCAATGATCACGCTTGTATCTAAAATCTTCAGCGTCTTTACGCCGTTTTCCTCAAGATCATCATCTGCACCCTTTTTCTTACCCTTACCTGCAGCCGGGAAAAGGCTCATCAGTTCATCTCTCTTTTTAAAACCAACCTGAAATCCTAAATAACCAAGAATCAATGTTAATAGAATGGGAACAACCGTATTTACGATCGGAATTTCCATCTGATTAAAAGGAATACCAAATAAATAGGCAACAAAAAGACCAATAATCAAACCTAAACTGCCAAATAATAAATCTGTCACGGGCGCCTTCACGAGACTATCTTCAAACCACTTAACGAAATTGACGACGTACTCGACTGCCCAAAACGTAAGAATATAAAAGATAATGGCACCAAATATGGCAGTCATATAAGGGTTATTAATCAAAGGAATGTCAGATAGATTTAGTACGGTTAACAATTCGGGAAGCAGAAAGATCCCCAGTGTCCCGCCTACTATAAGGAAGCACGCTTTTACGATATTTTTTAACATTCCCTCACCTCCTTCTACTCATTATAAACAATTTACTATTTTTAAAACGTTTGAATTCGGAAAACTTCATGATTTAACCCAAAAGAAATATTTTTAATAGAGAAAGCCCTATTATAATGGTCTTAAAAAAAGGCTAACATGTCCGAACCGAACTGTCAATTTTTTGAAAAAGATTCCATTGTATCATAACAGGGTCTTTTTGACTAGTCTCTATAACTGACGGTCTGCGAACGTCTGTTCTTTAATGAGCTTCAGGCCCTCTTTGATTTTTCTTGCTCTCACTTCACCGATTCCTTCAACTTCATCCAATTCAGTGACAGACGCGCTGCACACCTTCGGCAATGATTCAAATTCAGTGATCAAGTTTTCAATGATCACGACAGGCAGCCGTGGTATCTTATTCAACACACGGTATCCACGAGGGAAAATAGCATCATCATGATGCACATATCCATGGTATCCGAGCAGTTTTAACAGGACATTATCATCGAGAACCTCTGAATGGACAAGCTCCTGGAATTTGTACAACACTTCAAACGGCTTGATGTCCCGGTCCTGTGCGTAATCCCGGATGATCAACATCGCTTCCTCTTCAATGTCCGCCAGCAGTTCATTCATCTGCAGGCGGATCAGTCTTCCTTCCGTTCCCAGCTCACTCAAATAAGTCAAGAGTTCATTCTTAATGCGAAGAACCATCTCAAAACGGTGTAGAACCTGAAGAAGGTCACTGTGAGTAACAAGCTCCTCAAATTCCAGGACTGACAGATTGGAAATACTCTGATCAAGCACGACCTTGTACTTCTCCAAGGTCTGAATGGCCTGATTCGCCTTTGTTAAAATAACCGAAATATCCTTGAGTGCATAGCGGAAATTGCCTTGATAAAGGGTGATGACATTTCGCCTTTGTGAGATTGCAATGACGAGGGCATTCGTTTGCCTCGCAACCCTTTCTGCTGTCCTGTGCCTCATCCCGGTTTCTGTAGAAGGCACATAAACATCCGGAGCCAATTGAGCATTAGCATATAAGATCTTCGTACCGACTTCATTTAAGATAATGGCTCCGTCCATCTTCGCAAGCTCATAAAGATAGCTCGGGGAAAAGGAGCAATTGATATGAAATCCACCATCAACGACGGATCTCACTTTGTCATTGTATCCGACTACGATCAGCCCTCCCGTTTTTGCCCGGAGTACATTATCTATACCTTCTCTGATTGGAGCTCCTGGAGCAACAAATTGCAAAATATCCGATATCGATTTTTCAGTTTTTTTCTCTTCCATACCTTATCCTCCTTAGAAAAGCGCAAGCGCCTCTGTCAGCCCTGACAAACGCTCTTGGTCCGACCAGTGAAATCGTTCTTTGACTCCACCCAGCGGACCGAAACGTCTCGAGGGGCTATGCGCTGGAGCTGGACAATTCTCAAATTACAATGCACTCTAAGAATTTAAAATAAGGGCCAGTGCTTCGTTTATCGTAGCTACACCCACTACATTAATATCAGAGGGAGGATGCCACCCGCTCAAGTTATTTTGAGGAACGATCACACGCTTGAATCCTAGTTTCGCTGCTTCCTGGACCCGTTGTTCAATTCTCGAAACTCTCCTGATTTCTCCGGTCAGCCCGACTTCCCCAATAATACAATCATGAGGGTTAGAAGCTTTATCACGGAAACTGGAGGCAATACTCGTGGCAACGGCCAAATCAATCGCCGGTTCGTCAAGCTTAACTCCCCCAGCCACTTTAAGATAGGCATCCTGCTGCTGCAGCAGCATTCCCACCCGCTTCTCCAATACAGCCATAATCAGAGAAACACGGCTATGCTCAATTCCCGTTGCCATCCGGCGGGGATTATTGAAGCTTGTCGGGGTTACAAGAGCCTGTATCTCAACGAGCACCGGTCGTGTTCCCTCCATCGAGGCCACTACGGTAGAGCCCGTTGCCCCTTCAGAACGTTCTTCAAGGAAAATCTCTGACGGGTTGGCCACCTCTTCTAGCCCCAACTCTTTCATTTCAAATATCCCCATCTCATTCGTAGATCCAAACCGGTTTTTCACGGCCCTTAAAATACGATAAGAATGATGGCGCTCCCCTTCAAAATATAATACGGTATCTACCATATGTTCGAGCAGTCTCGGTCCTGCAATTGAACCTTCTTTAGTAACATGCCCTACAATGAAGATGGCAATGCCTTTCGTTTTTCCGATTCTCATCAACTCTGCAGTACATTCACGCACCTGCGAAACGCTTCCCGGAGCAGACGTCACTTCAGGGTGATAAATCGTCTGTATAGAGTCAATGATCACAAAATCTGGAGAAAGATGCTCAATCGTTTGATGTATAGACTCTAAATTGGTTTCTGCGTAAATATATAATTCATCGCCTTTAATATTTAAACGATCCGCTCGTAGTTTTGTCTGCTTAATCGACTCTTCCCCGGATATATATAAGACTTTCTGGTTTTGTCGGGCAAGCTGCGAGGAAACCTGAAGAAGTAGAGTGGATTTCCCTATACCCGGATCTCCTCCTATTAAAACCAGCGAGCCGGGAACAACCCCGCCGCCAAGGACCCGGTTTAATTCCCTGGATTCGGTTAAAACCCGTGGTTCCTGCCTGGTTTCAATGGAAGAAAGTTTTTCAGCCTTGGAAGGTCCCGTCTTTTCGCTGTGCATAAATGCAGCCCTGGGCTGTTTGCCAGTGATTGCAACCTCTTCGACCATGGAGTTCCATTCACCGCATCCTGGACATTTCCCCATCCATTTAGCCGACTCATATCCACAGGACGAACATACAAATTTCGTTTTTTTCTTTGCCAAATCAGTTCTTCTCCTCTTCTACTCTATTTTACCTATTGTTGATTCATACCAATCCTTATTGGATTGATTGTAACGATTTTGTGTAAGGCTTTCAATGAAAAGCCCTTCGTGATTATGTATGGATGCTTTCGGTTACTCTATCTAAAAGCCTTTTCTTAATAACGCTGTTGATTTCCGTGCAAGACTTCGCTTTCCGCGGGCGAGCGTGGAGCCTCCTCGGCGCTATGCGCCTGCGGGGTCTCCCCAGCTACGCTTTACCCGCAGGAGTCTTCGTCTTGCACTCCAATCAACAGCTGGAGTCGTTAATAAAACGCCAAGCTTCAACAGAATCACTGATTAAAAAAAGAGATACACGCCATACAAATACGTGTACCTCTTTTCAATAGATGATCAGGTAGTAGAATTAGCTTCTTCTTTTACCTTCACTACAAATTCTTTATCCTCGACATCAATCACAATGCTTTGACCTGTCAGGACTTTTCCTCTCAGCAGCTCTTCAGACAGCTTATCTTCGACGTGCTTTTGGATTGCACGGCGCAGCGGGCGGGCTCCGTATTCCGGATCGAATCCTTCATCAGCGATCTTTTCCTTCGCAGAAGCTGAAAGTTCGATATGGATATCCTGCTCCTTCAAACGTTTCGTAAGCTGATCAGACATAAGCGTGACAATCTCTTTTAAATGATCTTTCTCTAAAGAGTGGAAAACGATGATCTCATCGATACGGTTCAGGAACTCTGGGCGGAATGCTCTCTTAAGCTCTTCCATGACCTTCCCTTTCATATCTTTGTAATCCTGTTTCCCATCCTGGATGTTGAACCCGACATATTTATTGCTCTTAAGCGATTGTGCGCCGACGTTCGACGTCATGATGAGCACGGTATTCCTGAAGTCTACCGTTCTTCCTTTAGAGTCTGTCAGACGTCCATCTTCCAGCACTTGCAGCAGGATGTTGAAGACGTCAGGGTGAGCTTTTTCGATCTCATCCAGCAGGATGACGGAATATGGCTTGCGTCGAACTTTTTCTGTGAGCTGTCCGCCTTCATCATAACCTACATATCCAGGTGGTGAGCCGACAAGGCGTGAAGTCGAATGCTTTTCCATGTACTCAGACATGTCAATTCGGATCATCGCTTCTTCATCGCCAAACATTGATTCAGCTAATGCGCGGGCAAGCTCTGTCTTCCCTACCCCAGTCGGCCCTAAGAAAATGAAGGAACCGATTGGACGTTTTGGATCTTTCAGTCCTGCACGGGCACGACGGACTGCCTTGGAAACAGCCACTACCGCTTCAGATTGACCGATTACTCGTGAATGAAGGATTTCTTCAAGCTTCAACAGTCGGTCTGTTTCAGTTTGGGCAAGTTTCGATACAGGTACTCCCGTCCAGTTGGAAACAACTGTCGCAATATCTTCGACGGTTACTTCTGTATTTTCCTGTCCCTGCTTTTCTTTCCATGTGTTTTTCGTTTCATCTAACTCTTCACGCAGCTTCTGTTCTGTATCACGTAACGATGCGGCTTTTTCAAACTCCTGACTTTGAACGGCTGCATCTTTCTCTTTACGGATCTCCTCAAGTCTCGATTCAAGCTCTTTCAAATTTGGAGGAGTCGTATATGAACGAAGACGGACTTTCGAGCCTGCTTCATCAATTAAGTCAATTGCTTTATCCGGCAGGAACCGGTCGGAAATATAACGGTCTGATAACTTGACTGCAGCATCGATTGCATCATCCGTAATCGATACACGGTGATGTGCTTCATAACGATCGCGAAGCCCTTTCAGAATCTGGATGGACTCTTCAGCAGTCGGTTCATTCACTTGAATAGGCTGGAAGCGGCGTTCGAGCGCGGCATCTTTTTCAATATATTTACGGTACTCATCCAGCGTAGTCGCACCGATACATTGAAGTTCTCCGCGTGCAAGGGATGGCTTTAAGATATTGGAAGCATCAATCGCCCCTTCTGCCCCGCCTGCACCGATCAAGGTATGAAGCTCATCGATAAACAGAATGATGTTTCCTGCCTGACGGATTTCATCCATTACTTTCTTCAGACGGTCTTCAAACTCACCGCGGTATTTCGTTCCTGCCACAACTGTACCCATATCAAGTGTCATGACGCGCTTGTCACGGAGAATTTCCGGTACTTCATTGGCAATAATTTGCTGCGCAAGTCCTTCTGCAATAGCGGTTTTACCTACACCAGGCTCTCCGATCAGCACCGGGTTATTTTTTGTACGGCGGCTTAGAACTTCTATGACACGTTGAATTTCTTTACTTCTTCCGATAACAGGATCCAAACTTCCTTCACGTGCAATCGCGGTCAAATCACGTGCCAGGCTGTCAAGTGTTGGAGTATTCGCGTTTGCATTGCCTCCGCCTTGATGATTGTTGGAATCATTGCTGCCAAGCAGCTGCAGGACCTGCTGTCTCGCTTTATTCAAGCTTACCCCAAGGTTACCAAGTACTCTAGCAGCGACGCCTTCTCCTTCACGGATCAAGCCTAGTAAAATATGTTCAGTACCCACATATGAGTGGCCCAGCTTACGAGCCTCATCCATCGATAGCTCGATGACCTTCTTCGCTCTAGGTGTATAATGAATGGTTTGGGATTTCTCGGAACCTTTACCGATCAGGCCTTCTACTTCCTTCTGTATCTTCTCCGGGCTGAGCCCCAGTGCAGTCAATGCCTTCGCCGCAATCCCTTCACCTTCACGGACAAGTCCCAATAAAATATGTTCAGTGCCAATATTACTGTGTGCCAAGCGGATTGCTTCTTCTTGGGCCAATGCCAATACCTTTTGTGCTCTTTCTGTAAATCGACCAAACATCATATTATTCTTCCTCCTCACATGCGTCTTTATCTAATTTAATTCGCTCTCGTATCAAAGAAGACCTTCTTATATCTCTTTCATTTGGTCTAAGAGGTCCTCCCGAATATTGCTGCAGGAACCCCGGCTGAGTCAAAATCATTAGTTCATTCAATATATTCTTGGATATGTTTTTGATGTATCCTAAATCGATTCCAAGTCTTACATCCGATAAACATTTCGCTGCTTCCTTGGATTCGATGATGCGGCTGTGTTCAAGTACCCCGAGCGAGCGGAACACTCTGTCTTCTAATTGTATGTTCGATGTCTTGACTAATGCTTCCCTGGCAGACTCTTCTTTGTCGATGATCTGCTTTACGACGCTTAATAAATCTTCCACAATATCCTCTTCGGATTTACCTAATGTGATCTGATTCGATATTTGAAATATATTACCCAACGCTTCACTGCCTTCTCCATAAATACCTCTAACCACTAGTCCCAGCTGGTTGATGGCGGGTATGATACGGTTCAGCTGCTGGGTCAGCACTAGGCCGGGAAGGTGCATCATGACCGAAGCCCTTAGCCCTGTTCCAACATTTGTCGGACATGTCGTTAAGTATCCATGCTTCTCATCAAACGCATAATTGAATTCACTTTCAAACCAATCATCGATTTCATTGGCCCGATTCAATGCTTCTTTTAGCTGCAGACCCGGGTATAAACACTGTATTCGAATATGATCTTCTTCGTTTATCATGATGCTGACATCTTCTTCATTTGATAAAAGTACTGCACCGTCTTTTTCATTCTCAGCTAAATTAGGACTGATCAGGTGTTTCTCCATCAATACCCTTTTTTGAAGAGGTTGAATCTCATTCGTAGCCAGAAATTCCAATTCCCCTAAATCTTTTGGATATAGAGGGATCTTATCCCTTACCTTGCTTACGATTTCCTTTGCTTCCTCCGCTGAATAAAGAGTGGAGTACCGGAAATCGGTAAAATTACGGGCAAGCCGCACCCGGGAGCTAAGGACAATATCCGAATTCGGACCTTCTTCATTCATCCAGGAGCTGACGGCATTACTCAAAAATTTCTCAAGGCTCATCCAGCATCTCCCCCCTCTTTCTTAACCTCTTTCTCCAGGGAGCGGATTTCGTCTCTGATCTTGGCTGCTTCCTCAAACTCTTCATTTTCGATCGATGCTTGCAAATCGGCCCTCAATTGAAGGATTTTTTTCTTTAAGTGGATGGCTCCTCCCATGCGCTCAGGAACTTTTCCATGATGCTCGACGTTGCCGCTGTGCACTCGTTTTAAAATGGGATCCAGTTGTGATTTGAAGGTCTCATAACAGTGAGAACATCCAAACCTTCCCACATTGATGAACTGCTGAAAAGTCATTTTGCACTTTTCACACTGCAAAACCTCTTGATGAGGAATTTCCGAAGTTTTCGCCTGCTTGAATGCAGGAGATATATTAAGAAGACCTGCCAATAAGTTATTCACAGAAAAACCAGGTGAAGAATCAAACATAAACTTATCTCCCTTATCCTGGGCGCAGTGTTCACACAAATGCACTTCTGTCTTCTCCCCATTTACTACCTTCGTGAAATGTAGGGTAGCAGGCCTCTCATTACACTCTTGACAAATCATCCGACTCACCTCTCAACCCTTACTCATACTTCAAGCTATCCAGCATAGCCTTTAACATTCTTCCCCGAAGCACATCCCGTTCGGGCAGATCCACCATGATTACCGAACGATCCATGACACTCAGCATAATCTTGGCTTCCCGTTCCGAGATTATATCTTCTTCCACTAACCTGAATATAATATCTGCAGCTGTACTTTGACTGATCGCTCTTGTCACCAGCGATACCAGCTGATCTATAAGATGGACCTGGTCATGGGCTTTCACCTTCATAATCCGGATATAGCCCCCGCCGCCCCGTTTACTTTCAACCACATACCCTCTTTCAATCGTAAAACGGGTATTGATCACATAATTAATTTGAGAAGGAACACATTGAAACTTATCCGCAATTTCGCTTCTTTTTATCTCTACTATTTCACTTTCACTAAGCTCCAAAACATTCTTCAAATAACTCTCAATGATGTCGGAAATGTTCCTCATCAAACCTCCTCCTCATTTTGACTTTGACTATATTTGACTATAATTATACAATTGGGCATTGAACTTTGCAATTATGAACTTACCCTTAGAAGTTTTCCTGTTTTGGAAAACTTTTAAACGTATAAAAGGGAGTTTATTCAGATCGGTTCTTAATTGGATTGTTCAACCTAGAGTATTGTATGTTGGTTGGGCTGGGAAAGTTAATGTCAGTTCGGTGGTTCAGCGGCAGGGGGTGGACAGACGAAGTCAGTGTGGTGTGGGGTTTGATCTAAATGGCTGATCTAAAGTGATAAGTGGCTTTTGATAATATATTTTGATTTTTGATAATAAACATCTCGTTTTTGATAATATATCTGTTTTTTTGATAATAAGTACCCCATTTTTGATAATATATCCAGTCCTAGCCCAGAATAAGGACCATTTCTACCGTCCTGCTGGCCATTTTTATAGATAAAACAAAAAAACAGCCCGTAAATGAGCTGTTTTTTCTATTTGCCTGGCGACGTCCTACTCTCACAGGGGGAGAGCCCCCAACTACCATCGGCGCTGAAGAGCTTAACTTCCGTGTTCGGCATGGGAACGGGTGTGACCTCTTCGCCATAATCACCAGACGAATATTCAATTGAAGGGTTTGTTCCTTCAAAACTAGATAAAGGATTGATGTCAAGAAAGTCGAGTATCGACCAATGTGTTCATTTAAAAATGACTCTTTGTGGTTAAGTCCTCGATCGATTAGTATCAGTCAGCTCCACATGTCACCATGCTTCCACCTCTGACCTATCTACCTAGTCATCTTCTAGGGATCTTACTCACATAAAGTGATGGGAAATCTCATCTCGAGGGGGGCTTCATGCTTAGATGCTTTCAGCACTTATCCCTTCCGCACATAGCTACCCAGCGATGCCTTTGGCAAGACAACTGGTACACCAGCGGTGCGTCCATCCCGGTCCTCTCGTACTAAGGACAGCTCCTCTCAAATTTCCTGCGCCCACGACGGATAGGGACCGAACTGTCTCACGACGTTCTGAACCCAGCTCGCGTACCGCTTTAATGGGCGAACAGCCCAACCCTTGGGACCGACTACAGCCCCAGGATGCGATGAGCCGACATCGAGGTGCCAAACCTCCCCGTCGATGTGGACTCTTGGGGGAGATAAGCCTGTTATCCCCGGGGTAGCTTTTATCCGTTGAGCGATGGCCCTTCCATGCGGAACCACCGGATCACTAAGCCCGACTTTCGTCCCTGCTCGACTTGTAGGTCTCGCAGTCAAGCTCCCTTGTGCCTTTACACTCTGCGAATGATTTCCAACCATTCTGAGGGAACCTTTGGGCGCCTCCGTTACTCTTTAGGAGGCGACCGCCCCAGTCAAACTGCCCACCTGACACTGTCTCCCACCCCGATAAGGGGCGCGGGTTAGAATTTCAATACAGCCAGGGTAGTATCCCACCAACGCCTCCACCGAAGCTGGCGCTCCGGCTTCCAAGGCTCCTACCTATCCTGTACAAGCTGTACCAAAATTCAATATCAGGCTACAGTAAAGCTCCACGGGGTCTTTCCGTCCTGTCGCGGGTAACCTGCATCTTCACAGGTACTATAATTTCACCGAGTCTCTCGTTGAGACAGTGCCCAGATCGTTACGCCTTTCGTGCGGGTCGGAACTTACCCGACAAGGAATTTCGCTACCTTAGGACCGTTATAGTTACGGCCGCCGTTTACTGGGGCTTCGATTCGCACCTTCGCTTGCGCTAAGCACTCCTCTTAACCTTCCAGCACCGGGCAGGCGTCAGCCCCTATACTTCGCCTTACGGCTTCGCAGAGACCTGTGTTTTTGCTAAACAGTCGCCTGGGCCTATTCACTGCGGCTCTTCGAGGCTATGCACCTCAAAGAGCACCCCTTCTCCCGAAGTTACGGGGTCATTTTGCCGAGTTCCTTAACGAGAGTTCTCTCGCTCACCTTAGGATTCTCTCCTCGCCTACCTGTGTCGGTTTGCGGTACGGGCACCTTTTTCCTCGCTAGAGGCTTTTCTTGGCAGTGTGGAATCAGGAACTTCGCTACTATAATTCGCTCGCTATCACAGCTCAGCCTTCACGATGATGGGATTTGCCTCATCATCAGCCTAACTGCTTAGACGCACATATCCAGCAGTGCGCTTACCCTATCCTCCTGCGTCCCCCCATTGCTCAAACGGAAAAGAGGTGGTACAGGAATATCAACCTGTTGTCCATCGTCTACGCCTATCGGCCTCGACTTAGGTCCCGACTAACCCTGAGCGGACGAGCCTTCCTCAGGAAACCTTAGGCATTCGGTGGATGGGATTCTCACCCATCTTTCGCTACTCATACCGGCATTCTCACTTCTAAGCACTCCACCAGTCCTTACGGTCTGACTTCACTGTCCTTAGAACGCTCTCCTACCACTGACACCTAGAGGTGTCAATCCACAGCTTCGGTGATACGTTTAGCCCCGGTACATTTTCGGCGCAGAGTCACTCGACCAGTGAGCTATTACGCACTCTTTAAATGGTGGCTGCTTCTAAGCCAACATCCTGGTTGTCTAAGCAACTCCACATCCTTTTCCACTTAACGTATACTTTGGGACCTTAGCTGGTGGTCTGGGCTGTTTCCCTTTCGACTACGGATCTTATCACTCGCAGTCTGACTCCCATGGATAAGTCTTTGGCATTCGGAGTTTGTCTGAATTCGGTAACCCGATGAGGGCCCCTAGTCCAAACAGTGCTCTACCTCCAAGACTCTTACACATGAGGCTAGCCCTAAAGCTATTTCGGAGAGAACCAGCTATCTCCAAGTTCGATTGGAATTTCTCCGCTACCCACACCTCATCCCCGCACTTTTCAACGTGCGTGGGTTCGGACCTCCATCCAGTGTTACCTGGACTTCATCCTGGACATGGGTAGATCACCTGGTTTCGGGTCTACGACCACATACTCATTCGCCCTATTCAGACTCGCTTTCGCTGCGGCTCCGTCTCATCGACTTAACCTTGCATGGGATCGTAACTCGCCGGTTCATTCTACAAAAGGCACGCCATCACCCGTTAACGGGCTCTGACTACTTGTAGGCACACGGTTTCAGGTTCTCTTTCACTCCCCTTCCGGGGTGCTTTTCACCTTTCCCTCACGGTACTGGTTCACTATCGGTCACTAGGTAGTATTTAGCCTTGGGAGATGGTCCTCCCAGCTTCCGACGGGATTTCACGTGTCCCGCCGTACTCAGGATCCACTCAAGAGGGAACGAAGTTTCAACTACAGGGTTGTTACCTTCTTTGACGAGCCTTTCCAGACTTCTTCGTCTACTCCGTTCCTTTGTAACTCCGTATAGAGTGTCCTACAACCCCAAGAGGCAAGCCTCTTGGTTTGGGCTACATCCCGTTTCGCTCGCCGCTACTCAGGGAATCGCATTTGCTTTCTCTTCCTCCAGGTACTTAGATGTTTCAGTTCCCTGGGTCTGCCTTCCATACTCTATGTATTCAAGTAAGGATACTGTTCCATTACGAACAGTGGGTTCCCCCATTCGGAAATCTCCGGATCAAAGCTCACTTACAGCTCCCCGAAGCATATCGGTGTTAGTCCCGTCCTTCATCGGCTCCTAGTGCCAAGGCATCCACCGTGCGCCCTTCATAACTTAACCGAATTGGTTGTTACATAAGGTTTAAAACCTAAAATGGCGATACTCGGTAATTTCTTGACTATCAATAAATCTTTATCTAGTTTTCAAAGAACAAACTTAATGGTTGGTTCTTTTACTCCGCTTACGCTTCGTAAAAAACCTTGATGGTTGAACCATCAAAACTGAACAAAACTTCGACTGTCAAACGTTTCATAAAATATTCCTTAGAAAGGAGGTGATCCAGCCGCACCTTCCGATACGGCTACCTTGTTACGACTTCACCCCAATCATCTGTCCCACCTTAGGCGGCTGGCTCCAAAAGGTTACCTCACCGACTTCGGGTGTTACAAACTCTCGTGGTGTGACGGGCGGTGTGTACAAGGCCCGGGAACGTATTCACCGCGGCATGCTGATCCGCGATTACTAGCGATTCCAGCTTCATGCAGGCGAGTTGCAGCCTGCAATCCGAACTGAGAACGGTTTTATGGGATTGGCTAAACCTCGCGGTCTCGCTGCCCTTTGTACCGTCCATTGTAGCACGTGTGTAGCCCAGGTCATAAGGGGCATGATGATTTGACGTCATCCCCACCTTCCTCCGGTTTGTCACCGGCAGTCATCTTAGAGTGCCCAACTGAATGCTGGCAACTAAGATCAAGGGTTGCGCTCGTTGCGGGACTTAACCCAACATCTCACGACACGAGCTGACGACAACCATGCACCACCTGTCACTCTGTCCCCCGAAGGGGAAAGCCCTATCTCTAGGGTTGTCAGAGGATGTCAAGACCTGGTAAGGTTCTTCGCGTTGCTTCGAATTAAACCACATGCTCCACCGCTTGTGCGGGCCCCCGTCAATTCCTTTGAGTTTCAGTCTTGCGACCGTACTCCCCAGGCGGAGTGCTTAATGCGTTAGCTGCAGCACTAAAGGGCGGAAACCCTCTAACACTTAGCACTCATCGTTTACGGCGTGGACTACCAGGGTATCTAATCCTGTTTGCTCCCCACGCTTTCGCGCCTCAGTGTCAGTTACAGACCAGAAAGTCGCCTTCGCCACTGGTGTTCCTCCAAATATCTACGCATTTCACCGCTACACTTGGAATTCCACTTTCCTCTTCTGCACTCAAGTTCCCCAGTTTCCAATGACCCTCCACGGTTGAGCCGTGGGCTTTCACATCAGACTTAAGAAACCACCTGCGCGCGCTTTACGCCCAATAATTCCGGACAACGCTTGCCACCTACGTATTACCGCGGCTGCTGGCACGTAGTTAGCCGTGGCTTTCTGGTTAGGTACCGTCAAGGTGCCGCCCTATTCGAACGGCACTTGTTCTTCCCTAACAACAGAGTTTTACGATCCGAAAACCTTCTTCACTCACGCGGCGTTGCTCCGTCAGACTTTCGTCCATTGCGGAAGATTCCCTACTGCTGCCTCCCGTAGGAGTCTGGGCCGTGTCTCAGTCCCAGTGTGGCCGATCACCCTCTCAGGTCGGCTACGCATCGTCGCCTTGGTGAGCCGTTACCTCACCAACTAGCTAATGCGCCGCGGGTCCATCTGTAAGTGGTAGCTAAAAGCCACCTTTCAACAGTTCCTCATGCGAGGAACTGAGTTATCCGGTATTAGCCCCGGTTTCCCGGAGTTATCCCAGTCTTACAGGCAGGTTACCCACGTGTTACTCACCCGTCCGCCGCTGATCTCAGGGAGCAAGCTCCCTTTGATCCGCTCGACTTGCATGTATTAGGCACGCCGCCAGCGTTCGTCCTGAGCCAGGATCAAACTCTCCGATAAAAGTTTGAATAGCTCTTGTTTGCAACGATTCTATCGTTGCGGTAAATCTAGAATTAACGTTGACGTATTGTCTTGTTTTGTTCAGTTTTCAAGGTTCAATTTGTTAAGTGCTTCGTTTGAAGCGACTTTACAAGTATATCATCGACACTGTTGAGTGTCAACAACTTTTTTAATTTTTTTCACCGAAGTGAGTTAAGGTAGATTCTTTTACTCCGCTTACGCTGCGTAAAAAATCTTGGTGGAGCCTAGCGGGATCGAACCGCTGACCTCCTGCGTGCAAAGCAGGCGCTCTCCCAGCTGAGCTAAGGCCCCATCTAAGGTGGTCGGGAAGACAGGATTCGAACCTGCGACCCCTTGGTCCCAAACCAAGTGCTCTACCAAGCTGAGCTACTTCCCGAAATAGATGGCGCGCCCGAGAGGAGTCGAACCCCTAACCTTTTGATCCGTAGTCAAACGCTCTATCCAATTGAGCTACGGGCGCATTATTTAATTAAGGCTATTTGCTGACGCAAATTAAGAAAAGATGTTTTGCTAGCACAAGCTATTGAGAGTTATTTTGCTTTTGCAAAAAACTCTGGTGCCGAGGACCGGAATCGAACCGGTACGGTAGTCACCTACCGCAGGATTTTAAGTCCTGTGCGTCTGCCAGTTCCGCCACCCCGGCAAAAATCTTTGGAGCGGAAGACGGGATTCGAACCCGCGACCCCCACCTTGGCAAGGTGGTGTTCTACCACTGAACTACTTCCGCAAATATGGTGCGGGTGAAGGGACTTGAACCCCCACGCCTCGCGGCGCCAGATCCTAAGTCTGGTGCGTCTGCCAATTCCGCCACACCCGCATGATAAAAGATATGATGTTTTGCCTGAGCAAAAATCAATGGTGAGCCATGAAGGACTCGAACCTTCGACCCTCTGATTAAAAGTCAGATGCTCTACCAACTGAGCTAATGGCTCGTAATAGTATTAATTAAAAATTATTATTTCACTTCTATCTTTGTGCATCTACGACGTCCAGCTCTCAGGAAGCTTAACCAAGATGCTGCTCGAGCTGTACGCTAGAAGATAACTCAATGATGTTATTTCTTTCGTGCTCTACCAACTGAGCTAATGGCTTATATTATAATGAGAAAAACCAAAATGGTGCCGGCAAGAGGACTTGAACCCCCAACCTACTGATTACAAGTCAGTTGCTCTACCAGTTGAGCTACACCGGCATAAAAAAGATGTTTTCGTCAGCTTGTCTTAAATAAGCTTCAGAAAATCATTGGAAAGATATTTTGCTTGCGCAAAAATCAAGGAAGATTCTTTTACTCCGCTGATGCTTCGTAAAAAATCATGGTGGAGGATGACGGGATCGAACCGCCGACCCTCTGCTTGTAAGGCAGATGCTCTCCCAGCTGAGCTAATCCTCCGGATTATAAATCGCCTGGCGACGTCCTACTCTCACAGGGGGAGAGCCCCCAACTACCATCGGCGCTGAAGAGCTTAACTTCCGTGTTCGGCATGGGAACGGGTGTGACCTCTTCGCCATAATCACCAGACGAATATTCAATTGAAGGGTTTGTTCCTTCAAAACTAGATAAAGGATTGATGTCAAGAAAGTCGAGTATCGACCAATGTGTTCATTTAAAAATGACTCTTTGTGGTTAAGTCCTCGATCGATTAGTATCAGTCAGCTCCACATGTCACCATGCTTCCACCTCTGACCTATCTACCTAGTCATCTTCTAGGGATCTTACTCACATAAAGTGATGGGAAATCTCATCTCGAGGGGGGCTTCATGCTTAGATGCTTTCAGCACTTATCCCTTCCGCACATAGCTACCCAGCGATGCCTTTGGCAAGACAACTGGTACACCAGCGGTGCGTCCATCCCGGTCCTCTCGTACTAAGGACAGCTCCTCTCAAATTTCCTGCGCCCACGACGGATAGGGACCGAACTGTCTCACGACGTTCTGAACCCAGCTCGCGTACCGCTTTAATGGGCGAACAGCCCAACCCTTGGGACCGACTACAGCCCCAGGATGCGATGAGCCGACATCGAGGTGCCAAACCTCCCCGTCGATGTGGACTCTTGGGGGAGATAAGCCTGTTATCCCCGGGGTAGCTTTTATCCGTTGAGCGATGGCCCTTCCATGCGGAACCACCGGATCACTAAGCCCGACTTTCGTCCCTGCTCGACTTGTAGGTCTCGCAGTCAAGCTCCCTTGTGCCTTTACACTCTGCGAATGATTTCCAACCATTCTGAGGGAACCTTTGGGCGCCTCCGTTACTCTTTAGGAGGCGACCGCCCCAGTCAAACTGCCCACCTGACACTGTCTCCCACCCCGATAAGGGGCGCGGGTTAGAATTTCAATACAGCCAGGGTAGTATCCCACCAACGCCTCCACCGAAGCTGGCGCTCCGGCTTCCAAGGCTCCTACCTATCCTGTACAAGCTGTACCAAAATTCAATATCAGGCTACAGTAAAGCTCCACGGGGTCTTTCCGTCCTGTCGCGGGTAACCTGCATCTTCACAGGTACTATAATTTCACCGAGTCTCTCGTTGAGACAGTGCCCAGATCGTTACGCCTTTCGTGCGGGTCGGAACTTACCCGACAAGGAATTTCGCTACCTTAGGACCGTTATAGTTACGGCCGCCGTTTACTGGGGCTTCGATTCGCACCTTCGCTTGCGCTAAGCACTCCTCTTAACCTTCCAGCACCGGGCAGGCGTCAGCCCCTATACTTCGCCTTACGGCTTCGCAGAGACCTGTGTTTTTGCTAAACAGTCGCCTGGGCCTATTCACTGCGGCTCTTCGAGGCTATGCACCTCAAAGAGCACCCCTTCTCCCGAAGTTACGGGGTCATTTTGCCGAGTTCCTTAACGAGAGTTCTCTCGCTCACCTTAGGATTCTCTCCTCGCCTACCTGTGTCGGTTTGCGGTACGGGCACCTTTTTCCTCGCTAGAGGCTTTTCTTGGCAGTGTGGAATCAGGAACTTCGCTACTATAATTCGCTCGCTATCACAGCTCAGCCTTCACGATGATGGGATTTGCCTCATCATCAGCCTAACTGCTTAGACGCACATATCCAGCAGTGCGCTTACCCTATCCTCCTGCGTCCCCCCATTGCTCAAACGGAAAAGAGGTGGTACAGGAATATCAACCTGTTGTCCATCGTCTACGCCTATCGGCCTCGACTTAGGTCCCGACTAACCCTGAGCGGACGAGCCTTCCTCAGGAAACCTTAGGCATTCGGTGGATGGGATTCTCACCCATCTTTCGCTACTCATACCGGCATTCTCACTTCTAAGCACTCCACCAGTCCTTACGGTCTGACTTCACTGTCCTTAGAACGCTCTCCTACCACTGACACCTAGAGGTGTCAATCCACAGCTTCGGTGATACGTTTAGCCCCGGTACATTTTCGGCGCAGAGTCACTCGACCAGTGAGCTATTACGCACTCTTTAAATGGTGGCTGCTTCTAAGCCAACATCCTGGTTGTCTAAGCAACTCCACATCCTTTTCCACTTAACGTATACTTTGGGACCTTAGCTGGTGGTCTGGGCTGTTTCCCTTTCGACTACGGATCTTATCACTCGCAGTCTGACTCCCATGGATAAGTCTTTGGCATTCGGAGTTTGTCTGAATTCGGTAACCCGATGAGGGCCCCTAGTCCAAACAGTGCTCTACCTCCAAGACTCTTACACATGAGGCTAGCCCTAAAGCTATTTCGGAGAGAACCAGCTATCTCCAAGTTCGATTGGAATTTCTCCGCTACCCACACCTCATCCCCGCACTTTTCAACGTGCGTGGGTTCGGACCTCCATCCAGTGTTACCTGGACTTCATCCTGGACATGGGTAGATCACCTGGTTTCGGGTCTACGACCACATACTCATTCGCCCTATTCAGACTCGCTTTCGCTGCGGCTCCGTCTCATCGACTTAACCTTGCATGGGATCGTAACTCGCCGGTTCATTCTACAAAAGGCACGCCATCACCCGTTAACGGGCTCTGACTACTTGTAGGCACACGGTTTCAGGTTCTCTTTCACTCCCCTTCCGGGGTGCTTTTCACCTTTCCCTCACGGTACTGGTTCACTATCGGTCACTAGGTAGTATTTAGCCTTGGGAGATGGTCCTCCCAGCTTCCGACGGGATTTCACGTGTCCCGCCGTACTCAGGATCCACTCAAGAGGGAACGAAGTTTCAACTACAGGGTTGTTACCTTCTTTGACGAGCCTTTCCAGACTTCTTCGTCTACTCCGTTCCTTTGTAACTCCGTATAGAGTGTCCTACAACCCCAAGAGGCAAGCCTCTTGGTTTGGGCTACATCCCGTTTCGCTCGCCGCTACTCAGGGAATCGCATTTGCTTTCTCTTCCTCCAGGTACTTAGATGTTTCAGTTCCCTGGGTCTGCCTTCCATACTCTATGTATTCAAGTAAGGATATTGTTCCATTACGAACAATGGGTTCCCCCATTCGGAAATCTCCGGATCAAAGCTCACTTACAGCTCCCCGAAGCATATCGGTGTTAGTCCCGTCCTTCATCGGCTCCTAGTGCCAAGGCATCCACCGTGCGCCCTTCATAACTTAACCGAATTGGTTGTTACATAAGGTTTAAAACCTAAAATGGCGATACTCGGTAATTTCTTGACTATCAATAAATCTTTATCTAGTTTTCAAAGAACAAATTCATTTCGTCTCGTAAGAGACAAAAGGTTTTGATAGTAATTAAACCATCAAAACTGAACAAAACTTCGACTGTCAAACGTTTCATATATATTCCTTAGAAAGGAGGTGATCCAGCCGCACCTTCCGATACGGCTACCTTGTTACGACTTCACCCCAATCATCTGTCCCACCTTAGGCGGCTGGCTCCAAAAGGTTACCTCACCGACTTCGGGTGTTACAAACTCTCGTGGTGTGACGGGCGGTGTGTACAAGGCCCGGGAACGTATTCACCGCGGCATGCTGATCCGCGATTACTAGCGATTCCAGCTTCATGCAGGCGAGTTGCAGCCTGCAATCCGAACTGAGAACGGTTTTATGGGATTGGCTAAACCTCGCGGTCTCGCTGCCCTTTGTACCGTCCATTGTAGCACGTGTGTAGCCCAGGTCATAAGGGGCATGATGATTTGACGTCATCCCCACCTTCCTCCGGTTTGTCACCGGCAGTCATCTTAGAGTGCCCAACTGAATGCTGGCAACTAAGATCAAGGGTTGCGCTCGTTGCGGGACTTAACCCAACATCTCACGACACGAGCTGACGACAACCATGCACCACCTGTCACTCTGTCCCCCGAAGGGGAAAGCCCTATCTCTAGGGTTGTCAGAGGATGTCAAGACCTGGTAAGGTTCTTCGCGTTGCTTCGAATTAAACCACATGCTCCACCGCTTGTGCGGGCCCCCGTCAATTCCTTTGAGTTTCAGTCTTGCGACCGTACTCCCCAGGCGGAGTGCTTAATGCGTTAGCTGCAGCACTAAAGGGCGGAAACCCTCTAACACTTAGCACTCATCGTTTACGGCGTGGACTACCAGGGTATCTAATCCTGTTTGCTCCCCACGCTTTCGCGCCTCAGTGTCAGTTACAGACCAGAAAGTCGCCTTCGCCACTGGTGTTCCTCCAAATATCTACGCATTTCACCGCTACACTTGGAATTCCACTTTCCTCTTCTGCACTCAAGTTCCCCAGTTTCCAATGACCCTCCACGGTTGAGCCGTGGGCTTTCACATCAGACTTAAGAAACCACCTGCGCGCGCTTTACGCCCAATAATTCCGGACAACGCTTGCCACCTACGTATTACCGCGGCTGCTGGCACGTAGTTAGCCGTGGCTTTCTGGTTAGGTACCGTCAAGGTGCCGCCCTATTCGAACGGCACTTGTTCTTCCCTAACAACAGAGTTTTACGATCCGAAAACCTTCTTCACTCACGCGGCGTTGCTCCGTCAGACTTTCGTCCATTGCGGAAGATTCCCTACTGCTGCCTCCCGTAGGAGTCTGGGCCGTGTCTCAGTCCCAGTGTGGCCGATCACCCTCTCAGGTCGGCTACGCATCGTCGCCTTGGTGAGCCGTTACCTCACCAACTAGCTAATGCGCCGCGGGTCCATCTGTAAGTGATAGCTAAAAGCCACCTTTCAACAGTTCCTCATGCGAGGAACTGAGTTATCCGGTATTAGCCCCGGTTTCCCGGAGTTATCCCAGTCTTACAGGCAGGTTACCCACGTGTTACTCACCCGTCCGCCGCTGATCTCAGGGAGCAAGCTCCCTTTGATCCGCTCGACTTGCATGTATTAGGCACGCCGCCAGCGTTCGTCCTGAGCCAGGATCAAACTCTCCGATAAAAGTTTGAATAGCTCTTTTTGCAACGATTCTATCGTTGCGGTAAATCTAGAATTAACGTTGACGTATTGTCTTGTTTTGTTCAGTTTTCAAGGTTCAATTTGTTGCTTGCTTCGTTTGAAGCGACCCTTTAAATATTACAGCATCAACACCGTGGTGTCAATAACTTTTTTTAAAAAGTTTTTTGTGTGTTTGCCGTGTTTTGCGGCAACAGATAATAATATACCACCATATAAACAATGGCGCAAGAGGTTTTTTCATCTTTTTTATACTTTTTATATTGAAAGGCTAGAATTGCATTTTCAATATGTTATTCCCACTCATAAACAGACTAAACGGATTCATTCGAATTTGTATGATTAATACAGATTAAATAAGAAAAAGCAGCGGCCATCAGCCGCTGCTTTCTACATCAAACAATATTAATCACGATGACGCATCAATGGAAACAGTAATACATCACGAATGGACGGAGAGTTCGTTAATAGCATTACGAGTCTGTCGATTCCAATTCCTAGACCGCCTGTTGGAGGCATACCGTATTCCAACGCTTCTATGAAGTCATCATCCATCATGTGCGCTTCATCGTTACCTTCTTCTCTTTCTTTCAGCTGAGCTTCAAAGCGCTCTCTTTGATCGATTGGGTCATTAAGCTCTGTAAACGCGTTTGCATGCTCACGGCCCACGATGAACAATTCGAAACGATCTGTAAAGCGTGGATCTTCATCATTTTTCTTCGCAAGTGGAGAGATCTCCAGCGGGTGGCCATAGATGAATGTAGGCTGAATAAGCTTGTCTTCTACTTTTTGTTCGAAGAATTCATTTACGACATGGCCGTATTGCATATTGTCTTTAATCTCAATGCCATGTTCCTTAGCCAGCGCACGTGCTTCTTCATCGGACATTTCTTTCCAGAAATCTACTCCTGTGTGTTCTTTAACGGCATCTACCATATGAAGGCGTGTCCACTCTGGCTCAAGGTTCACTTCATAATCCCCGTATTGGACAGTTGTAGAACCGAATACCTCTTTAGCGATATGGGCAACGAGGTTTTCAGTCAATGCCATGATGTCGCGGTAATCCGCATAAGCTTCATAAAGCTCGATCATTGTAAATTCAGGGTTGTGTCGTGTCGACACCCCTTCATTACGGAATACTCTGCCGATTTCATATACTTTTTCAAGACCGCCGACGATCAGGCGCTTCAAGTGAAGCTCGATTGCGATACGCATAAATAGAGGCATATCCAGGGCATTATGATGTGTCGTAAACGGACGTGCAGATGCCCCTCCTGCAATAGAATGCATCATTGGTGTTTCTACTTCAAGGTATCCGTTGTTATCTAAGTATCTTCTCATCGATTGGATGATGCGGCTGCGAGCGATGAATGTCTCTTTGCTTTCCTGGCTTGTGATAAGGTCCAGATAGCGCTGACGGTAGCGTTGTTCTACGTCTTTCAGTCCGTGGAACTTCTCAGGAAGAGGGCGCAGTGCTTTTGTTAGCAAAGTGAATTCTTTTGCTTTAACTGAAAGCTCCCCAACCTTTGTTTTGAAAACCGTCCCTGTAATACCGACGATATCTCCTAGATCTGCTGTGTTGAAGAACTCGTAAGCTTCTTCGCCTACTGCATCTTTACGCACATAGATTTGGACTTGTCCTTCTAAATCCTGAAGGTGGGCAAATCCCGCTTTTCCTTTTCCTCGCTTTGTCATGATACGGCCGGCAATCGTTACCGTAATCTCTTTTTCTTCTAACTCTTCTTTTGAAAACTCATCATATTGTTCTTTGATTTCTGATGAGCTGTGTGAACGATCATAACGTTTACCGAACGGATCCATTCCTTTTTCACGGATGGACTCCATTTTTTCACGTCTTACGCGAAACTGGTCATTTATTTCTTCATGACTCATGTATTTTCACTCCTATTCTATCTGCTTTCCTGCTTTACTAGACTGATACGAATATATACCATACTATTTTACACAATATCCGGGTTTGTAACACCCCTAAAGTTTCAGTTCTTTAAGAAAACTGTCCCTCGTGTGCCATTGGAGGCTCACAGATATCGTGATAAAAAATCTCTAAAAAAGGCCGCTCCGTTCATGATGGGTATCATGAATGGAATCCAGCCTTTTTTTAGAATAACAGATTTTGATCTATTTATCACGTGACGAATTATTCACTATGTTCCAACTCACCCTGAGGATCAAGGTCCCCAAGAGAAATATTGAGCACTTCTGCCACCTTCACCAAGAAGTCTTCTTTCGGGATACGGCTCCCTCTTTCCACTTCTCCAAGTACAGAAACCGATATACCGAGTTCCTTAGCCAGCCCTTCCTGGGTGAAACCTTTTAGTTTTCTGAATGCACGAACACGTCTTCCCCATTTATCTGTTTCCATAACCGAACTCCTTCTTTGTCAGGTATTTCGTCCAGAAAGCGATTGAACGGGGTCCCAAGAACAGGATGCCCGATAGACGGTTCAAGCTCTAAGAGCGGTATGAGAACAAATGCTCTCTCTTGCATCCTTGGGTGAGGAACGAGTAGATTCTCTGATTCAATATTTTCGTGATTATAGAGTAAGATGTCAAGGTCTATTATCCTCGGTCCCCACTTGAATTCCCTTTTTCTCCCAAGGTCATATTCCACCTGCAAGCATTGCTGCAACAGTACTTCTGGACTTAAATCCGTACGAATTTCAATTACCATATTCAAAAATTCATCTTGTTCAGTAAAACCTACTGGATCCGTTTCATAAATCGACGACTTCCTTAATACCTCTATTTTACCATGACTATGGAGGATATTAATGGCTTTTTCCAAATAAGCCTCCCGCTCCCCCATATTTGATCCAAGAGAAAGGTATGCTATGTTCTTCATGTTATCGACTCCTCGTGATCTCCACTGCCACCGACCGGTAATGACCGGGAATGGGGGGATCAGGCTTGATCAGTGTTATCTTGCAGCTTTCAACGACCGAAAATGAACGCAGTATTTCAGCGGAGATCCTTTCAGCTACTGCCTCCACTAGGTTTAGGGGATCTCCTTCCACGACCGACTTTGCGATAGAGTAGACATCCGCATAGTTGACGGAATCCTCAAGATTGTCACTTTGTCCGGATTTTTTTAAATCGAGGTGCAGCTCCACACTCACACGGAAGCGCTGACCGAGCTTATTTTCTTCCGGAAATACGCCGTGATATCCATAGAACTCCATTTCATTCAGCATGATTTTATCCATCGTACCGCTCCTTTCCCATTAATGCATCCGTCATTTTCGCCATCCGCGCCATTTCTTTGACATCATGGACACGGACGAGCTGGCACCCCTTTTGGATGCCCCAGCATACAGTGGCCCCTGTCCCTTCTACACGCTCTTCGACCGGCAGATCCAGCACATGGCCGATGACCCTTTTGCGCGACGTGGCATAAAGGACCGGATATCCGAGAGATACAAGGATGTCAATGCTCCTCATCATTTCAAGGTTCTGCTCGAATGTTTTGGCAAAACCAATCCCTGGGTCAAGAATGATCTGGTCATCCTTCACCCCCGCTTTCTTTACGAGTGTAATGCTTTCCTGGAGATCTTGAACTGCATCCCTCATAAACACCTCGTAGTCTTTTTCCTCACGGTTGTGCATCAGGATGATTGGAACCCCTTTTTCAGCTGCCACTTCTGCGATGAGCGGGTCTTTCTTCGCCCCCCATACATCGTTAATGATATGGGCTCCTGCCTCAAGCGCTTTTCTGGCAGTCTCCGCTTTATACGTATCGATTGAAATCGGCACGTCTACTTCTCCAACAAGTGCTTCGATGATCGGTACCACTCTTGCAATCTCTTCCTCTGCCGAAACAGGGACATGGCCCGGACGTGTCGATTCGCCTCCGACATCAATGATGTCCGCTCCTTCTTCTACCATTTCTTTGGCACGCGCCACTGCCTTCTGGACAGAGTCATACGAACCTCCATCGGAAAAAGAATCCGGTGTCACATTGAGGATCCCCATAATGAGGGTTTTGCTGGAGTAATCCAATTCATATTTTCCGCATTTAATCGTTCGTGGCATAAGCGTTCCCTTCTTTCATATCTTCAATGGAGTCTAAATAAGTCACATACTTCTGGTAATGTTCATGCAGCAATCTGACATATTTGCCTTCACTACCTTCAAAGGTTCGATTCCCTGCTTTGTTAACCGGTACAATCTCCTGTACGGAATTCGTAAAGAATACTTCGCTTGCCGCTTCCAGATCGCCTTCACGATACAGACCTTCACGGACAGGTATGTTCAGGTTTTGTGCCAGGGCCAGAATGAACTGTCTTGTAATCCCGTTCAATAATCCCGTTTCAATGGAAGGGGTATGGACTTCTCCTTCTTTTATCCAGAAGATATTCGAGGTGATACCTTCGCATATATAGCCATCGCCTGTCAGGAAGATCCCCTCCTTTTCAGGGGAAGGGCCTATTTCTCTTTTGGCAGCGAGATTATTGAGGTAATGATGGGACTTCAACCTCTCTTCTATTTCAGGTGTACTTCGTCTCAATCGGAGGATGACACCCTCTTTTTCTCGAAGGGGCCTTGAAGGCGGTAATTTTTTTTGAAAAAGAATGGTGGTGGCTTCCTCGTAAGGAGCAGTCTGCAGCCCTATTTCACCCGGCCCACCTGAAACATTCAGCCGGAAGTATGCATCTTCCCATCCATTTTTTCTTAAAAGTGTACTTACAACCTGCTTTATCTTCGCTTCTTTGATATCCGCTTCAATGTTCAGGCCTTCGAGCCCCTTTTTTAGTCTGGATAAATGATCTCTTAATAGAAATGGGTGGCCGCCGTACGTGCGGAATGTTTCAAAGACACCCAATCCGTACAAATAACCGTGATCAAAAGGCGATATGGACGCTTCTGACTGATGAACGATGTTCCCATTCAAATAGATATACATTATGCCGGCAACCCGGCTTTCTTATAGGTTTCAAGGAAGTTCTTCAATAGTTCCTTGCCCTGTTGCGTCATGATCGACTCAGGATGGAACTGTACACCTTCGATCGCGAGCTCCTTATGGCGGATGGCCATGATTTCACCTGTGGAAGTTTCCGCTGTTATGTCAAAACAATCGGGAAGGGTCTCCCTCTTTACAATCAGAGAATGATATCTTGTTGCTTCAAAAGGGTTCTGAATTCCATGGAAAATGGTTTTTCCGTCATGATGCATGTCTGACACCTTTCCGTGCATAAGCCGCTCGGCACGGATGACGTCCCCTCCAAATACCTGAGCGATTGACTGATGCCCCAGGCATACGCCGAAAATCGGTATCTTTCCGGCAAAATACGAAATGGCCTCAAGGCTGATCCCGGCTTCATTCGGGCTGCAGGGCCCCGGGGATATCATAAGGTAATCGGGAGACATCAATTCTATTTCCTTAATCGTGATGTCGTCATTCCTTCTGACGACCAGCTCTTCGCCCAGCTCTCCTAAAAACTGAACGAGATTATACGTAAATGAGTCATAGTTATCGATCATGAGTATCATAGATGTTCCCCTCTTCCTTCCGCCATTGCTTTTGCCACCCAAAGAGCTTTGGCTTTCTTCAGTGATTCTTTATATTCATATTTCGGATTCGAATCGATGACGACGCCCGCACCAGCCTGGATGTATGCTTCATTATCTTTCACAAACATCGTCCGGATGACGATATTTAATTCCATATCCCCGTTTACACCGATCCAACCTATCGATCCTGTGTAAATGCCTCTCCTCAAAGGCTCGAGCTCTTCAATAATCTCCATCGTTCTTACTTTTGGCGCACCCGTGATCGTCCCTCCCGGAAAAACAGAACGGATTACATCAGCACCGGTTTTATGTTCATCTAGTGTTCCTCTTACATTTGAAACGATGTGCATGACGTGCGAATACTTTTCAATGACCATGAATTCATTGACTTCTACCGTTCCGTATTTACAGACTCTTCCTAAGTCATTGCGTTCAAGATCCACAAGCATGACATGCTCTGCACGCTCTTTTTCATTATCGATCAGTTCATGTGCCAGCGCTTCATCTTCAGCGGCGTCTTTCCCACGGGAACGTGTACCGGCAATCGGCCTTGTGCTCACTTCCGCTCCTTTTTTCTTCACCAGGAGCTCCGGTGACCCTGAAACAATCTGGAATTCAGGTGTCTGGATGTAGCTCATATAAGGGGAGGGGTTAAGTTCACGCAGTTTTTGATAAACGGCGAATGGTTCAGCCCCTAGCTCCTGCGATTGTCTGACTGATAAATTGACTTGAAAGACATCTCCCTGCGAGATATAGTCCTGAATTCTCTTTACGGCATTCGAAAACCGCTCTTCGTTCATTGAGACCTTAATGTCAGGAACATCTTGTTTAGCCTGTGCAGCTTCTTCCGTTCCCTTCTGTACAAGGTGCTCATGCCACAAGTTCGTCCACTTTGTCAGCTGTGCTTCTGCATGGCTTTTCTCATCATGAGTAAGAATCATCGTCCACAGCATTTCCTCATTATGGTCAAACACTACCCACTGGTCTAAATAAAAGAAATACACTTCAGGAATTTCAAGGTCATCCTTACTCAGGGAAGGCAGTTTCTCGATTCTTCTTGCATAGTCATAACTCAGAAAGCCGATGACACCTCCTTGAAAGTCTGGGAGAACAGGCTGTCTTTCCACATTCAACGGCTGCAGCCATTTTTCCAATTCGATCAACGGGTCCCCCGGTCTTATTTCCGTGTTCTTTTCATCCCGGACCTTAAGTCCTTCCGCTGTACTTTCCAATATTGCTTTTGGTTGAAGTCCGGCAACACTATATCGTCCACCGCGGCCGCTTTCCAGCAAAACATGGTGTGTTTGATCCTGACTTAGTTGTTGATATGCTGAGAAAAATTGTTCTTTCGTTGTACGGTTTTTATGAAAATATAGGTGCTGCACTTCCTTCACACTCCTACTGGTTTATCTTCTTTCATGATACATGAAGTTTCGGAAGGTTTCACTGTTGAAAGTTTGGAAGTGGGCGTTTTGTCGGGTATTTCTGAATGGAGAGAAATCAAACTAAAAGATCCCGAAGCAAACGCTGCTTCAGGATCCGTTGATTTTTTATTCATCATCAAATTGATAAAGAGGGGTGCTTAGGTAGCGCTCGCCGTTACTTGGGATGACCGCGAGTACCTTTTTTCCTTTGCCTAGTTCTTTTGCCACTTTAAGTGCTGCATAGATGGCTGCGCCTGAAGAGATTCCGCCGAGAATCCCTTCTTCTTTGGCAGCTTTTCTCGCGTAGTCGAACGCCTCTTCGTTTCGTACTTGAATCACTTCGTCATAGACGGATGTATTAAGGATATCAGGTACAAATCCTGCTCCGATTCCTTGTATTTTATGCGGTCCCGGCTTTCCGCCCGACAGGATTGGAGAGTCAGTAGGCTCAACCGCGTATAACTTGATGGATGGATAATGCCCCTTCAATACCTCTCCGGCCCCGGTGATCGTTCCGCCTGTACCGATTCCGGCAACAAACCCATCAAGCTGGCCGCCCATTTGCTCCACAATCTCTTTCCCTGTCGTTTCTTTGTGCACTTTAGGGTTTGCTTCATTTTTAAATTGCTGTGGCATGAAGTATCCTTTTTCATTAGCAAGCTCTTCTGCTTTACGGATTGCGCCGCCCATTCCTTCAGATCCAGGAGTAAGTACAAGCTCAGCCCCGTATGCACGCAAGAGATTGCGTCTTTCCATACTCATTGTATCAGGCATGACCAGTACTGCTTTATATCCTTTTGCTGCAGCAACCATCGCGAGTCCGATTCCGGTATTACCGCTGGTCGGTTCTACAATGGAATCGCCAGGCTGGATCTTTCCTGCCTTTTCGGCATCCTCAATCATCGCTAACGCTATTCTGTCTTTTACGCTGCTTCCAGGATTCATATATTCCAATTTCAAGTACACATCTGCACTATTTTCATCGACCAAACGATTAAGCTTCACTATTGGAGTTTGGCCTATTAATTCTGAAATTGAATTAGCAACTCTAACCATTCATTCTTCACTCCTAATCCCAAGTAGTTTTGTTGGATTTATTCTCTAAAATGTACCAATATTCAATCAATTTGTCAACTGAAATGCGTAAGGGCTTTGCCCAGAGGCGGGTGGCATAAGGCGAATCGGCCACGAAGGCGTGCTTCGCCTTCTTGGTCGGTTTGACTTGTGACATGTGCCTCTAAGCCCTGGAGCTGGACATAGAAAAGCGCAGGCGGCTCCTTTTTCTACTCTATTCACTATTTATCCCTTCTATGTTTCGTTAAACCACATGTGTTTATGTACATGTAAAAAGACTGGCCGATTATAAGCCAGTCTTCCCCTTATTGTTCACTCCCGTAAAACCATTCTACATCGGCTTCATCCCAGAATGCTTCGGGAAGCAGCGGTGTTTCCACTTGTTCTATCGCCAGCTGACGCCTGATTTGAGGTTTTACATCATCATAGCTGTAGTGTCTTTCTTTCATGATGTCTTCCAAAAGGTATACAACATAGTCAGATCCAGATTTCACCGGCTGACTCCATTCTCCTTCATTCAAAGAATCGATTTCTTCCACCGCTTCCGGGGATAATAGTTCCCCATCTGCAGGGATATAACCGATTTCACCCCCGAGATGAGCACTTTGTTCATCCATGGAACGCTCCATTGCAAGGACATCGAAGCTGGAACCATTTTCGAGTTCTTTGATGACCTGGTCAGCCTCGGATTGATCCCCTACTTTGATTTGCTTCAGGTTGTACATTTTAAGGATCGAATACATTTCTTCATTCTGTTCGTAGAAGCTTTTCATCTCACCTTCAGAAACTTCCACATCTTTCGTCAAGAGTTCTTCCAGTAGTAAGTCTGTTTTGATTTGGTTTTTGACGGTTTCCTCGTCTTCTGTGTACTCTTCATCGAACGAGTTATATACCGAGCGAATTAAAGCATATTCCTGATTGACCTCTTCATCCGAAACGGAAATATCGTACTTCTTCGCGATTTTTTCAATCACCTTTTGGTTGATCAGTTGTTTAAGTTCTTGTTCGCCGTACTTCTGTTCAAGTGAATAGAGCCAGTCTTCTCTGGTGACAGAATCACCGCCGACCGTGGCAACCACCTCGTTACCCGCTTTCATACCGCCCATACTCTGAGACGCATCAGGCTTTAACCATAAGAATAACGTGACAATGTTCGTCACAAGCAATAAAGCTGCTCCAATCAGTAAAGGGTAAGGTTTTAATTTCATTGATTGTATGTCTCCCTGGTCTGTTTACTATTTTGCTTCTTCTTTAAGTTCTTCCAATTCTTTATCTGAAAAAACATACGTTTCATTACAGAAATGACATTTCGCTTCCGCTTGTTGATCTTCGTCGATGATCTCCTGGATTTCTTTTTCACCCAGACTGATGATTGCGTTCGCAAATCGTTCTTTCGAGCATTGACACTTGAACGATACCGGCATTGTATCGAGAATTTTCACTTCACCTTTTCCAAGGACTTCTTCCAGGACTTCTTCAGGTGTAAGTCCTTTTTCAATCAGCTTAGAAATTGGCGGGATTTTCGATAGTCTCTCTTCGATCTTTGTAATCGTCTCATCGTCTGTACCCGGCATCAATTGAAGGATGAATCCACCGGCAGCGAGGATCGAATTATCAGGATTCACAAGCACTCCCACTCCTACAGAGGAAGGGACCTGTTCTGAAGTCACGAAATAATACGTGAAGTCTTCTCCAAGTTCACCAGAAACAATCGGCACCTGGCCCGAGAAGTGATCTCTCATTCCGATATCCTTCACAACAGAAAGAGTACCAGAATTCCCCACAGCACGGCGTACATCCAGCTTTCCATGCTCGTTAAGATCAAAGTGTACATGCGGATTGGAGACATATCCTCTTACTTCCCCTTTGGCGTTGCTGTCCACAAGAATCGCTCCGATCGGACCTCCGCCTTCCACCTTTATCGTTAATTTATTTTCTCCTTTAAGCATAGCTCCCATCATGACACCGGCACTGATGGATCTTCCTAACGCGGCTGAAGCAGTCGGCCATGTATCATGTCTCTTTTGCGCTTCACCGACGGTTTCCGTACTTTTTACAGCATACGCGCGCACTTGCCCATCATAAGCTAAGGCTTTCACTAAGTAGTCGCTCATATTCATGCTCCTTTACTTGGTTCTTAATTCATATTTCGTTTGTAAATCAGTTTTAATCCTTTAAGGGTAAGGAATGGGTCCACTACATCGATTGAATTTGATTCTTTGGAAATCAAAGCAGCAAGCCCTCCTGTTGCAATGACAGTTGGTTCCTCATTACTTTGCGCTTTCATTCTTTGTACGATTCCCTCAACTTGTCCTACATATCCATAAAGTATACCTGCTTGCATCGCCGTCACCGTGTTCTTCCCTATGATGTGATCCGGACGGGCGATTTCAATCCTTGGCAGCTTTGCTGCCTTCGAATACAGGGCTTCTGTCGAAATGCCGATTCCAGGGGCGATCGCTCCACCCATATATTGTCTATCCTCATTAATGTAGCAATAGGTTGTAGCGGTTCCAAAGTCCACAATGATAAGCGGACCGCCGTATTCATGGATGCCTGCTACCGCATTCACAATCCGGTCTGCCCCTACTTCACGCGGATTTTCGTATTTGATATTCAGTCCTGTTTTAATGCCAGGTCCCACAACAAGCGGGGTGACATTGAAATACTTTTCGCACATGCGTTCCAAACTGAACATGATCGGCGGAACAACAGATGAAATGATGATCCCGTCTATCTCTTCGAATTTCAAGTCTACGTGCTGAAACAGATTTTTCACTAGCATGCCGAATTCGTCTTCGGTTTTATGCCGGTTCGTTTCCGATCTCCAGTGATATTTTAAATGGTCGCCTTCATAGACGCCATACACGATATTTGTATTCCCTACATCCATTACAAAAATCAATATTCTCACCTACTAAGCCAATTGTTTTCACACACTGCCAACATCATACCATATCTTATAAATAATAGGTAAGTACAAAAGCCGGGGCAATATTTGAGCGTACATTGGTTTATGTTTTTGGAGAGGGACTTTTAACACCGCTGTTGATTTCCGTGGAAGACTTCGCTTTCCGCGGGTAGCCCGTGAGCCTCCTCGGTCGTTCCTCCCTGCGGGGTCTCACATTAGCTACTTTTCCCGCAGGAGTCTTCGCCTTCCACTCCAATCAACAGCTAGAACGGGCTTTAATCACCAGTGATTCATTCCCATACATTCATCTATAGCCCTCTCCTTAAAAATTGATAAAACAGAAAAAGACTGCACCTATCATAGGTACAGTCTTTTTGTATTATGTGCGATCGGTTTTGTCAGAATCGTCTTTTTCAGAAGTGGTTTCTGTTGTTTCTGCTTCGATCACGTTTTCTTCGTTTTTCTTTTGGATGTTTACCTTTACGTCGCTTTTGTCTGTTTTGTCAGATTCGTACGTGCGCTCAGGTAATGTTCCGTGATCCACAAGATGCTTGATTTGTGCAGCATCGAGTGTTTCTACTTCAAGCAGCGTTTTTGCAATCAGTTCAAGCTTGTCACGGTTCTCTGTGAGAATCTTCTTGGCACGTGCATAGCTTTCCTTGATCAGGCGCTGCATTTCCATGTCGATTTCATGGGCAATGGCATCTGAATAGTTTTGTTCACTATTGATGTCACGACCCAAGAACACTTGACCGCCTTGCTGCGATCCGAATTGAAGCGGTCCGAGTTTGTCACTCATCCCGTATTCAGTCACCATCTTACGCGCAATGCCTGTTGCACGCTGGAAGTCATTATGGGCACCCGTCGATACTTCGCCGAAGATGATTTCCTCTGCGACACGACCGCCGAGTAGGCCAGTAATTTTATCAAGAAGCTCAGGCTTCGTCATAAAGTAGCGATCTTCTTTAGGCAGCATGACGGCATATCCGCCAGCCTGACCACGGGGAACGATGGTTACTTTATGTACCATATCCGCTTCATCAAGTATCACTCCAATCACGGTATGACCCGCTTCATGGAATGCAACGATTTTACGTTCTTTTTCAGATATGACGCGGCTCTTCTTCGCAGGTCCCGCAATGACACGGTCCGTCGCTTCGTCGATATCACGCATGTCAATCTTCTTCTTGTCTTCACGGGCTGCAACAAGTGCTGCCTCGTTCAGAAGGTTTTCTAAATCTGCTCCTGAGAAGCCTGGTGTTCTCATCGCGATCGCTTTCAGATCGACTGAATCATCAAGCGGTTTGTTGCGGGCATGTACTTGAAGTACAGCTTCACGACCGATTACATCTGGACGGTCCACCGTGATTTGACGGTCAAAACGACCAGGACGCAATAACGCCGGGTCAAGAATGTCTGGTCTGTTCGTTGCAGCAACGATTATGATTCCTTCGTTGGCTCCGAAACCATCCATTTCAACGAGTAGCTGGTTAAGCGTCTGCTCACGTTCATCGTGGCCTCCGCCAAGACCTGCCCCACGCTGACGGCCTACCGCATCAATTTCATCAATGAAAATGATACAAGGTGCATTCTTCTTCGCATTTTCGAATAAGTCACGAACACGGGAAGCCCCGACACCGACGAACATTTCGACGAAATCAGAACCACTGATTGAGAAGAACGGTACTCCCGCTTCTCCTGCTGCAGCTCGCGCAAGTAACGTTTTACCTGTTCCTGGAGGTCCTACTAACAGCACCCCTTTAGGAATACGTGCACCTATTTCAGAGAATTTACGTGGATCCTTAAGGAATTCCACAACCTCTACCAGTTCCTGTTTCTCTTCATCCGCTCCAGCTACGTCTTTAAAACGGACTTTCTTCTTCTCTTCGCTATAAAGCTTCGCCTTACTCTTACCAAAGTTCATGACTCGGCTTCCGCCGCCTTGAGCCTGGTTCAGTAAGAAGAAGAATAGAATGAAAATGATGACAAATGGAATGATCGTTGTAAAGAACGATACCCATCCGCTGGTTTCTTTGGCCTGTAAAACGCTGACGTCAATACCCTGCTCAGAAGCTGCAGCATTGATTTGATCCATCAGCTTGCCATCGGTAGTAAGGACATAAGTTAAGAAGGCTTCTCCTTCTTCAGCTCCTTTTAACTCTCCTTTTACCTCATATACACCTCTTCCAGGCTGAATGGAGAATGATTCAACTTCCCCTTTTTCAAGCTGGTTGATGAACGTACTGTATTCGATATTTTTGGTTGGTTCGTTGTTGTTACTGAAATAACTCACCACACCTATAATGACTAAAAAGACCAGTAAATAGAATATGGTGTTACGAAAGATCCGGTTCATCCCTTACCTCCTCCCACGGGTAAACAAACTAACTAAAATAGTATCATAGTAAATCATGGCATTACAACAAATAGGACTTGATGTTATCCAATAAAACGAATAGAATATTCCTCTTTAGATTACACTTATTCCCCTGTTGTATACACTTCAGGTTTCAATACACCGATATACGGCAGATTACGGTATCTTTCCGCATAATCCAATCCGTACCCAACGACAAATTCATCTGGAACAATAAAGCCGACATAATCTGCTTTGATATCCACTTTACGGCCGGAAGGCTTATCTAAAAGAGTGACGATGCTGATTGACTTCGCTTTCCGGTAGCGGAACAGCTCCACAAGGTAGCTTAGCGTCAAACCGCTGTCGATGATATCCTCAAGGATCAGAATGTCACGGCCTTCGACTTTTGTATCCAAGTCTTTCACAATCTTCACTTCGCCGGAAGAAACAGTGGAATTCCCATAACTTGAAACATCCATGAAATCCATTTCCATATGAGTGTCCATACGTTTACAAAGGTCAGCCATAAAAGGCATTGCACCTTTCAACACACCGATTGCCAAAGGGAATTTATCTTGATATTCCTCTGTCAGCTGAGCCCCTAGATCTTTGATCTTTGCCTGAAGTTCTTCCTCTGAAATCAATACTTTTTCAATATCCTGATTTAACAATGTTCAACTGCCTCCTAGAAGATGATTGCTTTTAAATTGTAATACTAAACTATTTTCCCGAGCTTCTCCTAAATCGTAAATTGACTTTTTTATTCCGGGAACCCAAAGGATTTCACCCCTCGAGTCGACGACAACCGGCCATTCATCACGTAAATGACGGGGCACTTTTTCGTCAATGAATAGGGATTTGAGCTTTTTTGTTCCTTGTAAACCTTTGATTTTCAATCGATCTCCCGTCTTTCTCGTTCGAATGAATAACGGAAGTGTCACGTCCTCACGATTTAAAAAAACACATTCACCGTTATGGAATTCTAAATCTAATAAAGAATCATGGAGAACAAATTGAGAACCGCTTGGAAGCGTAAGAGGGTTATTATCCTTTAGCTCATAACAATAAGGGGCTTGACCAGACTCTAATTTCCCAAAGTGAAAATAACAGGTATGATACGCCCTTGTTACTCGGAGACCTCCAGGTAAATCCAAGCTAGCATTAGGTGATTTTCCTCTTAATATACCCAATACATCGTAAATATGTATAGTCGATAAAGAAGATGGTCTTTGTTTGTAAAGATAGTTTAATATTAGATTAATCCCTCTTCTTTGTAAAGGCTCAGCCATTGCAAGAAAGCCTTCAATATTCAACTCAGAGAAAACCTCTGTGTTATTCCATACCTTATTCAACTTTTCCCGCGTTAATTCCTCTAAAAACTCTTCATCTTCTGTTATTTCTTCACTAAATTGTTGAAATTGATGATGGACCATCGGGTTTTCTTCTTTTAAAAAAGGAATGATTGCTTTTCGAAAACGATTCCTTGTATAAAATTCTTTCTCATTGCTGGGATCGATGCGCGGAAAAAGACAATGCTTCCCGCAATATCCTTCAATCTCATTCTTGGTGACAGACAGAAATGGCCGAATGATCATGCCTGGGGTAAATTCACGCTTATAAGGGATTCCTGCCCTTCCTTTTCCTGCAGTACCCCTGGTCAGCTTCATCAAGATCGTTTCCATCTGATCGTCACCATGATGACCCAGTGCAAGTTTGTCTGCAGAAACTTCCTTCATGACTTCCCTTAGAAAATCATACCTTACGTTGCGGGCAACTTCCTGTAAGGTACCATTTTGGTCTTCCATGATTTTTGCAACATCGATTCTTTCCCCGTAAAAAGGAATCTGCCGCTCTGTACAAAACTCCTTAACAAAAAGGAGCTCCTGATACGACTCCTCTCCCCGAAACATATGGTCGAGATGAGCAGCAATCACTTCGGCTCCCCATTCTTTTCTATTCACATGAAGAAAATGAAGCAGCGCCAAAGAATCCGGTCCTCCGGAAACTGCCGTCACAATCCGGTCCCCAGCTTCTATCAACTGATGCCGTTGAATGAATTCTTTTGTCGTCTTCTCTATCATGATTACTTCCTCTTCCTCGGCTCTTTTTCCTCATTGTATCAATTTAAACCCTCTGGTACTACAATTCTACATAAGCTCTCCGTAGATATATAAGGCATATAGAATCGATACAATCATGATCACCAGCACCGTTTCAAGGAAATGACTTGATTTCCTCCGTTTTTGTTTCTGGAGTCTGCTTGGCTGTGAGCTCGGCTGTGAAGAAGACTGACGGGAAAAAGAGGATGATGATGCTTTCCTGGCAGGCCTGGAGACAGAAGATTGCGTGCTTCCTCCATGTGAAAGGCCATTCAGTAAGTGATTTCTCATTTCACCTGCAGAGCGAAAGCTTCCTTCCAACGCTTTTTCAATCGTAGTCTGAAACTTGCTCAATTGGTCTTTCGCACTTATAGCCTTTCTTAATTGCTGCATATTCCCTGTTCCTGTCTTATTGAAACGCCCCGGATAAGCTAAATTTATTAAAATCATGCCAACTGAAAAAAGATCATAGGTAGGTTCTGCCTTCCTGGAACCCCCAAGCCAGTATCCTCGGTCGAAAAACTCGGTAAATTCCTTGATCGCTCTCCCCTGTATGGTCGTTCCCCCTACATCGATACAGCGTATCCGGTAGGGCGGTCCTGTCACTATCAGATTTTCAGGTTTCAGATCCCCGAACACCCAGCCCTCATGATGAATCCGTTCCAGATCCGAAAGCAGCTGTGCGATCAGCACACCCGTCCAGGCAGATCCTTTCGATTGTACAAAGCTTAATAGATTCATTCCCTGGATATATTCCATCGTATAAAAATGTATTTTTTGGCCTCTCGTTTCCCAATCATCCACCTGATGAAGTTTAGGTCCAAGGGGAGTTCCCTGGACCTTTGAAAACGACTTTAATACATTTACTTCAGAAGTGATCGAAACATTACTGTCACTCATCTTAAGTGCCAGGTATCCGGAAGCTCCCTGCACCAGATACACCATTCCATTGGCACCATACCCTAACTCTTTTACAATCGTATAAATCTGTTTATACCATTTTCCTCTTATCACTGTCCCCGCAGGGAAATTAAATGGTTTCTTCGAAGTATTGTTCATCATCGCCACGAGAGAGCAATCCCCTTAATGAACGTTTTTTCTTGAAATAGCTCAATGCTTCTGAGATGGCCGGGCCTGTTGGAGTAATGCCGCCTGGAGACAGTTTAGAGAAAATACTCGTAAGTGTTTCGAGTTTTGGTGTCCAATCCAGCAATTTTTCGACATCTTGTCGTTTCCCGGGAAATACGAACACAGAGAATTTGTTATCTCCCATTCTAGCATTCAAGCTTAAAGACAGATCCAGCAGGGCTTCTTTGACTGTCGGGAGTTTGTGTTTCATACTTGCAGACGTATCGACAAGAATCAACACTTCCATGTCAACAGACTCTCCCAACTCGTCCACCACTTCCATTACTTCCCCGCGCTGATCAGGCGGCAGTTCTTCCATGGAAGCGGATTTTCCGAGAATTTGCTTTAATTCATTATTCACTACCCCTTGCAAGGTTTGTGTCATTGCTTTTCTCGTTACCATTTGGACCGTTTGCGAAAGCTGCTGGGCATAAACAATCTGACTCACCCCTCCGCCTGATAGAGCGATTCCTTCAATCTCCTGCATGCCGTTATCATCAATCACATCATTATCCATTACACCTATGACATTTACCGAAATCCCTTGCTCCTTGGCAAGTGCCGCCATGGCGATCGGGTCTTCACCTTGATTAGAGCAGCCATCCGTAATCAATAGAATTTGACGAAGTGTACCTGTCTTCATCAGACTCCCCTCCTAATTCAAAAGATGGTATCATCTTCGCCGAATCAGGAGGAATTTATACTTCATTTCACTATATTTATAGACGTGTTCACCTTTCTTAAGAGATTCTTTTCTTATCTTTTTCGTGTGTTTTGTTCACAGGGATAGACGACCATTTAGGTATATTATGTTTGATTTTCGATACGACAATCGTCATGTCATCTTCTATTAAACCAGAGCTTGAGCGTATCACTTCCTCCATTAGAATGTCTGCGACCTCCTGAGGTTCATCCGTTTGGAGTTCCGTCACTTTGCGCTTCATCCATACATCATAGTTTTCAACATGCTTCGGCCCCTCAAAGGCTCCGTCACTCATCATGATCAGCATATCACCCGCTTTCAGCTGCTCTGACACGACATCCACATCAAAATCATGCTGCAGCATCCCCATCGGCAGATTGCTGGCTTCTATCTTCATCACTTTGTCTCCACGTTTAATAAAACTCGGGGTGGACCCGATTTTCAAGAATTTTGAAGATGCATGTTGTAAATCGATCATAGCCAAATCCAGAGTTGAGAAAATTTCATCATTCGTCCTGAGTGACAGGATGGAATTAATGGACTTTATCGCTACCTCCTCTTCAATTCCCGATTCCAGTATCTTTTTCAGCAGCCTGAGAGTTTCGTTGCTTTCATAATGGGCACGTTCACCGTTCCCCATGCCATCACTGATGGCAACCGCGTATTTCCCGGCACCGAGTTCAATCATCGAATAGCTGTCACCTGAGACGAGCCCTCCGCCTTTTGCTGCATGCGATACTCCTGTGTCCACTACAAATTTCTTTGCCGACCTGAACGTCATCTGACAGTACCCGTTAGGAAATTGAGCACAATCCTCCTTATAGACCACAATGTTTTCTCCCAGAATATCCGATAACATCGGTGCAATCAGTTTCTCTCCCTGTCCGTGGCCCCCACAGTAAGGAATCGTCATATCAATGTCCACTTTTCCCTGTTCCAAATTATATATTTCGATATTCTCGATCTCTATGCCGAATTCATTGATGCTGGCCAGTATCTGCTCCTCCTGAATATGATGATTTTCCCTTTCTCTTTGGATTTCCTTCGCGAAATTGCCCATGACTTCAGAGACACCCAGTAATTGATCGGCTACTAACCTTCTGCTCTCCTTTACTTGTTTTTTCAGTTTGAGATTGGCCTGGTAAAATGTCAGCTCCTGATAAATCGTGTCCTGCAGCTTCTTTTCCTTTGTACAATGCTTGTCCAATTCCCTGTGAAGGCGGGGCGACAGCGGAATCTTCCCTTGATCGAACTCATTCATCACATCTTTCATCAAATTATAGGTTTTATCAAAATTCCTTGACCAGCATTGGTCCTTTTTAAAGCACGTCTGACACGTCTTTTCAGTGACATTGCTCAAGAAATAATCGAACTCTTTATCTTCCTCCTCTTCAAACTGATCTTCTATTTGCTGAAAGCTGTTGGATAACGCCTGAAAAACAGATGAAAACTGAGTGACCCTGTTTGCGGTCACATCTCTTACCCTTCTCATATATCCCTGCTGTTCCTGCTGATATTCGGGTGTCCCCGGAATATGCTTCGCGATTTTAACAGCCAGGCTCTGCGGTGTTAAGAACAACAAGAGTATCGCCACTCCAGATTCATACAATGTTTTAGTCAGAACAGTATCACTATCTCCATACATTCCCATAAGCAGGGTAGCGATCATCAAACCGATTGCCGCTCCAAATTTCTTCCCTTCTTTCATCAATCCGCCCAGAAGTCCGGAAAAAGCAAGCAAACTCATTTGATAAAAGCTCGCAACATTCGCCAAGCTGAAAATCAGACCGGTTACGACCCCTACTGTCGAACCGATTGTAGCTCCTGCCACAAAAGAAAATAATAAAACCAGGTACCTGGATAAAATGTGTTCTATGGAGAGACTGTATACTGCCCATCCGATTGTTCCAGTCATAATCGAAGCGAGCAGGATGATCAGACTGACCACTTCTTCTGTTTTAAGTGAGCGTCTTCTGCGCTGTACCGTCACAAGCGGCACACTTTGAATGAAAATGTACGTTAACAGAAACGCAAGACTCGCTTCGATCATTGCCATCACGCCATTATAAATCGTAAGGACCTGATCCTGCTGGATGTAATTGAACGCAAGCTTGACAACTATCACAGTGAATAACACATAAAGAGCTACATATTTCAGTTCGTTTTTATGATACTTTTGTGTTAAACGATAGATTACCAGGAATATTATCGTGCTTGCGAACGTATAACTGATACTAGAGAACGATAATGTGACGGCACCTGCAAGCAGCCCTAGCAAAGCGATCGGGGACTTCTCCCTCCGGACGAGATAGACAGATGCAAAGAACGGCAGTGCAAATGGAGTCAAATGCGATAAAATGAGGGCCCTTCCCAATAGAAAACCGATGATGAACAGCGCGACCCCCTTTTGCACAAACAGCCATTCCAATTTGGAATAAACCGACTTTATTCCTTTAGACAATTCCAGTCTGGTGTGTTCAATGTCTACATTTTGAACAGGTTCTATGATTGTCTGATTGGCTTTACCCATGTAACAAACACTCCCCATTTACTTTTTTGTTAAGTATAAAGGGGACAAGCTCAAAAGTTTGTCAAAATGAGGGAATTCTACATAAGAATGTTTCGACGGCATTCTATAGATTCCGTTATAATATTCTGAATATTTCATTTTATAGAAGAACTTTTTTTGCCATTTATCCCCTATGAATTAGACGCAGACTGACTCGAAGGAATTTTGACAAATTCTTTTATAATTTCTGTTGACAAGATTTTTGTTTCTATGTATTATAGATTTTGTGCTTAAAACATATGGCGGTGTAGCTCAGCTGGCTAGAGCGTACGGTTCATACCCGTGAGGTCGGGGGTTCGATCCCCTCCGCCGCTACCATATTGCACGGCCCGTTGGTCAAGCGGTTAAGACACCGCCCTTTCACGGCGGTAACACGGGTTCGAATCCCGTACGGGTCATATTTTAAAAGACTATCCAGATTGGATAGTCTTTTTTATGTCATTTATGCTCTTTCCTTATAAAGCGCTTCGGTCAGCCTCGACAAACACTTTAGGTCCGGCCGGTGAAGTCGCCCTTTGACTTCAGTGGGCGGACCTAAACGTCTCGAGGGGCTAGGCGCTGCAGCTGGACAATGAAAAGACTATCCAAGAATGGATAGTCTTTTTTTATGTCATTTATGCTTTTTCCTTATAAAGCGCTTCTTCGATCTGTTTCTGATGATGTTTGTCATGCCAGATGAAATCCTCAAAAAACTCACTTAATGTATAGTGATGATCATCCACCTCAAAAGACTGCTCCATCCGCTCCTCATCCAGAGACTCTATATAAAGAAGGATGGATTTCCTTGTTTCAATGCCTTCTTCCAGTAAGCGTTCCTGTGAGACCCCGTCATGGGCATATTTTGCAGCTTCCTGATTAAACGCATCAAATTCCGGAAATGAAGGAAGGACAGCTCCATCCGAAATGTTTGGCAGGACCTTTTCCAAGATATATCCGTCCCATTTTATGATATGCGAGACATTGGCAGCAATCGACCATTTTCCTTCCTCCATCGGTGCATACCATCTGTCTTCCTCTACATTCTTCAATTCTTTCAGCCAAGAAATAAAATAATCATGATGATCGAGAAGTTCTTCCTTTTTCATTTTTCGTCCCCCATTGAGTTTATTTAAGAACTAGTATTCGGTGCATGGTGACATAAATCCTTTTTTACAGAGTTAAATAGTGTGAGGACTTTTGATAGTTGTCGGTTTTCTGGTACCCAAGTGCCCGGTAGAATAGATCTCCTTCAGAAGTGTCTGTATGCAGGATGACCCCTTTATAATACTTCTTGGCAAATTCCTGGAGTTCACTGCAAAGTAAACGTGCAACCCCTTTTTTCCGGTAATCCCGAAGGACGTAGACCCTTCTTAAACGCCCAAGGCTTTCTCCATGATTGTAGGGGTCCTGGTTTAACCCTCCAATTGCGATGAGCCTTTCTTCCTCAAATATCCCAAGAAGAATTTCTCCATGTCGATCAAATCGGTTCTTACCTGCAATATATTCCGATATCATTCTCTCCAGAAAGCGAAATCCTTCCTCCTTGCTTTCTTCCACCAAATGATGAAGATTATTGATTGAGACTTCGGTAAGTACGGATACTTTTAATTCCTTCATTAGCCCCTCCGAAAAATGCAGATTTATACTGATTTTTTTTGGCTTGATCGCATTTACTTTAGGATTTTTAGACAGATCTCTATGGTGTCATATATAATTCAGCTTACAAATTCTATTTTCCTTCAAATCAGGACTAGATAAAGAATTTATTAACGAAAATCGAATTTTTATTATCGAATCTTTAAAGTTTATTATCGAGATTGGCAATTTTATTATCGAAAAGCTTATTAAGAAAATACATATTATCGATACATCCTGCTTATTATTGGAAAGACTTTTTTATTATCGGTCATACATCTTTATTATCATCAGGACCTTTATCACCTGAAAACATTATAAAAAAACAGACACACTCTAATGAATGTGCCTGTTCCTGTCGTACAACCTGCTATATTAGTTAATAGACAGCAAGTTAGCCTCGTTTCGCTCCTTTTCCGCCGCGTCTTGATTCGGTGTTTTTCTTTAAAGATGACAGACGATCTTCACTGTCTTTCAAGAAGCGTGCCATCTTTTGTTCGAAACTTTCCTTCGTACGTGTATCAGTTGGTTTGTTGTTACGCGGACGCTGAGGGCGCTGTGGGCGCTGCGGGCGTTGTGGCTGGTCCTTGGCTTTTCGGATGGATAAACCGATCTTTCCATCGTTCTCAACATTAATTACTTTAACTGTTACTTCGTCGCCAACTTTAAGGTGTTCATTGATATCCTTAACGTAGTTGTCCGCAACCTCACTAATGTGTACTAAACCAGTTGAACCTTCCGATAGCTCCACGAACGCTCCAAAATTTGTAATGCCTGTTACCTTACCCTGTAACTTGCTGCCTACTTCGATTGACATAAAAGAAATGCTCCTCCTTAAAATGATAAAAGATAAACCTTACTATATATTATAGCCAATTAAAAAAAAGAGTGTCAATAAGACTCCTCTTCTTCTTCCTTCTTTTTCTCCGGTTCAGGAATGTTAAAAATAATTTCACCTTCATCGGATAAGAAATAATCACGGCGTGCAAGCTTGGCGATGTATTCATCGTCGTTAAGCTTAACGATCTCTTCTTCCAAGGCACTTTGGTGATCTTTCAGTTGTTCCATTTTATGTTCAAGATGTGCTTTTTCTGCGCGTTTTTCTTCTAACATTTGGGCTCTGGAAATGAGAGTCGAGATCATAAATCCACTAATTGCCAGTACTAAAACGAAAAAAAAGGATAATCTTCGAACTAAACGCTTTTTTCTCTTAGATGAAGACTTATGTATATGCTCCTGGTGACGAACATATTCATTTTCCATAGACGTTACGTTTTTCCCCATTCCCAAACCTCCTTTTTTACTAGAGACAGCAGTAAAGGGAAAAGGCGCTATTTTTTAAAGCGCTTTTTCACCTTTTCTGCGACTCTATATATTTTTTTGATATAGACCGTAATAATTCCTGCCATTTTATTATATAACTTCTCGACTCTTTTTGTAAGATGATTCGGCAATAAATTCCATATACCTTTAATAATCCACCAAACCGGACTCAATACGAGCTTAATCGCCCATTTAATAATCGAATAAACCACCTTCAACAGGAAGGTTACGGCTTTTAAGAGCCCCTTCGCTATAGAAAGAACCAGCGTAATCAGTAAAACCACTAACCATTTTATCGGTGAATACAGTAACTTCTTCACCATTGAAACCAAAAAATTGTAAAGTGAAATGAAAAAAAGGATCAGTTTTTCCAGCAAATGAAGATATCCTTGTTTAAGCAGCGCCTGGTATCCGGCAAATCCGCAAAGCAGCGCGATGAAAATATAAAAGCGAAGCTCCCCGAAGTTGACGGAAAACAAGGTATAAAAAATCGACAGCGCTTGAAAGATCCAGAATAACAGGTCGTTTACGAAAACCAGCCACCGTTTCCTCTGAGACCGGTTTAAAAACCGATTGTAGGTGTCCAGTGACGCACCAAATAATGCTCCCATCCCGATCATTGAAAGCATGGTGTAAAACTGGGTCGTCAGAGTCATCGAAATAGCTTGCTAAAGAGCCCTTTAGCCTTCTCCGTATTGTGTTCATCCAAGTAAATCAGATCAAACACCTTTCCTTTTATCGAGACAATCCCTTTATCGACATCGAGATTTTTCATTTGAAGATTTTGACCTCTTACTGACAGGATCCCCATGACCGTTTCAAGGAGGAATTCTTCGTTATCGAAGCTTTCCACCTGTTTGACACCTGTAATATCAAGCAGCTTCCTGCCTCTCATGATGACATCATGTTCCTGGTAAGAAGTCTTGTCTTTGTTTCCATCATAATATTGGTTCATAATTATCCCTCACATTCACATAGTACTAGCTTTGTACTATATGTATGTAGACAGGGGGAATTTAGAACAAAAATAAGACGGGCTTACTCCGATTCCTCTTTGATTCTTTCTTCAGAAATGACGGAATAGAGGCTCGATGCTTCTTCTTTTTTCGTTGTATCAAGAAGCCTTTCTATCTTTACCCTCATCACTTTTTGTCCAAACCTAACACTCAGCTCGTCTCCCACTTTTACATTGGAGCTTGCTTTGGCCTGCGTGCCATTTACAAGGATCCGGCCCTGGTCGGCGATTTCTTTCGCAAGCGTCCTTCTTTTGATCAATCTTGAAACTTTCAAGTATTTATCTAATCTCATCGATACCATTTATAAAACTCCCCTACTCGATATTTTTCTTTTTCGCTTCATTCCAGAAGGCGTCCAGTTCTTCCAGAGTAAAATCGTCAAAGGTCTTTCCCGAGCTGCGGACTCTTTCCTCTACATAGGAAAAACGACGGTAAAACTTCGTGTTGGTCATCGCAAGCGCTTCTTCGGGAAACACTTTGTAGAACCGTGCAACATTGACAAGAGCAAATAAAATATCCCCAAACTCTTTCTTTATTGCGGTTTCACTATTATTCTCCACTTCGTTCTCGAATTCCTTCAATTCTTCCCATACTTTAGCCCAGGCCCCTTTAACATCCGGCCAGTCGAAGCCAACCTTGGCGGCCTTTTTTTGATATTCATACGCCTTTATGAGAGCCGGCATTCCCTTGGCAGTATCTTTCAGCATAGACACGGGTTCTTCCGTTCCGCCTTTTTCCTGCTGTTTGATCTTTTCCCAGTTCATCTTGACCTGCTCGGTATTTTCGACATCGACCGTTCCGAACACATGAGGATGGCGGCGAACCATTTTAGAAGCGATACTTTCAATCACTTCCTCCATCGTGAACATTCCTTCATCTTCCCCGATCTGGGCATGTAGCATGACTTGGAGGAGTACGTCTCCAAGCTCCTCGACGACATGATCAATGTCATCTTCTTCAATGGCTTCCAGTAATTCATAGGTTTCTTCGATCAAGTACTTTTTCAGGGATTGGTGTGTCTGTTCCCTATCCCATGGGCATCCGTTCGGCCCCCGTAAGGTTGAGATGATTTCTCTTAGCGTTCCATATTGTTTGAAGGAAGCCTCCATTTCTTTGACAGCCGGGACATAAAGACTCGTTAAGTTACTGAGACCTGCCGCGCGGTCAAGTTCTACGAGTGGAATTGTCTCCACTTTTTCTTCCTTGCTGCCTGCAGCCGTTACGAGCTTCACTTCGTAATCATATGGATAAAGCTCCATCAGCGTAAGTTTCACTTCAGAGGCGATAAAACCGTCATACACCTGTCCGATGATGAGCTGCTGGTTCATGTGGATGTCCTGAAGCTTCAGGCTCGTCCCATCCAATAATTGAAATCCGTCGATCGGGTCGGCCCCGACAGATGCAAACAGAGCATCAATGAAACTTTGTCCGCCGCCGACCTTCACTTCAATCTTTCCTTCCTTATGAAGCTCCAATAGAAGCTGAACGGTCTTTTCAGCCACAAGCGGATGACCTGGTACGGCATAGACCAGCGGCCCTTTTTCGGCATGAGACACAAGCACCTCTGTAATTTCCTCATACACCTGTTCAAATCGGTCATGTTTTTCATATATGTCGTCGAAGGATTGATAAGTCACTCCTTCAGCTGTTAAATCGGTCACCACAGGGTGTTCTTTTGTCCGTAAAAATAATGTTTCACCATTTTTAATAATCCGGTAGACACCTAAAGGCAGCTGCTCCAAATCCCCAGCTCCCAAGCCTACAATAGTTATGGTATTCATAACGATTCTCCTATCTGCTTTTTAAAATTGGCTCGATTTTCTCCATCAGCCACACCCACTTGCTTCCAAAGGGCAGAAAGCCGATTTCTTCCTGACTGAGTACATTCCCTCGCAGTAAAACAACCAAAAAAACCGCCCCGCCAATGAACACTCCTCCCAAAGAGAAGATGACTGCCATCTCGCGTTCAGGCATTCCGGCTGTCAAAACGATCTCATATAGCAGCATCAACCCCTGAAGCGCAAGCGTCATCGCTGCCCCGCTTATTAGCAGTGTTCTATAAAAAGAGGTATCGATCAACCTGATCGGGAAGATTTTCTTTAACCTAACAACCATGAGAAGTGTGATTACCGCCAAAGATAATATGGTTGAAAGAGATGTACCCATTGTCCCGAACACAGGAACCAGAATCGCATTCCCTGCATATTTAAGAACGACTCCGGCAATGATGCAAAACGCCGGATAGTAAATGCTGCCGATCCCTTGAAATATCCCGGCGAATGTAAGGATCAGACAGCTGAAAAAAATCGAGACGCAAAATACGGCAATCACACTGGAACCGGAGGCATTCTCGAACAGCATCGTATTCGTAGGAACGATGAGGTTAATCAAACCAAGCGACGCTGCGAAACCTATGATGATACTAATCTTTAACGATAATTGACTGTATTCTCTCACCAGCGACTCTTTCTTACTGATATATGCACTCGTCACCAGAGGAACGATGGTCAGTGAAATAGACGTGGCGACTACATTCCCCAGCTGCACAAAAGGCTGTCCGCGGTCATAGATCCCCTTCCACTTCTTAGCTGCACTTTCTTCCATGCCGGAGGAAGTCAACAACGCGTACACGTTTAACGAATCGATGAATTGAAGAAGAATCAACAGCATGGCACTGACACATATTGCTGTCCCGTCCGTCAACAGCCGTTTCCAAATAGACAGATAATCCTTTGAAAGCGTGAAGATTCCCGATGACAGAGGGTTGTCCTTTTTTAGTGCATGAAAGAATACCAATACGATAATTCCTGCTATCCCCCCGGTTATCGATCCGAATAACGCACCTTTTCCAACCATGTATAAAGAATATCCATGACCAACCAATAGGAATGAAAACACCAGGATCGTCACAACTCTGAAACTCTGTTCCGCCACCTGTGATACAGCGGTCGGGAGCATATTCTCTTTTCCTTGATAATAGCCTCTCAATGCAGACAAAGGGGGCAAAAGCAAAAATGACAGGGAAATGACCTGGATGAGAGGCATGAGGTTCGGGTCCCCCATCCACCCGGCAATGAGCCCTGCACCGAAATAGATGAGCATAAACCATATCAACCCGACGATGCACAAAAAAAGAAAGGAGGTCAGGGCAACATCCTTCGCCCCTTCTTCATCATTCTCTTCAATTTTCTCAGCAACAAGCTTTGAAATGATAACAGGAAACCCGTAAGTGGATAACGCGATGGCTATTCCATAAAAAGGGTAAACCTGCTGATATATATAAAATCCGATATCTCCAACGATATTCTGAAAAGGAACCCGATACACGGCGCTTAATATTTTCGTCACAAGCGCAGCCACGGTCAACACCATAGCCCCTTTAAGAAATTGCTTGGAGGAATACTGCTTCCTCAACGAGCTTCCTGCCTTTCCATATATAACTTCCAACGACCAAGCATATGTACAAACTATTGTCATTTTATCATAAAAGCAGAAAAGCGGAAGCGGCTCGCACAGAGGCGGGTGGCATAAGACGAATCGGTCACGAAGGCGCTCTTTGCCTTCTTGGGCGGTTTGGCTTATGACATGTGCCTCTAGCCGCTGGAGCTGGACAATGAAAAGCGGAAGCGGCTTGGTCAGAGACGCTCCTTCAAAAAAAAAGAAGAGTGGCGGCTGCCACTCTCTTTACATTATGATTCCATTTGTCTTGCCAAGAAGCCAGCTGCCGTTTCCACTGCCTTTTGTTCCACTTCACCAACAGTACGATCCTTTGAAAAGATAGCAACGGCACCAATTGGATCTCCATTTGCTACAATCGGAGCGATCGTATAAGAATTCAAATCTTCATCATGTCCATCAACAAGTTCTGCTTGTCCCTGCTGAGTGTTTAAAAGAGAAGAACGATCATCCATTACTTTTTCAATTAATTCACTTACATTTTTGTTTAAATACTCTTTCTTTGATGCACCGGCGATAGCGATCACTGCATCACGGTCGCAAATCAGGACCGCACTTCCTAAACTGTCGTATAATGCTTCCGCATATTCCTTCGCAAAATCACTGAGTTCACTGATAGGAGAGTATTTCTTTAAGATGACTTCCCCGTCACGATCAACGAAGATTTCAAGTGGGTCTCCCTCGCGGATCCTTAACGTTCTGCGAATTTCTTTCGGAATAACAACGCGTCCTAAATCATCAATACGACGAACAATTCCAGTTGCTTTCATCTATAGTTGCCTCACTTTCATCAGATGATTTTTATTTAGCAAGGCATTCATTTGCTTTGAATACTTTGCCATTGTTGAGTTTAGTATCTTACATCTTAGAAGTTCTATACACATTCAGTTATTTTTTCTGTAATTTCACTAAAATGCTAGTGCAGGTTACTTTTTCCAAAGTTGGCAGCTGCATTAATACTAATACCCTTATCATAGTAAAATAAACCAGTAAACGCGTTTACAGTTCAGTTACAATGTGATAACGAATATTAGAATTAAATGTCGAAAATCATCTGAATGTATCGAAAGTGACGGCTGAATTTTATGATTTAACCCCCGGTGTTAATCACCGCTTTTGATTTCCGTGCAAGACTTCGCTTTCCGCGGGCGAGCGTGGAGCCTCCTCAGCTTCGCTTTTCCCGCAGGAGTCTTCGTCTTGCACTCCAATCAACGCTAGATATTAGTTATATATGACATGTATTTTCAAAGTATCAAATAGTCAACTTAATTCTTTATTCAATAGTTTATCAAGAAACTGTGTTTTCTTCTTTTAGAGCTGTATCCAGTTTTTTTATGATGTCGTATGCCATGTGGAACCATTTTGATGTTTCTAGGCGCGCTGTGTTGATGGAGATTTTTAATTTGGAGCCTTCCATACCAAGGCCTACGGCACGTCCGTGTTTGCTGCAAAGATCGAATACTTTGGATCCGTCAATCCGATTGGTTCCTTCTGGGGACATATAGATATTGACGGTTTTCTGCACCTGTTTGATTGCTTCTAAATCTGTATTTTTGGCAAAAATCTTCATCTCGGATATGAGGAATAGATATTCCACTTCTTTAGGATATTCACCAAATCGGTCGAGCATCTCTTCCTGCAGTTCTTCTATTTCAGGAAGAGTCGAAAGTGAACGGAAGCGTTTGTACATCTCGATCTTCTGATGGCCGTCCTTGATGTAGTCGTCCGGAATATAGGCATCCACTTCAATGTCGACTTCAAAGGTGGACGCAGGCTCTTTAGGAAGATCTCCTTTCCGCTCTTCAATCGCTTCTTTCAGCATTTGCGAATAAAGATCAAATCCAACGGAGTCGATGAATCCATGCTGCTGGGCACCGAGCAGGTTCCCTGCACCGCGAATTGTCAAATCACGCATGGCAATTTTAAATCCGGACCCAAGCTCTGTGAATTCTTTGATCGCCTGCAGCCGTTTTTCAGCTACTTCCGTAAGCACTTTATCTTTACGGTACGTAAAGTAAGCATAGGCTACCCTGTTTGAACGACCTACACGTCCTCTCAGCTGATACAACTGGGATAAGCCCATTCGGTCTGCGTCAAAAACTATGAGTGTATTGACATTCGGTATATCGACCCCTGTTTCGATGATCGTCGTCGTGACGAGCACATCATATTCACCCGCAAGGAAGCTTAATATGACTGACTCCAGTTCACTTTCACCCATTTGTCCGTGAGCATAAGCAACCCTTGCATCAGGGACGAGCATCGAAATTTCATCCGCTTTCCGTTCGATATCCTCCACTCGGTTATAGAGGAAATAAACCTGGCCATTCCGAGCCAACTCCCGTTCAATCGCCTCTTTGATCAGCGGGCCATTGTATTCCATGACATACGTCTGTACGGGGAATCGGTTCTCAGGCGGCGTTTCGATGACAGACAAGTCCCTCACCCCGAGCATCGACATATGAAGGGTACGGGGAATAGGGGTTGCCGTTAAGGTCAACACATCAATATTCGTTTTGAGCTGTTTGATCTTTTCTTTATGAGTAACACCAAATCGCTGCTCTTCATCAATGATCAACAACCCGATTTCACGGTATACGATATCTTTAGATAATAGGCGGTGTGTACCGACAACGATATCCACTGTTCCGGCCTTCAGTCCTTTGATCGTCTCCTGCTGCTGTTTTCTCGTCCGGAAACGGCTTAATAATCCGATTTCAATCGGAAAGTCCTGAAAACGTTCCTTGATGGTTTCATAATGCTGTTGAGCTAGAATCGTCGTTGGTACTAGGAAGGCAACCTGCTTTCCATCTGCGATCGCTTTAAAAGCAGCACGGATGGCCACCTCTGTCTTCCCGTATCCGACGTCTCCACAGAGCAATCGATCCATCGGCCGTTCTTTCTCCATGTCGTGCTTTATTTCATGAATAGACCTTAATTGATCATCCGTTTCTTCATAAGGAAAGGCTGTTTCAAAATCGCGCTGCATATCACCATCCGGGGAAAAGGCATAACCTCTTGCCGCTTCACGTTCTGCGTAGAGCTTGATCAGATCGTCGGCAATATCCTGAACGGACGACTGCACTTTGGATTTAACCTTTTTCCACTCACTGCCGCCTAACTTATAAAGCTTGGGTTCTTTACTCTCAGAGCCGACATACTTCTGGACAAGCTCAATTTGCTCTACCGGAACATAGAGCTTATCGCTGCCTTGGTACTTGACGTGAAGATAATCCTTATGCACGCCATTGATTTCCAGTGTTTCCAACCCTAAATATTTCCCGATCCCGTGGTTGACATGCACCACGTAATCCCCGACTTTCAGTTCTGAGTAGCTTTTGATTCTTTCAGCATTTGAAAGCTTCTGCCTTCTCGGTTTCTTTTTTGTTTTTTTATTGAACAGCTCTTCCTCTGTGATGACAGCAAGCTTCTGCATCGGAAGCTCGAAGCCACTCGTAAGGCTTCCATTGATCATTTGAACCTTGCCCTTTAATAACTTGGAACCATCTTCGACAAACGCAATTTCGATTTTATAGTCATCGAGTACACGTTGAAGCTTCTTTACACGATCTTCATCCGGTCCAAGCAGAACAACGGTGTATTTCCCTTTTTTCCAGCGGTCAAGCTCTGCCTTAAGGACATTCATCTGACCATGAAAACTCTGCATCGGCTTGGCCGAAACATTGAATATGTTCTGCGGGCTTGTATTCGGGATATGGCGCAGAAACAACGAGAAATAAACCTTAGGCAGCTTCGTATTGGCTGTTAAGGATTGAAACTTGTGGGACACTGAAATATCGTGAATGATTTGTCCATCCTGCAAAAGGGACGTGTACCACTCTGCCTCTTCTCTTTCCAGGGATTCACTCATCTCCAGGATCCTGCTGTATTCATCAAAGAAAATCACACTGTCAGCCGGCAAATAGTCTAGCAAACTACTAGGCGTTTCGTAGGCCAGCGAGAGATACTTAAAGATTTGCTCAGGAATCTGCCCGTTTTCAAGCTGTGCGATCTCGTGCCCGATATATTCTGTGAGCTTTTCTTTCACACTGTCCGTTTTTATTTTTTTTAAGCTTTTGGACATGCCGGATTCAATCTTTTGAATTAAGCTCCCCATATCCTCATAATTCATCAATACCTCTGAAGCAGGACCTACTTCAATGGTTTTCAGCTTGTCTATGGACCGCTGATCATCGACTGAAAATGTACGGATGGAATCGATTTCTGTATCAAACAATTCAACACGCACAGGATTCGGTAGGGTTAACGGGTAAATATCGACAATTCCACCGCGGAGACTGAACTCACCCGGGGTGCTTACCATCCCGGTACGCTGATAGCCCATCTGAACCAATTGATTCAACACATCATCGAGATCGATGTCTTCTCCATACGCAAAGGTGATTTGATTTTTTTCCCACAGCTGTTTCTCGGGAAGAATCTTTCTTAACCCTGCAACAGGCACAATGTATACACCTTTTTTATTTTTTGAAAGTTTATTCAACACTTCTATTCGCTGGGACCTCAGCTCAGGACTTGCAATGCTAAGCTCTGCTGCAATCAACTCATTGGCTGAATACAGATAGACTTCATCTTCGGAAAGAAACTGGATCAGGTCATCATATATTTTTTGGGCTTGAAACAAGTTATGGGTAACCACCATGGTGGATTTATTTGTCTCTAGATAAACATCCGCTATATAAGCCGTACGCGAAGATCCTGACAGACCCGCAACAAGCTGTTCCGATAATCGTTCTTCAATTCCGGTAATGAGGGATTGAAGTTCTTCGCTCTGATGAATTTGTTTTACTATACCTTTCAAGAGTACGCTCCTCCCCGTGGATCTTTCTATATCTGCCGCTTCACTATTTTAATAACTTGGTGCAGGCAGTATTAATAAACAGAAAAATGCTTTGGTTCTGCTACCAAAGCGTTGTTCCTTTGAATGTTATATAAACTTACTGAATGATATAATCCAATTGATGATAATCCGGATTTCTTTCAAGACTCTCCTGACAATCTTCACAAATTGTCCGGACGTGGATATCTCCATTGTTCTGATACTGAACCATATGCAGCCGTTCTTCCTCAGTCAGTTTATGAATACCCAGCTGTTCTGAGTGAACCGACTTGTCGGAAATTGTCCCTACAGTTGTTCCACAATGACGACAATGATAGTGGATAGCCAATTGATATCCCTCCATTTACATTTATACGATTAGTATGAACGTATTAGAAGGGACTTATTCAGCTTGCCTATCCTTTTGCCTGGTTTAGTTGAATTTATTCATTACTTCGATAAACGGTTTATCAAACCATGTTTCACATGCTTCGACTGAGTCAGAGATGACTTTATCCAATTCAGCCTGTTCATCCTTGTTGAATTTACCAAGTACATAATCAGGTACGCTCATGCCGTTTGTCGGACGGTCAATGCCGACTCGTATCCGGTTGAAATTCTGAGTGCCTAAATGTGCAATGGTTGACTTGATGCCGTTATGGCCGCCAGCACTCCCCTTCTGACGCAGCCTGATCTTCCCTACAGGCAAGTCCAGATCATCATAGATGACAAGCAGGTTTTCTTCTTCTATATCGAAATAATCCATTAACGGGACGATGCTTTCTCCTGATAAATTCATATATGTAAGCGGCTTTAAAAGAACGATTTTCTCTCCTTTATAATGATAGGTTCCGTAGACCCCTTTAAACTTTGATTGGTTTAAAGAGACACCTAACCGCTCTGCAAGTGCATCCACAATCACAAACCCGATATTATGTCTTGTTTTTTCATATTGCGAGCCCGGGTTTCCGAGTCCAACGATTAATTTCATACTTCCACCTCATTCTGACCTATTACTTCTAGGATAAACGTAAAAAGCGCAACCTGCAAAAGGTTACGCTAAAAAATTTTATTTTATTCTTCAGAAGACTCGCTTTCTTCACTAGCTTCAGTCTCTCTGCCCTCTTCATTCTGAGGAACGCCCTCTTCCTGCTCTTCACCAGTCGAAATTTCTTCTTCTTGTCTAGGGGCAAGGATAGAAGCAATGGTGCGATCATCTTCTTCGTTTAATGTAACACTGTATTTATTACGTACATCACCGATGGTAACCGTGTCGCCAACTTGAAGCTCTGAAATATCCACTTCTATTGATTCAGGGATATCAGATGGCTTCGCAGTGACGGATACTTCATGCAGCGGCTGCTGTAGTACTCCGCCGTCTTTCACGCCTGCAGACTCTCCAGTTAGCTCAATGCGAACGTCTGCATCAATTTCCTGAGACATGTTAACCGCAAGAAAGTCAACGTGTGTAATCTCATCTTTAATATGATCCTGTTGATAATCACTTAAAATGACATTTTGTTTAGTACCGTTGATGTTTAAGGAAATGATTCCGTTTCTACCTACTTCGCGGATTGTTTTAATGAATGTGATCGAGTCAATCGCAATTGGTGTATTTTCTGTTTTATAACCGTAGACAACACCAGGGATACTTCCGCTGTGTCTAAGTTTCGTTAAAGTTGAGCGTTTGAAATCATCTCTTGTATTAGCTTTTAATTCTATTGCCATGTTTAATCCAACACCTTCCCTAATCATATAATTGTCGAGTTCTATATATAGTAATTACCCTATTCATATGGGGAATAAACATGTGAATTTTAGTTAGGTTAAAACTTGTCAGGTGAACCTGTTCTAAATACCGCTAATGATTTCCGTGCAAGTCTTCGCTTTCCGCGGGTAGCCCGTGAGCCTCCTCGGCAAGCCTGCGGGAAGAAAAGCGGAAGGGCTTTGTTCAGAGGCGGTTGGCATAAGACGAATCGGCCTGGAAGGCGCTCTTTGCCTTCTTGGTCGGTTTGGCTTATGACATGTGCCTCTAAGCCCTGGAGCTGGACAAGTCTCACATTAGCTACTCTTCCCGCAGGAGTCTTCGTCTTGCACTCCAATCAACCGCTGGAAAGTTGCGAAAATAGCTTTGATCAAACATCTCAAGAGTTCAGTGCCCCTGCAACTTGACTGTTATTATCGTGTGTAAGTGATTATTTGTCTTTTTTCAGCTAAAAAGGGCTCCAATTTGATTAAAAAGGGGGGCTGCTTACTAAGAACCTGCTGCATAGCATGAGTTCCCGCCCGTATTTATCCGTCAAACTAAGCTTTCCACTATAAGCTCCATAGAATATTATCAAAACCGGCCACTATATTATCAAAAATCCAATTTTATTATCAAAAACAGAAATATATTATCAAAACTGACACTTTTATTATTAAATCCTCTATTCACCGACCTAAAATACCCTCACTTGTATACAACGACCATCTCTGAGGATCGAATCATCTCCAGCGGCTGCGCATAAAAGTCCGTCAATATTCCACATAACAAAAGAACCCGCCTTCTCAAATTGAGAGGACGGGTTCTTTTCACAGCGCAAACACTGATATTAATTCTTAATCGAATAATGTACTTACTGATTTTTGTTCGTATACACGGATGATTGCTTCGCTGATCAGTTTCGCCACTGAAAGCTGCTTGATCTTTCCGATCATTTTCTCTTCAGGAAGCTGAATCGTGTTCAGTACCACTAACTCTTTGATATTCGAATTCTCGATACGCTCGATAGCAGGACCTGAAAGAACAGGGTGTGTACAGCAAGCGAATACTTCTTTCGCACCGTTTTCCACTAATGCGTTTGAAGCTAACGTGATTGTACCTGCAGTGTCGATGATATCATCAATTAAAATCGCAATTTTGCCATCGATATTACCAACGATATTCATGACCTCTGCCACGTTAGGCTTTGGTCGGCGTTTATCAATAATCGCGATCGGTGCTTTCAAGCGCTCTGCAAGTTTACGGGCTCTTGTAACACCGCCATGGTCTGGAGATACGATAACGATGTCTTCATTCTTAAAGCCTTTTTCCTGGAAGTACTCAGCCAAAATCGGCACTCCCATTAAGTGATCAATTAAGATGTCGAAGAAACCTTGGATTTGAGGAGCATGCAGATCCAGTGTGATGACACGTGTTGCTCCCGCAGTTTCCAATAGGTTCGCTACAAGCTTAGCCGTAATCGGTTCACGCGCTCTTGCTTTACGGTCCTGACGTGCATACCCATAATAAGGCATTACGATTGTGATCGTTTTTGCTGACGCACGTTTTAATGCATCTACCATGATAAGAAGTTCCATGAGGTTTTCATTAACAGGCTGAGATGTTGACTGAATAACGAAAACATCACATCCGCGGATGCTTTCTTCGATATTGATTTGGATTTCTCCATCACTGAAACGTTTAACAGAAGATTTTCCTAATTCAAGGCCAACTTCATCTGCGATTTCTTTTGCAAGTTCATGGTTCGAATTAAGAGAGAAAATTTTCAACTTAGAATTAATATAAGAGTTTGGCATGGTGGACCTCCAGTTTATTTCTTATGATTAAGATTTTGTACATAATTTTCTTTATTGACCTGGCGAGCCCTTGCAATTGAAAGCGACTCTCCCGGAACATCTTCAGTGATCGTTGAACCTGCTGCAATATAGGCACCTTTACCAACCTTCACAGGGGCAACTAAATTTGAGTTGCAGCCAACGAACACTCCGTCTTCAATCTTTGTAAGATGCTTATTCTTACCGTCATAGTTGACTGTAATCGATCCACATCCGATATTAACGTCACTTCCTACCTCGGCATCACCGATATAACTTAAGTGAGAAGCCTTACTTCCTTTACCGAATGATGCTTTCTTGATTTCAACGAAGTTACCGACCTTCACTTCATCCGAAATGCTTGAATCTGGACGAATATGAGCGAACGGCCCAATCTGAACATCAGAACCGATGGAACTGTCATGTGCAACGGATTGCTTCACAACCGTCCGATCTCCGATTGTTGAATCCTTTACTTCCGTATTCGGCCCGATCACGGAATCTTCACCGATGGAAGAGTTTCCTTTAATCACAGTGCCAGGCAAGATGACAGTGTCTCTGCCGATGGTCACTCCTGCATCAATATATGTGTTGGCAGGATCTTGAATCGTCACGCCGTTTCTCATATGTTTTTCATTGATGCGTTTTTTCATTGTCGCCTCTGCTTGAGATAATGCTACGCGGTCGTTTACGCCAAGTGTCTCATCAAAGTCGCTTGTTTGATAAGCGCTGACGATCTCGCCCTCTGTCTGAAGGATCTCAATGACATCCGGCAGGTAGTATTCACCCTGAACATTGTCATTTGATACCTTTTTCAACGTATTGAATAATGCTTTATTATCAAAGCAGTACGTACCTGTATTGATTTCTTTTACTTTTCTTTCATCTTCTGACGCATCTTTATGTTCGACGATGCGTTCCACCAAACCTGAATCATTGCGGATGATTCTTCCGTATCCATCAGGAGATTCTGTGTGCCCGGTCAAAATGGTTGCTTTTGCACCCTGTTCTTCATGGTGCTTCACAAGCGCCTCCATTGTTTCTCCCTTGATAAGGGGAGTATCACCGCATACAACCAGCGTTGTACCATCTAAATTGCCCAGTACGTCTTCTGATTGCATCACCGCATGTGCTGTACCCAGTTGTTCTTCTTGAAGCGCAAAATCACTTTTGCCTTCTAAGTGAGATTTCACGAGTTCAGCCCCGTGGCCGATGATTGTAACGGTCTTCTCTATATTTAATGTTGAAATTTGGTCGACCACATGTTCCACCATAGGCTTACCGCATACAGGGTGAAGAACTTTGTATAACTTCGATTTCATTCTTGTTCCCTGTCCGGCAGCTAATATAACGGCATATCGTTTTGTCATTTTTGGTCCTCCAATAACCTTTTTATCCATAACGAATATATCCTAAAAGCTCTTTCATTTCAAGGATAGAGAAAAATATACATATATTTGTCAAGTAATAGGTTTGTTAAAAAATATTTCGGCAGCAGTAACTCATTAAGAAGTATAAAGAAGAATAGTTTGCAGCGTTAATTTTGTTTAAAAAATATTATGCACTTCTAAATGCCGCTTTTGATTTCCGTGGAAGACTTCGCTTTCCGCGGTTAGCCTCCGGGGTCTTTCATGGCCAGCTGCAGGGCTTAGAGGCACATGTCATAAGCCAAACCGACCAAGAAGGCAAAGAACGCCTTCGTGGCCGATTCGTCTTATGCCACCCGCCTCTGTCAAAGCCCTTCCGCTTTTCAGATAGGAGTCTTCGTCTTGCACTCCAATCAACCGCTGGAACAGGTAATTATCCGGCGTTGGTTAATTGAATTTCCTATCTGTCATCAGTGACTATATAGACTGTGTAGATTTTACGATTTTCCCTAATAAAAAAATAAATGAAAATATTTTTTAAAAAAGGTTTCAGGAGGGGTTTATTGGGGTAATGGGAAGAAAAGAAAAAAAGAGCGCTACTGTGGAAGTAGGCTCTTGTTGCAATAGATTCTTTTAGGAAGCGCCAGCTTCTTCTAACTCCACTTCTTCAAGCTCACCTAGACGGTGATACTCTGATAGCACGGCATCTTGTATCTTGCCTCGGGTACCTGAGTTAATTGGGTGAGCGATATCACGAAATTCCCCATCTGGAGTACGCTTACTTGGCATCGCTACGAATAAGCCATTGTTCCCATCAATCACACGAATGTCATGAACAACAAATTCATTATCCAGCGTAATAGAGGCAATTGCTCTCATGCGACCGTCGGTGTTCACTCGGCGTAATCTTACGTCAGTAACTTCCATTCTGTTCACCACCTTTTTCCCTAGATGAAATCTACTGTACTTATTCAACGAAATTATTAGATATTCCTTCTTTAAATGTAAAATTTTTTGAAAAATTTTATTTTTCACTTAATCTTTTTGTGTTTCTTTTGACCTAATACTGCAATAAAAGCGTATATTAAGAGTCCCTGCGCACAAAAAAACACCCGTGAAGATTACTTCACGAGTGCGATTACTTCGATTTCAACCAGGGCATCTTTTGGCAGGCGGGCGACTTCTACACAAGAACGCGCAGGTTTATGTGTATGGAAATACTCCCCGTATACTTCATTGATGGCACCGAAATCATTCATATCCTTAATGAATACTGTGGCCTTTACTACGGTTTCAAGAGAAGCTCCGGCTTCTTCCAGAACAGCTTGCAGATTTTGAAAAACTTGGTGTGTCTGAGCTGCCACATCCCCTTCAATCATTGTTCCTTCTGTCGTCAATGGAATTTGACCTGAACTGTAGAATAAATTATTCACGATGATCCCTTGAGAATATGGTCCAATTGCTGCAGGTGCTTGATTTGTTGAAACAACACGCATCGTAACTGCCTCCCTTTAAGATAAGAATGTCAGATTTGATTGAAAGTAATTTCCTTCTTTCAAGGAAATTTGCTTATTCTTTTCATTTACATGAGATAATTTCAATAGCGAAACATAATCATCCACTAATCGTTCTTCGGCATTTTCCGACTCTACCAATACACCGATGCCCGAGAGCGTCGCAGAGAATTCTTCCAGCAGGTTCTTCATTCCGTTAACCGTTCCACCGGCTTTCATGAAATCATCGACAACCAGTACTTTCGAGCCTTCTTTCAGGCTTCTCTTGGAAAGAACCATTGATTGAATTCTCTTTGAAGATCCGGATACATAATTAATACTGACCGTCGATCCTTCCGTCACGCGGCTGTCCCTTCTGACGATGACGACCGGAACATTCAAGTAAGATGCGATGGCGTTTGCGATTGGAATCCCTTTTGTAGCAACAGTCATAATAACGTCAATTTCTTTTTCGGCAAAAGCTGAGGCAAGGAGCTTCCCTACTTTTTTCATAAGCAGCGGGTTTCCAAGCAGATCCGTCATGAATAAGTAGCCGCCGGGAAGAAGCCTGTCCGAGCTTTCCATGTGTTGGCATAGCTCCTCTATCACCTCTCCTGCTTCACTGCTATTAACCTTGGGGATGTACTTGACTCCCCCTGCCGCCCCCGGTACCGTTTGAACAATTCCTATCCCGCGTCCTTCAAAGGTTTCTTTTACGATCGTCAAATCTTCACTGATGGAGGACTTGGCAGAACCATAACGCTCAGAGAAAAATGTCAAAGGTACAAGTTGGTGAGGGCGCTCCAATAAGTAATGAGTCATATCGATCAATCGTTCACTACGCTTAAACTTCACCAAAATTACCTCCTAAATCCGAATATTATAAAGTAAATATATCATTAATATACGGATTTAAGCAAATACTTATTCACCAAGCATGCGCACTGCAAATACTTGGTCACAAAATCCTCTCAAACCATTATAGATTCGGTGAAGTCTTGATTCATATTGAACTAATCCATATACAGTCGGTCCGCTTCCGCTCATCAATACCGCATCTGCTCCAAAGCGTTCCATCTGATCCTTGATCTGAGAGACTTCAGGATACATATCGAGCGTCACTGACTCGAGGACATTCCCAAGATTGGCACAGATATCGCTGTAGGAACCACGGTTTAGTGCTGAAATCATCGCTTCTGTATCAGGATGCTGAATGTTTGATACGTCTAGATTTTTATAAACATCAGCAGTTGAAACCCCTATAGTCGGCTTGGCCAAAATAACCCAGCAATTAGGAGGGGCGGGTAAGTGTTCGATCTTCTCCCCCCGACCCGTTGCAAGTGCGGTGCCACCGTAAACACAGAAAGAAACATCCGACCCTATCTCTGATCCCAACTCAGCGAGCTCGTCCAAGCTAAGTCCCAGATCCCATAAACGGTTCAGTCCTTTTAACGTAGCAGCCGCGTCACTGCTTCCACCAGCCAATCCGGCAGCCACCGGGATCACCTTGTCGATGGAGATCGCGACTCCCTTTTTGATATCGAGTCTATCCTTTAACAGCTGAGCAGCCTGATAGGCAAGATTCCTTCCATCATCCGGAACAAATCGATTATGAGAAAGAATTTTAATCGTGTCATCTGAAAGATTCGTGAGTTCAATTCGATCTGCTAAATCGATGGTCGTCATGATCATCTCAACCTCGTGAAATCCATCGGGGCGTTTATGTAAAACATCAAGTGATAGGTTAATTTTTGCCGGCGCCTTCACTAATAACCTCATTTCATCACCTTCTTACCATATCTTTTCACTTATTGTATCATACACTTCTTCGAGAAGTGTCATCATCTTACGATACTCATACAAATATGATATTTTACCACGTTAAAAGGCAATAGGAAAGTGGTCTGTATATAAAAAAGGATCAACTCAAGTCAACCGCCTTAGATGATCCTTCCACTGGTACTAAAAGGTTAGCCACTCCTAAAAGAAAAGAATTACTGGCTGTTTTGGGCTGCCAGCCGACCGCTGGCACGTTCCACGGCTCGTTTCACCATATTCCCGGCATCCCGTGATGTGATGCCGCCCCAGCCTTCTTTCTGAACAACATCATAGAACCCAAGTTCCTGTGCAAGCTCTTCTTTTAATTGATCAGACATAATCCCTCTTCTTCTGCTCATTGTTTTTCCCCCTTCGGATGTACCATATGTTTAATATGTGTTCAGAGGGTTAAAACATTACTAGGGTGTGAAAACCAATTTTTGAAGGATTTTTCGGTGTCAGTTTTATATACCGCTGTTAATTTCCGTGCAAGACTTCGCTTTCCGCGGGTGACCCGTGAGCCTCCTCGGCTTTGCCTGCGGGGTCGAAAAGCGGAGGAGGCTCGCTTAGAGGCGACAAGCTTAAGGCGAGCAAGCCGGAAAGGCGCTTTTTGCCTTTTTGGCTTGCTTGACTTATGACCTCGAGCCTCTAGCCGCCGGAGCTAGACAATTCTCACATTGGCCACTTCTCCCGCAGGAGTCATCGTCTTGCACTCCAATCAACAGCTGGAACCGGTTAGAATTAATATATATGCATTAAACAAGCCTATAATAGGTGATATCCCACCCTTTAAATTCAAGAAAAGGCGAAAAACAGACTTTTTAAGCAAATAAAAAAGCAGCAAACAAATTTGTTTACTGCTGGCTAAAGATGATACTTCCTGTTGCTTCATCATAAAATGTTAATTGAACTGTCTCAGTGAGAACATCTGCATAGCTGTAAGAAACTCGTTCAAACGCATTCTCTTCTTGGTCAAGCTGTACGACAAATACAGAAGGATACGTTTCGGCTAGAACGCCTGAACGCTCAATTGTTTTTCGACGTCCACCGTTTGCTTTAAGCATTAAACGTTTCCCGAGATTCGAATCAAGGGATCTTTTAATGTCGGCTAATGTTTTTGGCATTTCGCTTCCACCTCACTGTATAAAATTATAACACATTATGTAATTTAAGTCAAATAAATTTATTATTTTAACAAGAAATTTAAATACCTGTCAATATATTTTATTCAACAAAAAATACGTTTTTTCTACAACATTACCTTTCCCTGGTAATTGATAAATTATGTAAACTCTTTTTATTATGACGATTTCCCTTTCAAATCAACTAAATTTGGAGAGTCATTCCTTTATCAGAAGAGGAATTCAGTGGCTCTTTTCCTCCATTGACAAAATTCTTAATCACGGATAATAAAATAAACGCCTATCCTGCCCCACAAAAATAAACCCCGCAATTCATATTCACAATTGCAAGGTTTCAGTCTTTATGTCGAAATGTTTCTATTCCTCTTCTTCGACAATTTTATAGGGCATTCCAGTACGTAACACACCTTTCGTCTCCACACCGCCGAGTCCTTTATCTCCGGTCAACGTATTCCGGATCACATCCCATACATTGACGGAATCCTTAAAAGCGGTGTAACTGATCTTCGCGACAATATATACCGGGTCAAGGGCGTGAATGTTGACTCTTGAGGGTGAGCTTGCAAAATTCGCACCTGCATGAATCAGGGATTCAAAATGAGACTGACAGGCTCCTGCGAAAATAACGAGCTGATCCAAGTGAGGATATCTCTTTCTCACTTCCCTTACCGCTTGAACAAAATATCTGGAATGACGGTAGGCGTTAATATCTGACTTTAACCCCTTTGCTTTGGAATAGGCATCGTGACCCGTAATCACTACAATATTCGGTCTGTATTTATCAATGAGGGGGCCAATTTCATTTGGCATTTCTGTCTCACTGCAATGAACACCCTTCACTGGCACTCCGATTCTCTCATAAAGATCTAGACATTTTCGTAAATAGCTGGGATCTCCATCAAGATGAAGAACTTTACCGGGAACCTGGAAATAGTTAAACTCATCTCTATAAGCATTCGTCATTGTATATTCTTGCTTTCGCTTAAGGAGCTCAATATCCTGTCGAAACAAATCAAAAGACTGTTCTTCTTTAGAACGAAACTCTTGAATGATCCGATCCTGCTCTCTAGGGTCCATCTTCTTCAAATCATGAAAAGGAGCATCCGCTATTAATCGATAATCTTCCCCGTAAAGTACAGCCGTTCTTTCATTGTCTATCATGCGAATATCAATGACTCTGAACAAGATATCACACTTATACGAAAGACGACCCACGACATCATTGATTTCGATCTTCACATCCGTCACTCCCATGGACTTACATTCATTATGGAAAAAGCAAATAAAGGGCTGACGCCACCTGAATTTTTCTTACGCCCTGTATGCCCTCTTCATTTTCCATTTTTCATAAGTAATTACTCCCTTTGATAACCTATGCAGGGTATGAGTGTTAGGTGTATGTAAATGTCGTGGGATCCAGGGAAGACGGATATTGATGATGAGGCGGAGTGGAATGGATTTTTAACCATTTTAGATTGAATCTGTCGAATTGTATCCTCATCCGGACACCGAAACAGATATATAAGGATAACCCGCTTTTGTGGCGTGATATTTATTTGGACGTCAGTCAATGTTTCATTTTATGCTGACTAATCAGAGACTTATGCGTAAAATTTTCATTTTATGCTGACTTTTTGAGGTTTATGCGTAATTATTTGTGTTTATGCTGAAAAAATCAGATATATGCTGACTTTAACAAAATATGTAAATCATACGGCTCCTCAAACAAAAAACCGCCTCCCAAAATCATTCCATGATTTCAGAAGACAGTCTCATAAAGTTCAGCTATTTAATTAAAAAGCGGATAAAGTGCATCACTTAACGCACCAAATTCCTGGATGGTAAGGGTCTCCCCTCTTCTCGAAGGCTCCACTTCCGCCTTTGATAACGCTTCTAAGATGTATTCTTTCTTTTCTTTTCCCTCCGGCAGCTGGCTGGTCAGATTGTTCAGTATTGTTTTCCTGCGCTGAGCGAAGGAAGATCGAGTCACTGTAAAGAAGAAATCCTCATCAATCACTTCCACCGGGGGTTTTTCTCTCTTCGTCAAACGGATTACAGCTGAGTCTACATTCGGCTGCGGCATGAAGACCGTCTTCGGTACCGTCATGACCATTTCCGCTTCTGTATAGTATTGTATCGCGATCGATAATGAACCGTATTCCTTTGTTCCAGGCTTCGCTGAGATCCGGTCCCCGACTTCCTTTTGAAGCATGACACAGATTCCCCTGATCGGCAGTCGTTCCATCAAGAGCTTTAGAATGATAGGCGTGGTCACGTAATACGGAAGGTTGGCCACGACCATGATGTCCTCATAGCCTTCAAACTCTTCCTGGATGATCGATTTTACATCTGCCTCCAAAACATCCTTATTGATGATTTTCACGTTGTCATAAGGTGACAGTGTATCCCCGAGAATCGGAATCAGCCTCTGATCGATCTCAAATGCGACTACCTTGCCTGACGTGCGGGCCAAATGCTCTGTCAGTGCACCGATGCCCGGTCCGATTTCAATGGCTGCAGTATCCTTCGATAGGCCTGCATGTTCGGTTATATTACGTAAAATATTTGGATCGATCAGGAAATTCTGACCGAGGCTCTTTTTAAAAGAAAATCCGTATTTTCCCAATATCTCTTTTGTACGCAGCGGGGTGGCAATATCTTTATGCATTAGTTTCCTCCTGAATAATTTCCATTAGCGCACGCTTGAATTCATCCTTCTGGATATTGAACATCATCAAACGTTTATGAAGCTGTTTACCATTAGTGTATCCGATTCTAAGCTTCTCACCAAGTGCTATTCTTCTGTCCTTGGACTTGGGACTCCCGATAAGCCCTGCCGTGACCAAGTCATCCTTTGTGATGATTTCTTCACCTTCATCCTCGATCATATGAGCTTCCCTGAGAGCTTCCCTTATCACTTCAGGAGAAGCATGCTCTACGCCTATTCCTCTCCCTGCCTTTGGGAGGGCATCCTTCTTGTGGACAAAGGCGTGTTTACAGCCGGGAACGGACTCGCTCACAATCTTCCGGATTCGTTCACCGGGGAAATCCGGGTCTGTGAAGATGATGACACCTCTTTTTTCCTGCGCATGCCTTATCTTTTCAATCGTGACAGCAGAAACAGCCGAACCGTTCGTTTCAATCGTATCGGCTGACACGGCCCTCTGAATCGCAACCGTATCATCTTTGCCTTCCACCACAATGATTTCTTTTATTTTCATAAAACCTCCAAAAAAAATGAAACTTATTTTTAGTTACGTTCGTCTAATTAGTAGAACTCATTATTTTTATTATAACTAAATTCTTTGAACGCTTATACAAAAAGGTCTATTAACCGTTTTTCTAAAAACAAAAAAAGCAGGAGAAGACCCCCTGCTCTTAGTCTAATATTTTTACTTTTATCGTTTTTCTTCCCCAGCGATACGCATCTGACTTGGAGGCAAAGAAAACATCGATTTTATTCCCTTTAATTGCACCGCCTGTATCAGCCGCCACGGCATAGCCGTAACCTTCAACATAAACCTTCGTACCTAACGGAATAACAGAAGGATCGACTGCAATGACTTTAATACCAGGATTAGATTTAAGGTTGATTCCTGTCGCGGTATAGCCTGAGCATCCGTTACATGACGCAGTATAGGCTGTCGAGCTCACATAGAACTCCCTGCCGCCGCTCTCTGCTGAAGCCGCAGCGGAAGAAGAGCTTCCACGTGAAACCTGAGCCACGAGAACTTTTGTTCCGACCCTCACAATTTTATCCTGGCTGTCTTTTACCACTTTTTCACTGACTAACTTCCTGGAAACTTCTTTTCCATTTTCTTTGACGATTTCGTATTTCTTTTCAACAAGACCCTTCTTCCCTTCCTGCACAACTTCTTCCTTGCCTTTGGAAAGGTTTGAGTCTTTTCGAGAAACAACCGTAAAGTCAGTTGTCTCTTCCACTACATCGGTGACTTTTTCAACTCGAACGACATTAATGACATCATCTGCTTTGACGATTTTGTCTAAGCCTGGTTCAACGCGATCGGTTTTATTGAGTGTGATTCCCTGTTGCTTTAAAAAGTCAGCGACCGTAGTCGAAGTGGACCATGCCTTTTGCTTTTTGCCTCCATCCACGAGTTGAAGTGGAAAGGCTTCATCAATGGTAATCTTCATGTCCCCTGTGATCTTTTCGGATAAGTCTGGCTGAACCTTATCATGTTCCCCTACTTCTATCTCGTTCTCCGATAGTAACTCTTTAACGGTATCAGCATTGGTCCAGATTTTCTTCTTCTGATCCCCAACTGATACTTCTACCTGTTTTGCCGGTTTCCAAACAATCTTCATATTGTTTGTAACCTTTGTTGTTCCCGAGGGATACAAATAGTCTTCTGAGCGGGTTGAAATCTCTAAATCTTTTAATATATCTTGAATCGTGTTTGCATGCGTTCTTATCTCTTTTTGCTCGCCGTCTAGGGTCAATGCTACAGTGTTTTTGGAACCTTCATAAAAAAGAATTCCGAATACAGCTGCTGATGCTGCAATGGTTGCGATTGCAGCGATCCATTTCCTTCGACTCAAAGACTTGGAAAACAGGCTTTTCATGTTTTTAATCTTCATGAAAAACGCCTCCTTTTCTCGGAGTGATTATATAGAGTATTCCAGAGAGTGTCAACCCTTGCTTCTTTTTTCTTAATCTAGCAAAATATTGAAAACCAGGGAACATAGGACATATTATGCATAAAAAAAGAGAAAAAGAAAAGAGAGAGTTATCGACATGGTTATCCTATGAAAGGCAAAAGCTATGTAGAACTTTTTGTTTTCATTAACTATTAGGACATGCTCTCTCAATTCTCGACAACATTTGATGTCAGTTTATGTTGAATAATTTATTTGCATTTTCGGTTGTAATCTTTTCTACTTCTTCTAAGGAAATGCCTTTCAGTTCTGCAATCTGCTCCGCTACCAACTTCACATAAGCAGGTTCATTCCTTTTCCCTCTGTTCGGATGAGGGGCAAGATACGGGCAGTCCGTCTCGATGAGAAGCTTTTCCAAAGGAATTTCCTGAGCTACTTCTTTTGGCTTCTTCGCGTTTTTAAACGTTACCGGTCCGCCGAGAGAAATATAGAAATTCATGTCAACGCATTCCTGGGCAATCTCTGGACTTCCACTGAAGCAATGCATGATTCCGCCTACCTCTTCAGCCCCTTCTTCCCGAAGGATATCGACAATATCCTGAGTCGCTTCTCTGTTATGTATGATGATCGGCAGTTTCACTTTTTTCGCTAAGTGAATTTGTTTTCTGAACACTTCTTTTTGAATGTCTTTCGGTGATTTATCCCAGTGATAATCAAGGCCCATCTCACCCAGGGCGACTACTTTAGGATGTGAGGAAAGCTCTTCGATCCAAGCGAGATCCTCATCTTTCATATCAATTGCATCTACAGGGTGCCATCCTACGCTAGCATATAGAAAATCATAGCGTTCCACCAGTTCCATGGCTCTTTCTATGGTAGGACGGTCAAAGCCGACCACAACCATCTTTCCTACTCCTGCTTCCTTTGCCCTTGAAATAACCTCCTCCAGATCTTCATTGAATTGTTCAGCATTCAAATGAACATGTGTATCAAATAACATGTGTGACACTCCTCGTATTAAAAATAATTTTATTATAAAAATGAGTAACAAGCATCTCAGTAACGTAACATTTAGGTTACAAATTATGGATGGGTGAGAAAATATTTACTTTGGCGCTTTACCGGATGTTTCCTGGAAAGCACTGAAATACCGCTGTCGATTTCCGTGGAAGACTTCGCTTTCCGCGGGTAGCCCGTGAGCCTCCTCGTCACTTCGTTCCTGCGGGGTCTCACATAAGCTACTCTTCCCGCAGGAGTCTTCGACTTCCACTCCAATCAACAGCTAGATCAGGCTAATATCTATTCTGTCATCTTTAGTATTTACTTCCTCCATTTATTGTATAGGCTTTGAAGTAAATTCTAAAACAATTTGATTTTTCCTTAGATCATGATTATTCCTATATAGTGTTACTTATCGACAAAACCCATTTTGATATGTGATGATAACCTCATAGTATTATCTCGATATAACAAAAGGATGTTCCACGTGGAACATCCTTTTGTTGCTTATTTATTTTACTTTCGTACCGTTTGGCAGTGTTTGGTCCACTGTTGCAATGGAGAGGGTACCGTTTTCTTCTCCTGCGAGGATCATCCCCTGGGAAAGTTCTCCACGCAATTTAACCGGTTTTAGGTTTGTTACGCAGATGACTTTCTTGCCGATTAACTCTTCCGGATTATAGTGTTTGGCGATTCCGGATACCACTTGTCTCTTTTCGTACCCGAGATCAAGTTGGATTTTAAGGAGTTTATCCGCTTTTTTAACAGGTTCAGCATCTACTACTTGCGCCACTCTAAGCTCTACTTTCATGAAATCATCAATTGTGATTTCGTCACTCTCATCTGGTGCTGGTGCAGCTGCTTTTTCTTCTTGTGCAGGTTTGCTTCCCTGCATTTTCTCTTTGATATAGTCAACTTCTTCTTGAAGATCAAGGCGCGGGAAGATCGGCTCACCTTTCTTCACCACTTCTGTTCCTTCAGGGATGGCACCAAATTGTTCTAAACTTTCCCACGTTTGAAGTTTTTCTTCGTGGAGATTCAGCTGTTCAAAGATTTTCTTTGGTGTTCTAGTCAGGAATGGCTGCAGGAGAACGGCGACTCTGCGCAGGGATTCTGCCAGATGGCTCATTACACTTCCCAATTCGGCTTTCATTTCTTCTTCTTTCGCAAGTGCCCAAGGCTGGGTTTCATCAATATATTTATTTGTACGGCTCACCAGCTGCCAAAGGCTGGATAACGCAACCGAGAACTCCATGTTTTCCATTGCTTCTTCGTATTTTTTCACCGTGTTCTTATTGATATCTAACAGATTCTGATCGAACTCTCCATTAGAATGGACATATGCAGGAATGACTCCGTCGAAATACTTGTTGATCATTGCAACCGTTCTGTTCAACAAGTTACCAAGGTCATTGGCAAGATCGAAGTTGATGCGTTCCACAAATCCTTCCGGGGTGAATACCCCGTCAGAACCGAATGGAACTTCTCTTAATAAGTAATAACGCAATGAATCGAGACCGTAGCGGTCAATCAGCGTAACCGGATCGACAACATTCCCTTTTGACTTAGACATCTTCCCGTCCTTCATCAACAGCCAGCCGTGGGCAAATACTTTTTTAGGCAGCGGCAGGTCTAATGCCATCAACATGATCGGCCAGTAGATAGTATGGAAGCGGACAATTTCCTTCCCCACCAAATGAACATCCGCAGGCCAATATTTTAGATAATCCTTATCATTATCACTGCCATATCCTAATGATGTAATGTAATTGGATAGCGCATCGACCCATACATAAATAACATGCTTGGGATCTCCCGGAACCTTCACACCCCAGTCAAACGTGGTTCTCGATACAGCCAAATCCTCCAAGCCAGGCTTGATAAAGTTATTCACCATCTCGTTTTTACGTGACTCAGGCTGAATGAATTCAGGGTTTTCATTATAATAAGCCAGCAGACGATCCACGTATTTACTCATCTTAAAGAAGTATGATTCTTCTTTTACCTTTTCGACAGGACGTCCGCAGTCCGGGCAGTTTCCGTTTTCAAGCTGTCTTTCAGTGAAGAAGGATTCACATGGCGTACAGTACCATCCTTCATATTGATCAAGATAAATATCACCCTGATCCACCAGTTGTTTGAAGATTTTTTCGACGATGTCTTTATGTCGTTTCTCCGTTGTACGGATAAAATCATCATAAGAGATGTCTAATTTTCCCCACAGGTCCTTGATGCCTGTGACGATATCATCTACGTAGCTTTGGGGGCTGATACCCTGCTCTTCCGCTTTACGCTGGATTTTTTGTCCGTGCTCGTCAGTACCTGTTAAATATTTGACATCAAAACCGCGCATTCTTTTATAACGGGCCATCGCATCTCCGGCCACTGTCGTATAGGCATGGCCAATATGTAAATTTCCACTTGGATAGTAGATTGGTGTTGTAATATAGAAGGTCTTCAATTTCTCTTCCACTTTCGCTTCCTCCTCTTTCTTTCTAAAATACCCACATAAACATTCAAGCGTATCCGAATGGTATATAGTGGATTTTATTCTATTGTCTTACCTATTATCTTAACCTCTTATCTCATCAAAATATACCTAAAATATAGTGATTCTGCAACTGCACCACTCACCCATCAGAGGATGTCGAACTGAAAGAGGAAAAATGTCGATTTTTGTCGAAACTTTGTACTGTTAAAGATTTTTCGACAAATTTCTTTTGATTACAATAATATTAAATTGGTAATACATTTTTTTACAATACTTCGTAAAGCTTGTCATATCAACTTTTTTACTGTAAGTTATTTTTAAAAATTTACAAATTTAATTATTGACGATAGGTAAAATCGTTGGTATGATATTACCAGATACAGAAAAATGTCGAATATTGACGAACCCAGAACTAACTAGAGAGATAAAATAAATCATTTTTTGGAGGAGAAATTACATGAAATCTACAGGTATTGTAAGAAAAGTTGATGAATTAGGCCGTGTCGTTATTCCAATCGAACTTCGCCGTACACTTGGCATCGCTGAGAAAGATGCTCTTGAAATCTACGTGGACGACGAAAGAATCATCCTTAAGAAATACAAGCCAAGCATGACTTGCCAAATTACTGGTGAAGTGTCTGATGACAACATCAAGCTTGCTGATGGTAAATTAATTCTAAGCCGTGAAGGTGCAGAACAATTAATCAAAGAAATCCAAGATTCTTTCCAAGCAAAATAAGCTTTTTATGATATAAATATAAGGGCTGAGTTACGCACTCAGCCCTTTTTCTATTCATTCTCTACGTGAAATGCCTGATATACTTCTCTCTTCTGGAGATTTCTTTCTTTGGCCACTTCTTTAATCGCCAGTTTAGAGGGCATTTCTTTTTCTTCTATATAATATTGAACATGATCTTTTAAGGAATAATCCTTCCACCATTCTTCATGTTCTTCTTCATCCGGCTGCTTATTTCCTTCTATCAGTAAACAGAATTCCCCTCTTATTTCACCGTTCTCAGCCCACTTCAATACTTCTTCCAAAGGACCGCGAATAAATTCTTCAAATTTCTTTGTCAGTTCACGGCATATGACAATCTGCCTGCTTCCCAGGGCCTGATGCAACTCCTTGAGTGTTTCCTTCAGTCTATGCGGCGATTCATATAGGATGAACGTATCCTTCAAGGAACGAAGGTTTTCTAACTCTGCACGCTTCTCTTTCTTTCCTCTATGTAAGAACCCGTAAAAATAAAACGGCTGGGGAGCTAAGCCAGAAGCGATCAATGCTGTCAATGCAGCATTTGCCCCTGGAAGAGGAATGACGGACAGGTCGTTCTCTATGGCTGCTTTCACCAGTTCATAACCGGGGTCGGAAATGGAGGGCATCCCTGCATCACTGACAAGAGCAACCGTTTCACCCTGCTCCATTCTCTCGATCAGCTTCGGACCGCTCGATTCCTTGTTATGCTCATGATAACTGATAATCGGCGTATCGATTTCAAAGTAGTTGCTCAGCTTCTTCGTATTTCTTGTATCCTCTGCTGCAATGACATCGGCTTCCTTCATGATGCGGATCGCCCTAAATGTCATGTCCTCAAGATTCCCGATAGGAGTGGGTACAAGATAAAGGCTGCCTTTATTACTTTCCTGATAGCTTTTTTGCTGGTTCATGATGGATTTCACCTCCTGATTGATCTAGCTTATTCTTTCCCGTAAAGAATTTCATGAACTTCCTGAGAATATTCGTTGTTCTCATTATACACAAACAATGGCGGAAGAACCTTCAAGTCCGGTTTGCCGTCTTTGATTCCTTCGATTAAGAGCGTATTGGCTTCTTTTCCCGGCCTCGGGTAGACGAGCCTCATCCGCTTCGGTTCCAGGCGGTGCTTCCTCATCAGGGACAGAATATCCATCAGTCTTCCCGGCCTGTGCACGAATGAAGCTTTCCCTCCCTGCTTCAGCAGGTAGCTCGCAGCCTGGATTGTATCTTCCAATGTGCACAGAACCTCATGACGGGCGATGGTGTAATGTTCATTCATGTTTTGAATCGCGGTTGGAAGAGTTTCAAAATAGGGCGGATTACACGTCACAACATCATAATGGGAATGATGCAGCAGTTTGTTTATTTCTTTCACATCCCCAAGCTTCATCGATACCTGATGTTCGACGCCATTATACTCGATGCTTCTCTCTGCCATATCGAAGAGCCGCTCCTGTATCTCTACACCTGTGATTTCAACTTCTGTTCTGGCGCTTAATAACAGTGGTATGATTCCGTTTCCCGAGCACAAATCTACCACTTTTCCTCTCTTTAACGGCAAATAGCTGAAACGGGCCAGTAATACAGCATCCAAAGAAAAGGAGAATACAGATGGACTTTGGATGATCCTCATGTTTTCTGCCAGTAAATAATCTAATCTTTCATCCTCTTTTAATACAACCATGTCTTTCCTCCGTCTGTGAAACCGTTTCTTTCAATAAAAAGGACCAATCCCTGTCGAATGGATCAGCCCTTTTCGTTGTTTATCATATTCTTACACTTTAGGTTCTTCTTTATTTCTTATTTAAGAAAGAAAGACAGAACAAGCAATCCTCGTCTTTACGCGGGCTTCCAAAATGGATATTGCAAATATGGAAGCCTTCCTGGTATAAGCGGGCAAGATTATCGTATCCTTCCCCGATATCCAGTTGTTTATCTTCTAAGTCTGACTCACTCGTCGTACCCGCATCGCCTGTTGTTTGTTCCTTTTTCGGTGAGTTCTCCGTCTGTTCCAGTCTTCGGCGCAAATGTTCGTTTTCAAGCTTGAGGGAATTATTCTCCTCAAGCATTTCAGCTAGGCATCGCTTAAGCTCGCCTAATTGATTATATAAATCACCAATTTGTTGTTCCATATTGCTGACTGAATCAAAGAACTCTTTTTTATCCACGACACTACACCCCGTTACTCTGTGGCTTGGAATGATACGGCACCTTCGTTCATTATTTCATCTAAAGTGAATTCTAATACACGTTCTTCTTCTTTGATTTCGACTTGAAGAACACGTTCAAGAATATTGAGACCTACCACTTTACCTTTCCCGCGAGGTGTCTTAATCACTTCACCAATATCAGGCAATTCTTCTTTGGCTGCTTCATATTCGTCATTTTCGTATTTCAGACAACACATCAAGCGGCCGCACAGCCCTGAAATCTTGGTAGGATTAAGGGACAGATTTTGATCCTTCGCCATCTTGATGGATACCGGTTCAAAATCTCCTAAAAAGGTCGAACAACAAAGCATACGGCCACAAGGACCAATACCACCCAGCATTTTTGCTTCGTCTCGAACGCCAATTTGACGAAGTTCAATGCGTGTACGGAAAATTGAGGCCAGGTCTTTCACCAGCTCCCGGAAATCAACACGCCCATCAGCAGTAAAATAAAATATGACTTTATTGCGATCAAATGTATATTCTACATCTACTAATTTCATATCTAATTGATGCTGATTGATTTTGTCACAACATACATTGTAGGCTTCCTCTGCAGAAGATTTATTTTCTTCCACTGTTAAACGATCTTTTTGATCCGCGATGCGAATCACCTTTTTTAAAGGAAGCACTACATCATTTTCACCGACTTGCTTTCTTTCTACGACTACTTTTCCAAATTCAACCCCGCGGACGGTTTCCACAATCACATAATTGTTTCTTTGGACATCCAGTTCTCCGGGGGCAAAATAATAGATTTTACCCGCTTTTTTAAAGCGTACTCCTACAACATCGTACAAAGGACCATCACCCCTGCAGTTTTAGCATAAGCTGTTCTACCAGCAGCTGAGAATTCATATTGGCGTTTAACTTGCGTTTTGCTTCAAGTATTGCCGTCATACTAGTAGAAAGACGGTTTGTAGATACTTGAAGTGCGTTTGATTTCCATATTTCCTTTTGGTCCGGGTAGACGAGCTGTTCTTCTTTTCCTAACTGGATCTGAAGTAAGTCTTTATATATCAGAAGTAAAAGATCTAATGCTCGATCAACTTGATCTTTTTCTTTGAAGTGCTGTACAAAATCCTCTTGAATTTTCACCATTGCTTGGAAGGGACTTTTCTGGAGGACTTCATATAATTTTAACACTATTATTCTTGCTTGTGCAAACCACTCATTTTGACATATTTCTACAGCTTCTTCGTATCGGTTGGTCAGATTTGCAGCCAGCGACGCCATATGTGCCGGCATCCCCTCATCTAGCAGCTGTTTTGTCAGATGTTCTTTCGGAAGCGGTTTGAAGGAAATCGTCTGGCACCTTGAAAGAATGGTAGGCAGCATTCTATGAATATTTTCAGTGATAAGGATCGCCGTCGTATCCGCCAAGGGTTCTTCGAGGAACTTCAACAGACTATTAGCGGCATTGGCAGTCATTTTATCACTATGAACAATGATATAAATCTTTTTCTTTGATTCGACTCCGGTCTTGGAGAACTCTTCTTGAAGCGATTTAATCTGCTCTTTTTTTATTGAAAGGCCATCCGGCTCAACTAAATGAAGGTCCGGATGATTTCCATTATTCACACGTCTGCAGTTATTGCATTTTTCACAAGCTTTGCCATCCCTGCGATTCCCACAAAGTAATGCTTTCGCAAACAGCATACTTACTTCCTTTTTCCGTGTGCCTTTCTCACCTTCAAATAAATAGGCATGCGCAACACGGTCCTTCATGATGCTGTTTTGAAGCATCTGCAGGACCACCGGCTGAAACGATTGTATTTCTTCAAACTTCATGTCGACCACTCACTTACATATAGAGATTGATCAGTAATCCCTTTATTTCTCCAATTTTCCCCAATACATCGATAGACTTCTTTTCTTTATCCATAACGGCTTCGGTTAATTCGACAAGCTGCAGGTCGACGGTTTCCACGATATTAAGCTTTCTTCCCTCGCCATATTGATTCCATGTATGGGACTGTTTAAGGTCCATGCCGAAATCTACCGCTTCTCTTACAAACTTTTTAACCAGTGTTTTATATTTTGCAAGGTCTTTGAAGGTTCTCGATTTTGCCAAACGGCTTCCTGCGTCTTCAATCGTGACCAAAAGCTTATTCAGCTGCTCCATCTGCATTTTCTGATCGTGCTTTTGGACAAGATGACCGAATTTCACTTGGCTCGTCCCTGTTGTCTTGCTTTCTTTTTGAAGCTTGTCTAAAGACACACGGGTATCCTGGTTGATCTTCATACCTTAAACTCCTCACTTAATTAAAACTGATGAAATTGATCGACCGGAAGGACAAACACCGTGGCTCCCCCGACCTCGACCTCAACCGGGTAAGGGACATACGAGTCCGCATTTCCTCCCATCGGGGAAACAGGTGCAACCAATTGATCACGAGATTGGCAATTATCCTTGATCACCTGCAACGCTTTATCTACACGAATATCTTCAGTACCAATGATGAATGTGGTATTCCCGGACTTTAGGAACCCTCCGGTACTTGCAAGTTTTGTCGAACGAAAATTGTGTTCCATCAACGCATTAGACAAACGATTACTATCTTTATCCTGAACAACAGCCATAATGACTTTCATATGTGGCTTTCCTCCGTTTCGAAGACATTTACTTCCTTCTATTATATCAATAAATGGGTTGGGCTGACATCCTGCATATAGGTTCTTTTTGGAAAAACTATATGAAATGTCCTTTTATACCGCTGTCGATTTCCGTGGAAGACTTCGCTTTCCGCGGATAGCCCGTGAGCCTCCTCGGTAATCCTAAGGGAGTTTCACTGTCCAGCTGGAACTGGTTAATTACATAGACTCCCCAAATGAAAATCATATAATAAAAAGACAACCTCTTTATGGACTCATTTTGTCATATAGAAGCTGCCTTTATAATGGCTAACCTATAAATCTCTTTACGATGTCATATGCATGTTTGAATACTTCTTCTTTGCTTTTACTTGCATCCACAACCTTGATTCGGTCAGGATATTGGTTGATGAGGGTTTGGTAGCCCTCGTAGACTTTCTGGTGGAAATCAAGGGATTCAAGGTCTAACCGGTTCACTTCACGGCCGTCGTGCTGAGCAATTCTCTTCAAGCCTTCTTCGGGGTCAATATCGAAGTAAAGTGTAAGATCAGGCATTTTATCCTCGATTGCAAATTGATTGATGTTCATCACTTCAGTCATCCCGATGCCTCTTCCATTCCCCTGATACGCAAGGGAACTGTCAATAAAGCGGTCACAAATGACAATGGCACCTTTTTCAAGAGCCGGTATAACAATCTCAACCAGATGCTGCCGTCTGGCAGCGGCATACAACAATGCCTCTGTCCGGATATCCATTGCCGTATTGTCCTTATTTAAGATCACTTCTCTGATTTGCTCAGCAATGGAGATGCCTCCGGGCTCTCTTGTTTGCACGACTTCATGGCCATCTTCAACCAGCTTTTCGTAAAGATCTTTCAATATCGTTGACTTACCTGCTCCGTCGGGGCCTTCAACTGTAATAAATCGTCCCTGTTTCATGTTTCTATACCCTCCATCTATCGATAAACACGTACGTAGTACTCATCCAAGCGATGATCTCCTTGTATGTTTGCTTTATTTTTCACATAATGTGTCAGCCTTGCAATTGCTTCCTTAGAAATTCTTTCACCTGGAATCAACAAAGGTATTCCTGGTGGATAAGGAGTGATCATCTGTGACGAAATCTCCCCCTCAGCCTCCTGCAGCAAGATCCACTTCTCATCCTTATCTTCCATTTCTTCAAGACTTAATGCAAGCGTACTATAGTGTTGATTACCATCTTTTTTTATAACATCAGCGGTCGTTTCTTCTGAATCCTCTACATCCTTTAATGCTCTCTGTATCCGATTTATCGCTTCTTGGTATGGAAAAGATCGATCACCTTTCACTAAAGGAAGAATCAGAAGAACATAAAAAGGGTCTGCAAGCTCACAAAAAACGCCTTGTTTCTCCAATAACCCCTGCAGCTCATAACCGGATTTCCCTTTCATATAAAGGAGCAGCTTTAAAGGATCATCGGTTCGTTTTACCCCTAGTCCCTCGTGAACTCCTTTTAATGCTTGTACAAATCCACTGATCTCATCAATATTCCGTTTAATATCATCTTCTGTCATTGTTCCTAAATACGACCTGGCATAATCAAGCGATGCCATAATCGGATATGAGGGACTGCTTGATTGCAAAATCGATAAATATTCACGTATTTTCCTTTCATTGACACGATTCGTCCCTATGTGTAAAAAGGATCCCATCGTCATGGCCGGCAGCATCTTATGAGCCGAGTGAATCACAATGTCCCCGCCTGATTCCAAAGAAGACTTCGGGAAAGGAGCCCCTGCCTGAAAATGCGGACCATGAGCTTCATCAATGATACATACAACCCCATGTTGGTGTAATTCAGTGATTAACGCTTCTACATCATATGTCATTCCATAGTATGTCGGATACGTCAGAATACAAGCCTTCGCGTTCGGGAACGCTTTTAACGTCCCTCTTAAAGACTCCAGGTTGACGCCGGTCGGCATTCTTCCTTCTCGATCCCACTCTGTTTCTATTAAAATAGGAACTGCTCTCGCAAGCTTGATTCCATTCAGTACAGACTTATGACAGTTTCTTTGAACAAGCACAGTATCTCCAGGCGAACACGAAGCCATTATTGCAGCTATATTCCCTGCCGTACTGCCATTCACGAGAAAATAGCTCTTCACACTTCCATACAAATCACTGAGCAATGATTCTGCTTCTTTTATGGCTTCCGCGGGATCATGTAAATCATCTAATCCGCTAAGCTCAGTCAAATCGCGTTTATAAAAAAACTGCTTGTCCTTCTCATCAATGAACAAACCATTTTTATGACCGGGAACATGGAATGAGATGGGCTCCATCTCAAGATGTCTATCGATTGCTTCAATAAGAGGCTTTCTGGATTGATCGCACTTCACGTTTACCCCTCTCTCTCACCACAAATATCAATCTTCATCGTACCATACTTTATCCTTCTAAAACGAAGAAAAGCGCGGCACCTTGATCAGCCCCGACCAGTGAAGTCATTTTTTGACTTAATGCCCGGGGGAAACGTTTCGAGGGGCTAGGCGCTCGAGCTGGCCATTTCTCTAATTAAGGTTGTACTTTATTACAATTATAAAAAAATCATAACCAAGCTGTCTATCACCTGGTTATGAATAAATTTGAGGGGTATTTACTTTTTTTAATCGTTGAACGAATAATTTGTACACGGGATCATTCGTCTCCGTCTGTACCATTTCCCGTTCACATTCTGTGCAGATAAACGATGTGTATAGATGGATTCCAACCGACTTTTCACTTTGACACACAATACACTGCTCTTCAACCACCTTACGTTCAGCATTCACCATAAGGATCTCCACCTCCATACAATCTATTGTGCCCCAAGTGCTTCAATTGTATACAGTATTTTAAACTTTTAAACTAACAGAATTATCAAGTGTACTTTTATCTTATGTAGCAAGCGCCCAGTCTGTGTATGTCTTTCTAAAAAAGTTTGGAAAAAGTGATTGAAGGCGGTTGGGTTTTTGAATGGAATTTGGTTAGTGAGAGGTGATTGGGGTTGTGGCTGGTATGGGGGGTATGCGCTTGACGCCTTCGATAGACGTGAGCCGGCCGTCGTAAGGTCTCGGCAGATGCCAAAACGGTTTTGATAATATAATTGGATTTTTGATAATAAAAGGGCCGTTTTTGATAATATATCGGAATTTTTGATAATAAACCCATCGATTTTGATAATATATCAGTCAGCTGCCTCAAAATATCATGACGATTTCAGCCCCAATCGAGCGTCTTCCCACCCCATTTACACCTTAAACCTATAAAACCACAAAAAAACAGCCCCAAAATGAGCTGTTTTTTCTATTTGCCTGGCGACGTCCTACTCTCACAGGGGGAGAGCCCCCAACTACCATCGGCGCTGAAGAGCTTAACTTCCGTGTTCGGCATGGGAACGGGTGTGACCTCTTCGCCATAATCACCAGACGAATATTCAATTGAAGGGTTTGTTCCTTCAAAACTAGATAAAGGATTGATGTCAAGAAAGTCGAGTATCGACCAATGTGTTCATTTAAAAATGACTCTTTGTGGTTAAGTCCTCGATCGATTAGTATCAGTCAGCTCCACATGTCACCATGCTTCCACCTCTGACCTATCTACCTAGTCATCTTCTAGGGATCTTACTCACATAAAGTGATGGGAAATCTCATCTCGAGGGGGGCTTCATGCTTAGATGCTTTCAGCACTTATCCCTTCCGCACATAGCTACCCAGCGATGCCTTTGGCAAGACAACTGGTACACCAGCGGTGCGTCCATCCCGGTCCTCTCGTACTAAGGACAGCTCCTCTCAAATTTCCTGCGCCCACGACGGATAGGGACCGAACTGTCTCACGACGTTCTGAACCCAGCTCGCGTACCGCTTTAATGGGCGAACAGCCCAACCCTTGGGACCGACTACAGCCCCAGGATGCGATGAGCCGACATCGAGGTGCCAAACCTCCCCGTCGATGTGGACTCTTGGGGGAGATAAGCCTGTTATCCCCGGGGTAGCTTTTATCCGTTGAGCGATGGCCCTTCCATGCGGAACCACCGGATCACTAAGCCCGACTTTCGTCCCTGCTCGACTTGTAGGTCTCGCAGTCAAGCTCCCTTGTGCCTTTACACTCTGCGAATGATTTCCAACCATTCTGAGGGAACCTTTGGGCGCCTCCGTTACTCTTTAGGAGGCGACCGCCCCAGTCAAACTGCCCACCTGACACTGTCTCCCACCCCGATAAGGGGCGCGGGTTAGAATTTCAATACAGCCAGGGTAGTATCCCACCAACGCCTCCACCGAAGCTGGCGCTCCGGCTTCCAAGGCTCCTACCTATCCTGTACAAGCTGTACCAAAATTCAATATCAGGCTACAGTAAAGCTCCACGGGGTCTTTCCGTCCTGTCGCGGGTAACCTGCATCTTCACAGGTACTATAATTTCACCGAGTCTCTCGTTGAGACAGTGCCCAGATCGTTACGCCTTTCGTGCGGGTCGGAACTTACCCGACAAGGAATTTCGCTACCTTAGGACCGTTATAGTTACGGCCGCCGTTTACTGGGGCTTCGATTCGCACCTTCGCTTGCGCTAAGCACTCCTCTTAACCTTCCAGCACCGGGCAGGCGTCAGCCCCTATACTTCGCCTTACGGCTTCGCAGAGACCTGTGTTTTTGCTAAACAGTCGCCTGGGCCTATTCACTGCGGCTCTTCGAGGCTATGCACCTCAAAGAGCACCCCTTCTCCCGAAGTTACGGGGTCATTTTGCCGAGTTCCTTAACGAGAGTTCTCTCGCTCACCTTAGGATTCTCTCCTCGCCTACCTGTGTCGGTTTGCGGTACGGGCACCTTTTTCCTCGCTAGAGGCTTTTCTTGGCAGTGTGGAATCAGGAACTTCGCTACTATAATTCGCTCGCTATCACAGCTCAGCCTTCGCGATGATGGGATTTGCCTCATCATCAGCCTAACTGCTTAGACGCACATATCCAGCAGTGCGCTTACCCTATCCTCCTGCGTCCCCCCATTGCTCAAACGGAAAAGAGGTGGTACAGGAATATCAACCTGTTGTCCATCGTCTACGCCTATCGGCCTCGACTTAGGTCCCGACTAACCCTGAGCGGACGAGCCTTCCTCAGGAAACCTTAGGCATTCGGTGGATGGGATTCTCACCCATCTTTCGCTACTCATACCGGCATTCTCACTTCTAAGCACTCCACCAGTCCTTACGGTCTGACTTCACTGTCCTTAGAACGCTCTCCTACCACTGACACCTAGAGGTGTCAATCCACAGCTTCGGTGATACGTTTAGCCCCGGTACATTTTCGGCGCAGAGTCACTCGACCAGTGAGCTATTACGCACTCTTTAAATGGTGGCTGCTTCTAAGCCAACATCCTGGTTGTCTAAGCAACTCCACATCCTTTTCCACTTAACGTATACTTTGGGACCTTAGCTGGTGGTCTGGGCTGTTTCCCTTTCGACTACGGATCTTATCACTCGCAGTCTGACTCCCATGGATAAGTCTTTGGCATTCGGAGTTTGTCTGAATTCGGTAACCCGATGAGGGCCCCTAGTCCAAACAGTGCTCTACCTCCAAGACTCTTACACATGAGGCTAGCCCTAAAGCTATTTCGGAGAGAACCAGCTATCTCCAAGTTCGATTGGAATTTCTCCGCTACCCACACCTCATCCCCGCACTTTTCAACGTGCGTGGGTTCGGACCTCCATCCAGTGTTACCTGGACTTCATCCTGGACATGGGTAGATCACCTGGTTTCGGGTCTACGACCACATACTCATTCGCCCTATTCAGACTCGCTTTCGCTGCGGCTCCGTCTCATCGACTTAACCTTGCATGGGATCGTAACTCGCCGGTTCATTCTACAAAAGGCACGCCATCACCCGTTAACGGGCTCTGACTACTTGTAGGCACACGGTTTCAGGTTCTCTTTCACTCCCCTTCCGGGGTGCTTTTCACCTTTCCCTCACGGTACTGGTTCACTATCGGTCACTAGGTAGTATTTAGCCTTGGGAGATGGTCCTCCCAGCTTCCGACGGGATTTCACGTGTCCCGCCGTACTCAGGATCCACTCAAGAGGGAACGAAGTTTCAACTACAGGGTTGTTACCTTCTTTGACGAGCCTTTCCAGACTTCTTCGTCTACTCCGTTCCTTTGTAACTCCGTATAGAGTGTCCTACAACCCCAAGAGGCAAGCCTCTTGGTTTGGGCTACATCCCGTTTCGCTCGCCGCTACTCAGGGAATCGCATTTGCTTTCTCTTCCTCCAGGTACTTAGATGTTTCAGTTCCCTGGGTCTGCCTTCCATACTCTATGTATTCAAGTAAGGATATTGTTCCATTACGAACAATGGGTTCCCCCATTCGGAAATCTCCGGATCAAAGCTCACTTACAGCTCCCCGAAGCATATCGGTGTTAGTCCCGTCCTTCATCGGCTCCTAGTGCCAAGGCATCCACCGTGCGCCCTTCATAACTTAACCGAATTGGTTGTTACATAAGGTTTAAAACCTAAAATGGCGATACTCGGTAATTTCTTGACTATCAATATATCTTTATCTAGTTTTCAAAGAACAAGTTTGGATGTTCATGTAATCATGAAATCCGGGTGGTTGGTTCTTTTACTCCGCTGACGCTTCGTAAAAAACCTAAGTGGAGCCTAGCGGGATCGAACCGCTGACCTCCTGCGTGCAAAGCAGGCGCTCTCCCAGCTGAGCTAAGGCCCCGTATGAATGAATATGGTGGGCCTAAGTGGACTCGAACCACCGACCTCACGCTTATCAGGCGTGCGCTCTAACCAGCTGAGCTATAGGCCCCTACTCATAAAAAGGATGATAAGCATCGCTTATCATAAAGTATTGAATTTAATGGATCAAACCATCAAAACTGAACAAAACTTCGACTGTCAAACGTTTCATATATATTCCTTAGAAAGGAGGTGATCCAGCCGCACCTTCCGATACGGCTACCTTGTTACGACTTCACCCCAATCATCTGTCCCACCTTAGGCGGCTGGCTCCAAAAGGTTACCTCACCGACTTCGGGTGTTACAAACTCTCGTGGTGTGACGGGCGGTGTGTACAAGGCCCGGGAACGTATTCACCGCGGCATGCTGATCCGCGATTACTAGCGATTCCAGCTTCATGCAGGCGAGTTGCAGCCTGCAATCCGAACTGAGAACGGTTTTATGGGATTGGCTAAACCTCGCGGTCTCGCTGCCCTTTGTACCGTCCATTGTAGCACGTGTGTAGCCCAGGTCATAAGGGGCATGATGATTTGACGTCATCCCCACCTTCCTCCGGTTTGTCACCGGCAGTCATCTTAGAGTGCCCAACTGAATGCTGGCAACTAAGATCAAGGGTTGCGCTCGTTGCGGGACTTAACCCAACATCTCACGACACGAGCTGACGACAACCATGCACCACCTGTCACTCTGTCCCCCGAAGGGGAAAGCCCTATCTCTAGGGTTGTCAGAGGATGTCAAGACCTGGTAAGGTTCTTCGCGTTGCTTCGAATTAAACCACATGCTCCACCGCTTGTGCGGGCCCCCGTCAATTCCTTTGAGTTTCAGTCTTGCGACCGTACTCCCCAGGCGGAGTGCTTAATGCGTTAGCTGCAGCACTAAAGGGCGGAAACCCTCTAACACTTAGCACTCATCGTTTACGGCGTGGACTACCAGGGTATCTAATCCTGTTTGCTCCCCACGCTTTCGCGCCTCAGTGTCAGTTACAGACCAGAAAGTCGCCTTCGCCACTGGTGTTCCTCCAAATATCTACGCATTTCACCGCTACACTTGGAATTCCACTTTCCTCTTCTGCACTCAAGTTCCCCAGTTTCCAATGACCCTCCACGGTTGAGCCGTGGGCTTTCACATCAGACTTAAGAAACCACCTGCGCGCGCTTTACGCCCAATAATTCCGGACAACGCTTGCCACCTACGTATTACCGCGGCTGCTGGCACGTAGTTAGCCGTGGCTTTCTGGTTAGGTACCGTCAAGGTGCCGCCCTATTCGAACGGCACTTGTTCTTCCCTAACAACAGAGTTTTACGATCCGAAAACCTTCTTCACTCACGCGGCGTTGCTCCGTCAGACTTTCGTCCATTGCGGAAGATTCCCTACTGCTGCCTCCCGTAGGAGTCTGGGCCGTGTCTCAGTCCCAGTGTGGCCGATCACCCTCTCAGGTCGGCTACGCATCGTCGCCTTGGTGAGCCGTTACCTCACCAACTAGCTAATGCGCCGCGGGTCCATCTGTAAGTGATAGCTAAAAGCCACCTTTCAACAGTTCCTCATGCGAGGAACTGAGTTATCCGGTATTAGCCCCGGTTTCCCGGAGTTATCCCAGTCTTACAGGCAGGTTACCCACGTGTTACTCACCCGTCCGCCGCTGATCTCAGGGAGCAAGCTCCCTTTGATCCGCTCGACTTGCATGTATTAGGCACGCCGCCAGCGTTCGTCCTGAGCCAGGATCAAACTCTCCGATAAAAGTTTGAATAGCTCTTTTTGCAACGATTCTATCGTTGCGGTAAATCTAGAATTAACGTTGACGTATTGTCTTGTTTTGTTCAGTTTTCAAGGTTCAATATTTTAAGATGAGCTCTCATGAGCACCTCTTAAATATAACATCTTTCATCATAAAGCGTCAAGCTTTTTTTGAAATTTGTTTTTGTTGTCGTTTTGGCGACAAGGAATATACTATCACCTTTTCTAGTAATGAGTCAATACTATTTATCACTTTTTTTAAAAAGAAGTCATTAAAGTCTCTTCCTCATTTAGAAACCTCTCACAATATGACCCTTCCATACTATAAAAACAGCCATACCCGCTCTCTCCTCTTTCATCGAGTATGGCTGGATGTTCAGTTGGATTTACGAATATACTTTTCTCCCTTTTCAGGAAAAACATTAATAGTGGCTAACCAATCCCATACAAGCTCATGCGATTTTTGCCCGATGGTGCCAGTTATGATCGTTTTGGTTGATAGTTTGTTTACGGGGAGACTTTTTGTCAGATAAGTATGATGAGTATGGAGGTCCTTGAGGATGACGCATTCATCAGCAAAAGCGGTAACTTTGAACATTCCGTCTACTGTGCTGCTGTATTTCTCAAGGTTTCTTTCCCAGTGATGAAGGTCTTCTTCGTAATCCCAGTCTTCCTGGTGGAAACGCGGATAGTCTTTCAGGAATAGATGATTGAGGAGGCATTCGCACTTTTTCAGGATTGGAGTTCCTTCTGCAATGTATCCTTCAACCAAACTTGAAAAGGTGGTGCCTTCCCTTTTATCGAGCCAGCGGACAAATTTTCTTAATTGGAGAAGGAAAGTCTCAGTGTAGTTTTTCTTTGGAATGATTTTTGTGTAGTGCGGGAGGTAGGCGAAGATTAACTCTTCCCAGAAGGAGGCGGGACATTCTTTCCATGAAGGCGGGCAGTCATCTTCCAAGTGATCCGTCATATAGTGAGAAAAGGTTCGAAGGAATTCATTTCGTTTTTTGTTTGCCTTTTGTTCTTTTTTGTAGGCGATGAGGGCTTTGCCGTAGTACTCTATCAATCCGCGGTGTCTCATGTCGAATTCCTGGCTGAGCTTCAAATTGTCGAGGAGCTCCGTATGTTCCCCGGGCGCAGTGAATTCCTGCAGCCAAATGCGTGTGTTTGAATCTTCGTGGACGATTCTTCCTTTCATCAATAAACCACCAGCTTTCTTCAATTTTTTAATAGATTGATTGGGAAAAAATAGAGGAAGGGAGATGTATGCGAGGTCTAATCCAAATTATACCATTAGACTTTTATAAAGAATAGTTATTTTTAATAGAGGAAGCCCTACGTGTTTAATAGAAGAATATATAGTTGAGAAGATTATCTGAACTTAATGGGAGGATCTATGATGGATGAAATCAAACATGCTATACAAGATGATTACCCTGTTGATTTTGCCTGGTGCTATGGCTGCGGGCGCTTGAATAAAGATGGACACCTTTTCCGCACGGGGATTGAAGGGGAGAAAACGGTGACGGTTTATACACCTAAACCTGAACATACAGCTCTTCCGGGATTTGTGTATGGAGGACTGATCGCTTCGTTGATCGATTGCCACGGAACCGGATCAGCCGCTATTGAACTCCACAGATTGAATGGCGGGACTTTGGGGGATGGAGAAGAACCTCCCCGTTTTGTCACTGCTTCTTTACACGTCGACTTTATGAAACCCACTCCTCATGGTGTTCCATTAAAGGCTGTCGGAACGGTTGAAAAAATCCATCCGAAGAAATTCAAGGTGGTGACCGAAGTTTTGGCTGAAGGCGAGGTATGTGCCAAGGGTGAGGTTGTAGCTGTGGTGATGCCGGAGACGTTTGTAAAAAGTCAAAAGTAGGTTTGTCTATGAAAAAGCCTTCTCCTCTGGGACAGGAGAAGGCTTTACTTAGTTTTTCTCATTCAAAACCATGGCTCTCATCAAACGTTCTGCAGCTTTCTCCAGTAGTTCTTGCCCGTTTTCCATTGCCTCATCTAAAGACATGGGTGAATCCACGATCGGAAATACCAGGCTTATCCCCTCTGAAGAAACGTTTTGTATAGTTCCTTCAAATTTCCCGGTGAAAGCGACTGTCGGAATATGATATTCCTTAGCTATCCTTCCGATACCTACCGGCACCTTTCCATAGAGAGACTGAGCATCCATTTTCCCTTCCCCTGTCAGGACCAAAGAAGCCTCTTTGATTTCATTGTGTAATCCACCTAGTTCACCAATCAGGCTGAATCCGCTTTGGAAAGAAGGGTTAAAAAAAGACTTGAGAGCAAAGCCAAAGCCTCCGGCAGCCCCGCTTCCTTTTTCCGAACTGCAGTCTATTCCTGTATGCTCCCTTACCTTTTGAGCATAGTGTTTCATGCCGGCTTCAAAGGTCATCAATTTGTCCTTGGTGACTCCTTTTTGAGGACCAAATACAAAGACAGCTCCTTCTTCTCCCAGTAAAGGGTTCGTCACATCGGACGCCACGACCCATTCCACTTCATGTAATCGGGGATCAAGGTCTGATGAATCGATGGTGTGAACAAGGCCCAGTATCTTTCCGCCCCGTGGCAGCTCAATCCCTTTATCATCTAAAAAGCGGACCCCCAATGCCTGAAGAAAACCAGTGCCTCCATCAACCGTGGCACTGCCGCCTAAGCCAAGGATGATTCGCTGCATCCCAAGGTCCAATGCCCGTGCAACAAGCTCACCTGTACCATATGTAGATGATTCTTCAGGGTTTAATTCAGAGCACTTTAATAGAGGAAGACCGGAAGCGGCCGCGGTTTCTATAACGGCTGTTTTTGTGTCTGGAAGCCAGCCGAAGAATGCTGGAATTTGTCTTTTGAGTGGGTCACAGACACTTCTTTCCAAGGTTTCTCCGCCAAGAATGGACATGACCGCTTCAACGGTCCCTTCCCCTCCATCAGCCATGGGGATGACAGTGGTATCCGAGGATGAGTTCACTCGCCAAACCCCTCTTTGTATTGCGGCTGCAGCTTCTATACTTGTCATTGAACCTTTAAAGGAATCGGGAGCAATCACAATCTTCATCTCATGACCACCTTTCTTGGAACTGTTTATGTAAACATTATATAGATAGGATTTCTCTATATTAAAGAAAAAGCAGCCCTCACAAAAGGCTGCTAATTTCTTTCAAACTGCTCTACAAGATCCACATCTGTATCACCGTAAGTCCCACGACTCCAGGAATGCCAAGGATTCCGGAAATGGAGGACGTCGCCAGATTGATGGGGACGTGGATCCCGTACTGACTACCAAAGGCATTCAGGAAAAATAGAAATAGTGCTCCGATCATTACTTTCATGGCGACTTGTCCTACAAATCGCAGCGGTTTGATGGGTGTACCTGTAATTAACAGAAGGACGATGAGTCCGCTGATTACAGAAATCACGATTACCGGGTTCATACCCTCTCTCCTCTCAACATAGAACATTTATAATCTCTTATTGAAAGGATATGAGGGTTGTCTACCTTTTTATGACGATCTTTCTATGTTTCGCTTCTCTAAATAAGAAAAAATATTTTGCTTCAGCGATTTTCGATGAGCAGTGAAGGTTTAGATTGTAGTCTACACTCATCTCATCGATGCTTCGCTGCTGGTTCCAATGCTCTTTCGCTTCCTCTAATGTTTGAAGCAGGGCTTGGTCATACTCTCGTTTGAGTTTCCCTTTTTTACGGAAAAACATAGATGCTCTCTCCCTTTTAAACGTCTCTTCTTCCTTCAAGGGCTTTTGACAATGTGACTTCATCCGCATATTCAAGGTCTCCACCTACAGGCAGGCCGTGGGCAATACGTGTGATGCGGATGCCGGATGGTTTGACGAGCCGCGAAATATACATGGCGGTTGCTTCACCTTCAATATTCGGGTTTGTCGCAAGAATCACTTCCTGCACCTCGTCGCTTTGAAGACGTTTAATCAGGTCCGGTACGTTGATGTCTTCAGGGCCGATCCCATCCATAGGGGAAATGGCGCCATGAAGCACATGGTATAAACCGTTATATTCCTTCATCTTCTCCATCGCAATAACATCTTTCGGGTCCTGGACCACACAGACGATACTGCGATCTCTTCGCTGATCCTCACATATATAACAAGGATCCTGGTCTGTAATGTGACCGCAGACAGAGCAATAGCTTAAATTACGTTTTGCATTCACCAGCGCTTTTGCAAAGTCCAGTACAGTGTCTTCTTTCATGCTAAGTACAAAAAAAGCCAGCCGGGCCGCGGTTTTCGGCCCGATTCCCGGCAATTTCATAAAGCTGTCGATCAGCTTTGATATAGGCTCAGGATAATGCATGATATTGCCTCCTAGAACATACCCGGAAGGTTCATTCCTTTAGTGAATTGACCCATAGTAGAGTTTGTTAATTCGTCTGCTTTCTTAAGTGCATCGTTTGTTGCAGCAAGCACTAAATCCTGCAGCATATCGATATCTTCCGGATCTACCACTTCTTCATTGATTTTTACATCAAGAACTTGTTTGTGACCTGAAACGATGACAGTGACCATGCCGCCTCCTGCAGATCCTTCGATTTGCTTTTCACCAAGCTCCTCTTGTGCTTCCGCCATTTTCTTTTGCATCTTTTGCATCTGCTTCATCATGTTTTGCATATTACCCATTCCACGCATAATTCATGACCTCCAATAGTTTTTATAAAAATTATTCATACACTTAATGTGGTATTTCTTTCATCAATCATTGAGTTCGACTAAATCACCGGCAATCTTTTCAGCTTCCGAGAGAAGAGTATCCTCTTGCTTTGCTTCACCTGATTCGCCATCCCCGGGTTCCGTTTGTGAGTTGCGGATGAATTCTTCCCTTAATGGGAGCCACTGGTCTTCAGGAATCCCGATCGGGAAGTAGCTGTTTCCGGTGAGCTCTTGAAGGATGGCATCCATACTTGAGATGAAAGCCTGGTTCTCCATCGCCATTTGGCAGTGGATATCATACTTGAATTTTAACACAAACGAACCTGCTGTTGCCGCAACCGGCTCTGCATTATTCAAGAGGGCCGCCTGCGAGCGCATTTGACGCTGATTCAGCGTTTCCATCATGTCTCCCCAGCGGCTCTTGACCAGGTTAAGGTCTTCTTTCGTGGCATTCTTCAATACTTCCTGAATCTGTCCAACCGGCGCACGGAAGCCTTTTTTTGCACGAACAGGCTTTTTGGCTTGCTGTGCAGCAGGTTCAGACTGTGCCTTGACGCCATTCGCCTTCAGCTGCTGGATTTCTTTTTCAAGCGCTTGGATCTTCTTCATCATTTCGCCGACTTCAGGTGAAGACGCGCTTCGAGGTGCTTCGAGCTGACAAAGCTTCACGATGGAAACCTCTAAGTAGATGCGGGCATGATTGCTGAATTTCATCTCCTGCCCCGCTTGATTCAGCACATCGATATATTGATAAATCTGGCCTGCCTGCGTTTCTTGTGCAAGCTCCTTGAATTCATCATCGAGCATGACTCTTTCCATCGATTCCTCGAGATTTGGTGCCGTTTGATAGAGAAGCATATCCCTGTAATAAAGAATGAAGTCTTCCGCAAATCGGGCCGGGTCCTTCCCTTGGAAAAGAAGTTCTTCGAGTGCATCCAGGCCTTTTGAGACATCTTTCTCAATAATCGCCTTTGCAAGTGTATTCAAGTACCCTTGAGAAACGGCACCGGTCACCGTTAACGCATCATCCACAGTGACAATATCCTGGCTGAATGAAATCGCCTGATCGAGCAGGCTGAGTGCATCACGCATTCCGCCTTCAGCCGCTCTTGCGATGACCATTAACGCATTCTCTTCATAATTTACACCCGATTCAGTGGCGATATGACTCATTCTACCGACGATATCCCTTGCTGTGATCCGTTTGAAGTCAAAACGCTGACAACGGGAAATGATCGTGAGAGGAATCTTGTGGGGCTCTGTAGTCGCCAATATGAAAATGACGTGCTTCGGAGGCTCCTCCAATGTTTTTAAAAGGGCATTGAATGCTCCGATGGAAAGCATATGAACCTCATCGATGATATAGACCTTGTAATCAACCACGTTCGGTGAATACTTTACTTTATCGCGTATGTCGCGTATTTCCTCTACTCCGTTGTTAGAAGCAGCATCAATTTCAATGACATCCGGGATGGACCCGTCCGTGATTCCTTTGCATGCGTCACACTCATTACAAGGCTCGGCAACAGGTGATCGTTCACAGTTGACTGCTTTTGCAAGAATTTTTGCTGCACTCGTCTTTCCTGTTCCGCGTGGTCCTGAAAATAGGTACGCATGGGAAATTTTTTGATGAAGGAGAGCATTTTGCAGTGTTTTCGTAACATGCTGCTGCCCGACGACATCTACAAATGACTGCGGACGCCACACACGATATAATGCTTGATATGCCAAAATACTCCCCCCTCTTTTTTTATGTATATATGCTGTGTTTATAGTGCCGTTCGACATCCAGTCAGGCACATTCAGCCTGATCCTCCAGCCAATTCATCGAATGGCACTTTTCATATATGATATCTTATTTATTATAACGTAATTTCAAGCAGGATTACAAAGAAAACCGGGGACTGATTTGGGAAACTTTAATACACAATCCTTCCAAACAAAAAGCCCATCCCGGTAAAGGATGAGCTGTTGTATATGTATGAAACTGCCGTGCACCTTTCGTCGACAAGCAACCATAGGCGTTACTCAAGCAGTTAGCTCGGCCCAGGCAACCCTGCGGCACATGGGAGCTTCCACTTAATGCTGCTTCCTTCCGGACCTGACATGGTTCATGGATTCCCATTGCGCAGGACCCAGGCGTCAACACCACTTACTTGAGGCAGACCCTACAGTATGCAAGCCTCGGAAAGGAATTCGGCCTCGCTGGAGCGGATTGCGAGTACAGGGCACCGCTACCTCCCCACCTAGCACGGCAAAATTGATACCAAATATTAAGTTGCGTCAACAACGACGCAAGATTAAGTATACAAGGGTTTACGTTAAAAAGCAATGGTTTGTGCCTGTAAGTTATTTACAACGAAGATGGTTTATTCTTCTTCTCAGCTTTTTTCCTGGCTCGGAGCTCCCTGAAAAAGTCGGAAAGGATCGAACCGCAGTCTTCTTCAAGCACCCCCGGGACGACAGCGCACTGGTGGTTGAATCGGCTGTCATCTAAAAGATTCATCAACGTGCCTGCGCATCCTGCCTTGGGATCGGCTGCACCGTACACCACTTTTTCGATCCGCGAAAGAATGATGGCACCCGAGCACATCGGACACGGTTCAAGCGTCACATAGAGTTCGGCACCCTCGAGTCTCCATGTCCCAGCTTTTTTACACGCTTCCTGAATGGCAAGGGTTTCTGCATGGGTGATGGCATTCTGGGTCGTTTCCCTTAGATTATAGCCGCGGCCGATGATCTCATCCCCCATCACTACGACAGCGCCAATCGGCACTTCATTGACCTCTCTTGCTTTTTCCGCTTCTTTCAGCGCTTCCATCATAAAATGTTCTTCTCTTGTTTTCATATAGAACTCCTACTCATAGATTCATTTTATTTATTTTATAAAATTTCACCAAACATTCCAAACTATAAAGGAAAGGGGCCTATGCGATGATACCTAAAGATACCGCTCTCCTGGTGATCGATATCATGAATCCATTTGATTTCTCACACGGGGAGATACTTGCCCAGCATACAAAAAATATCGTAAAACCGATTAACGACCTGCGCGATTACTGTAAAGAAAAAGGCCATCCGGTCATCTATATCAATGATCACTATGAGCTCTGGAAGGCAGATTTGAAGCTGATTTATGAAAAATGTCACAACAAAATAAGCACGGACATCCTCACCCCGCTGCGCCCGTCTGATGACGATTATTTTCTCATCAAACCTAAGCATTCCGCTTTCTACGGGACAGCCCTGAATACATTGCTTCATCATCTTTCGATAAAAAACATCATCCTTACAGGAATCGCCGGAAACATCTGTGTTCTGTTCACTGCAAATGACGCATACATGAGGGAATTTACTTTATATGTTCCGAAAGACGCTATCGCTTCCGTCAGCGAAGAGGATAACCAGTATGCCCTGACAATGATGAAAAATGTGTTGAAAGCAGAAATTGATGATACCGCGTCGTTATTGCAGCCTTGATTGTAGAGTGTTGATCGTGAAGCTGAGCCTGGCTCAAACCGGGGAAATCGAGCCTGCTCAAAACACTTCGTTTGAGCCAGGCACCCGGCGCCTTCATCCGGCACTTCAGACAGCCATTAACAAAATATCCGGCATAACCTGCCTTCCGTCTTCATAGGTTGATTATAGTGAAGACAAAGGGAGGGCCTTAGTATGCAAATTCATGTTGTCCAGCCGAACCAATCATTGTTCGGCATTGCTCAAGCGTATGGGTCAACTGTTAACGATATAGTGAAAGCGAATGAGCTTCCGAACCCGGATAATCTTGTCATCGGTCAATCGCTCGTGATCCCGATCGTCGGCAGTTTCTATTATGTGCAGCCTGGCGACAGTCTGTGGTCAATCGGTCAAAAAGTAGGGGTCCCTTATCAGGAGCTGGCGAGGATAAACGGCATATCGCCCAATCTGCCGCTTCAGGTCAATCAGCGTTTATATGTTCCCCCGAAACCAAAAGTAAGTGCTGAATTCAACGCCTATGTGGAACCGTATGGGAAAGAAGTTGCACCGAATTTAGAGGAAAGTGCCAAAGAAGCAGCTCCTTATCTGACATACCTTGCTCCTTTCAGCTTCCAGGCGAAGCGTGACGGTACGCTCCAGGAACCTCCATTGGGGAATCTGCTGCAAACCGGTAAGGATAACGGAAATGTACTGATGATGGCGATCACGAATCAGGAAGAGGGCCAGTTCAACGATGAACTCGGACGCATCCTCCTAAATGACATGGCCATCCAGGATAAATTCCTTAACAACATCGTTCAAACCGCGAAAAAATATGGGTTCCGTGATATCCATTTTGATTTTGAGTACCTGCGGCCCGAAGACAAGGAAGCATATAATCAATTCCTGCGAAAAGCAAAGAGGAGATTTGATCAGGAGGGATGGCTGCTGTCCACGGCTTTAGCTCCAAAAACGAGTGCAGATCAGAAGGGGAAATGGTACGAAGCTCATGATTATAAAGCTCATGGGGAAATTGTCGATTTCGTTGTCATCATGACCTATGAATGGGGATACAGCGGCGGACCGGCGATGGCCGTCTCTCCAATCGGACCCGTTCGTGACGTGATTGAATATGCCCTTACGGAAATGCCTGCTTCCAAGATCATGATGGGTCAGAATCTTTATGGGTACGACTGGACACTCCCGTTCAAGCCGGGAACAACAGCTAAAGCGATCAGCCCTCAGCAGGCGATTGAAATCGCGGCCGCTAACAACGTACCCATTCAATATGACCAGAAGGCGCAGGCTCCATTTTTCACATACAGTGCTGAAGGAAAAGACCATGAAGTATGGTTTGAAGATGCCCGGAGCATCCAAGCCAAATTCGATCTTATGAAAGAGTTGAAGCTGAGAGGGATGAGTTACTGGAAGCTGGGCTTATCGTTCCCTCAGAACTGGCTGTTGATCACGGATAATTTTAACGTGGTGAAAAGATAAGATCTATTTACGGAATAGAGAGAAAAGCCAATCCCATTTATCTTTTGGTTTTTGTATCGCTTCTTCCAAGCGTTTATTATAGTCATTTTGGGCACGCCATTCCCTTTGCTGCTCTTCCCGCAACTTCTGTAACTCACCCTGTAAAAATTCGTTTTTTTGGATTTCTTGTTCCAGCAGCGTTTCGTGTTGGCTCTTTTGAAGTTTTGATAATTCCTCGATTTTACGCTGCGTTTTTTGAGCTGAATTTGAAATATTTGAGCTTAAATCATGATGATCTTGCTTAAGCCTGCTAACCTGAGTTTTAAGCTGGTTCATTTCATTGACTACTTGAACATTCATTTCGCGGGAAGCAGCAAGTTCATTGGCTAAATAGGATAAGATTTCTTTTAATTGATTGGGATCCTGAGGCAAATGATTGTATGTATCGCTTGGCGATATGTCTGTATTATTGGATCCTTCCAATCTTTCTTTTTGTTGATGGGCAAGGATTTTCGCTGTATCGTCAAGGGGATTGTCCGTATCGCGTAACGCTATGAGCGCATCAATATCGGATTGAACGAAGATCCTCCGGTCGCCATCTTTAAAAAACTCATATCCATTTCTCTCTAAGATTTGGCCATACTTCCGAACTGTGGGGGTTGCAATTCCTGCTTGTTCTGCCGCTTCCTTGGAAGTGAAAGATCGTTCATACGGTTGTATATCGTTTCGCATATCATACCTCCGTTTTTATTTTTAGTGTAAGGGTATCAGATTTACTTACAAGAGTCATATCACCCAGTGATATGATATAAACAAGTGACTATTAGCACCTTTCACACGGTGTATCGCCAGACGATATAGACCGTGTGTATCAGTATATCTATATTCCACTTTAAAAAAGACAAAATAACACAATTATTTCCCTGAAAATACATTCTACGATTATTTTCTTAATTATATATCCTTCAGAGACTTAATGAAATGGGTATCTCATCAATCCATGGTAATATGCAAAACAGCTGGACTTTTTTTAAAAAGAACTATGTTATTACTCATGTTAATTTTTACAGCGGAAAATAAAAAATAAATAGAAGCTGGCATTTAGGTAAATCTATAATCACCTATAATGCCGGCTTTTTTGTTTTAACTAAAATAAGAAGATAAATAACCGATGTAAACAACGAGCGAATTTTGTTGGATCTTGCAAATAACCTGAACAAACCATCCAGATATTGTGTTACAATAATTCCTGTCGTTATTTTATTTATACGCTTATAAAAACACACACATAGATAGTTGTAATATGAGGAGGACATTAAATGGGGAGAATTCCATTCATCACGGTTGAAGGCCCGATTGGAGTAGGAAAAACTTCTCTGGCTAAAGCGATTTCTGAACACTTCCATTTTCATTTATTAAGGGAAATCGTTGATGAAAACCCGTTTTTGGATAAATTTTATGATGATATTGAAGAGTGGAGTTTTCAAACAGAGATGTTTTTCTTATGCAATCGATACAAGCAGCTGGAGGATATAGATAAGTACTATATTTCTCAAAATAAATCGGTTGTAGCGGATTATCATATCTTAAAGAACATCATTTTCGCTAAACGCACATTGAAGGACGAGCAGCAATATAAGAAATATCTTAAGATCTATGATATTTTGACTTCTGACATGCCGAGACCGAATGTGGTGATTTACTTAAATGCAAGTTTGGATACACTGCTGAAGCGGATTGAAAAAAGAGGCAGAGACTTCGAGAAGAAAATCAGTCCTCTTTATTTAAAGCAATTATCATTGGATTATGAAGAATATATGAACACATTTGAAGAAACTCACCCGGATATCCCTGTTCTTCGCTACAATGGCGACCACGTTGACTTCGTCCAGAGCAAAGATGATTTGGACAATATTCTAACTCAATTAGATACTACACTAAAAAAAGGAGTTCACTATCATGAATCTTCGCAATAAATACGGCATACCAAACAATGCTGTCATTACCATTGCCGGAACAGTCGGAGTCGGGAAATCCACGATGACAAACGGATTGGCCAATGCCCTTGGATTCCGTACATCCTTCGAAAAAGTAGATACAAACCCGTATCTGGATAAATTCTATCAGGACTTCAAGAGCTGGAGTTTCCACCTGCAGGTCTACTTCCTGGCTGAACGCTTTAAGGAACAAAAGAAAATCTTCGAATATGGCGGCGGCTTCATCCAAGACCGCTCGATCTACGAAGATACAGGAATCTTCGCTAAGATGCACCATGAAAAAGGCAATATGTCAGATATCGATTATGAAACATATACAAGCCTTTTTGACGCCATGGTAATGACACCTTACTTCCCTCATCCGGATCTCCTTATTTATCTGGAAGGATCGCTTGAAAACGTTATCGACCGCATCCGTGAGCGAGGCCGCCCGATGGAACAGCAAACACCGGTTGAATACTGGGAAGAAATGCATCAACGCTATGAAAATTGGATCAATTCCTTCAACGCATGCCCTGTCCTCCGCCTGGACATCAGTGAGTATGATCTGGTCAACGAAGAAAATTCCATCGAACCGATCGTTGAAAGAATCGGTTATTTCATTGAACAAACAAGAATGTTAAAAAGCTAATAAAGTAGAGGTGCTGCCTATGATGGCGGCACCTCTTTTTTTTGAACACTCCTCCATTCGTTTATTTCCACCCGATAGGAGGTATGTATATAACAAGAAAAGAATTTAAGGGAGATGAATAGCATGGAAACGAGAGATACGTACTTTATAGATATTAGCAGCGGGGATATCGTGCCTCATGCCGAAGAAGCGAAAAGTGTAAGCTATCAAATTCAGGCTACTCCTGAGGAAGTTAACCACCTGAAGACGCTATTAGAAAAAAATTATGATGATGAGATGTCGACGTTTACCAGGGCGCATATTCCATTCCGTGAATACCATAAAGATCCTGAAAATGCACAATATGACCACTCAATGAAAGAAATTTTTGAAATGATCTACAAACTGGGAACCGAAGAAACACGCAGAAACATCAAAGAAATGGGCGTGCTGAATTACAACGAGGATAGTAACACCAGAAGTGATATAGAGAATTTAAAATAGAGAAAAAGCCTTGTACATTTTAACCGTACAGGGCTTTTATAAATTTCATGGGTTTTTTAAGATCCTTATTTGGTCTTAACCGTATCTAGCTTTTGATTGGAGTGGAAGACGAAGACTCCTATCAGAAAAGCGGAAGGGCTTTGTTCAGAGGCGGGTGACTTAAGACGAATCGGCCTGGAAGGCGCTCTTTGCCTTCTTGGTCGGTTTGGCTTATGTCATGTGCCTCTAAGCCCTGCAGCTGGACAGTTGCCGCCTTGATTGAGGAGGCTCACCAACCGCCCGCGGAAAGCGAAGTCTTCCACGGAAATCAAAAGCGGTATTCAAAAGATTATCTTTAATAAAAAAAATCCTCAAATTATCAAACTATTATCAATTTATAAAAATCTATAGAAACCAAAAAAATTCGTTACATCTCCAGTAACGAATTTAAAAATCTCCAATTTATGCGCTATGGTTATAAATAAATCAATGGCGGAGGAAGAGGGATTCGAACCCCCGCGGGCTTTAACACCCCTGTCGGTTTTCAAGACCGATCCCTTCAGCCGGACTTGGGTATTCCTCCGTATCGACAAGAATTATAATATCACGGTGAGAAAATAGAGTCAAGCACTTTTCTAAAAAAGATTAAAGGTACCCGGCACTTTGCCGAATACCTTTAAAAATACTATTATTTTATCACTTCTGCTCCACCCATGTATGGACGCAGAACTTCCGGTACAATGACAGATCCGTCTTCCTGCTGGTAGTTTTCCAATAGAGCCGCAACAGTACGGCCAATCGCCAATCCAGAACCATTCAATGTGTGAACGTGTTCAGGTTTTGCATTTGCTTCCCTTCTGAAACGGATATTCGCACGTCTCGCCTGGAAGCCTTCGAAGTTACTGCAAGAAGAAATCTCACGGTATGTTCCGTAGCTTGGAATCCAAACCTCGATATCATATTTCTTAGCAGCCGTGAAGCCAAGATCCGCGGTACACATTGATAAAACGCGGTATGGCAGTCCCAGGAGCTGAAGGACTTTTTCAGCATGTCCTGTCAGCTTCTCAAGTTCATCGTAAGAATCCTCAGGCTTCACAAAGCGGACAAGCTCTACTTTATTGAATTGATGCTGACGAATCAGTCCTCTTGTATCTCGTCCGGCAGATCCCGCTTCAGAACGGAAGTTAGCGCTGTAAGCTACATAGCTGATCGGCAGCTCTTCACCTTTGATGATTTCATCTCGGTGATAATTCGTTACTGGCACTTCTGCTGTCGGAACAAGGAAATAATCTTCACTTTCGATACGGAAAGCATCTTCTTCAAATTTCGGAAGCTGCCCCGTTCCTGTCATGCTTGCACGGTTCACTAGGAATGGCGGGATCATTTCTGTATATCCGTGCTCATCCATGTGCAGGTCCATCATGAAGTTCAATAACGCACGCTCAAGTCTTGCACCCAACCCTTTATAGAATACAAAGCGGCTTCCCGTTACTTTCCCTGCACGCTCAAAGTCAAGGATATCAAGTCCTGTTGCAATATCCCAGTGCGGCTTTGCTTCAAATTCGAACTCACGGATTTCACCCCATTTGCGGGCTTCCACGTTGTCGTCCTCTGTTTCGCCGACTGGAACAGATTCATGAGGAATATTTGGGATAGACAGAAGGATACGCTCCAACTCTTCCTCGATGCCTCTAAGCTCATCATCGAGCTTCTTGACCATGCTGCCGACTTCACGCATTTCAACGATCATATCCTCTGCATCCTGCTTCTCCTTTTTCATCTGAGCGATTTTTTGAGAAACTTCGTTACGCTTGCTCTTTAAGTTTTCACTTTCAACAAGAAGCTCTCTTCTTCTCTTATCAAGTTCTTCAAACTTATCAAAGTCCTCAAGGTCTTCCCCGCGATGCTGAAGACGGTTTTTCACATCTTCCAAATTGGCACGTAAGTATTTAATGTCTAACATGTTTGTTCCTCCTTTAATGATATGTGTTTGTTGGTTAGAACGATGGCAGGATCCGGGAAAATAAAAAAACCCCCGTCCCTGGTAAAAGGGACGGAGGTTTCCGCGTTGCCACCCTAATTGAAAACAACAAAGCTGCTTTCCTCTTAGAGATGGTAACGGAATCACCGAAAATACCTACTGAACGGTTCAGTATTTCACTCAAGGATGGATTCGTAAAGATTCTGCACCGGTTTGCACCAACCACCGGCTCTCTTTCAGCAAGAAGCCTTCACTACTATTTCCTGTCAACGTTTTAAACTCATATTGGTTATTTCATAATCTACTACAATGTTTTCCATTTTGCAATAGGTTTATGCCAATGTTTTTTCTAACTTGTTTAATCGCCGCTAATGATTTCCGTGCAAGACTTCGCTTTCCGCGGGTGACCCGTGAGCCTCCTCGGCTTCGCCTGCGGGAAGAAAAGCGGAAGGGCTTTGCTCAGAGGCTTTGGCATAAGGCGAATCGGCCACGAAGGCGTTCTTTGCCTTCTTGGACGAGTTGACTTATGACATTTGCCTCTAAGCCCTGTAGCTGGACAAGTCTCACATTGGCCACATCTCCCGCAGGAGTCTTCGTCTTGCACTCCAATCAACCGCTGGTACCAGCTCTATCCATCGCCGAAATTAAGCACGATAAAACATTATTATAAAACCGCTTTTTCCTTAGACTCTTTCACCATTTCGATGAAGTAAGCCGTTAGACGATTGTCGTCTGTCAGTTCCGGGTGGAATGAGCAGCCGAGGTATTGTCCATGGCGGGCAAGGACGATCCGTTCGTTGTGCTTGGCAAGGATTTCGACGTCCTCTCCCGCTTCCACGATGTGAGGTGCGCGGATGAATACGGCATTGAAGTGGTCCCCGACATGGGCGATGTTCAAATCGGCTTCGAAGCTTTCCTTTTGACGTCCAAAGGAATTTCGCTCAACCATGACATCCATTACACCAAGATGCGGCTCATCATAACCGACGATCTTATTTGCTAAAAGGATAAGGCCTGCACATGTACCGAAAATCGGTTTTCCGGTTGCTGCAAATTCTTTCAGCGGCTCTAAAAATCCATAGCGGTCGATGAGGCGTCTCATCGTTGTACTTTCTCCACCTGGCATGATCAAGCCGTCCAGCTCGTCCAGCTGCTCCGTACGCTTCACCACCACTGCTTCGGCATCACATGCCTCAATGGATCGTACATGCTCTCTGACAGCCCCTTGAAGTCCTAATACACCAATTCTCATCATAATGTACCTCTTACCATCCTCGGTCTTGCATGCGCTGTTCTGGCAGAATAGAAGAAATTTCTACACCCTTCATAGCCACACCCAACTCTTTGGACAGCTCAGCAATTAACTTGTAGTCCTGATAGTGAGTAGTCGCTTCCACGATCGCTCTTGCAAACTTCTCAGGGTTTTCTGACTTGAAGATCCCTGAACCAACGAATACACCGTCAGCACCTAATTCCATCATAAGAGCCGCATCAGCCGGAGTCGCGATACCGCCTGCAGCAAAGTTAACAACCGGTAAACGGCCATTTTCTTTAATTTCTAATAATAATTCATATGGAGCGCCCAATAGCTTAGCTTCCGTCATGATTTCATCTGTACTCATGCTCACAAGCTTGCGCACCTGAGCATTTACTTTACGCATATGACGAACCGCTTCAACGATGTTGCCTGTTCCCGGCTCACCTTTTGTACGAAGCATAGATGCACCTTCACCGATACGGCGCGCTGCTTCTCCTAGATCACGGCATCCGCATACGAACGGTACAGTGAAATCTCTTTTATTTAAATGATACTCTTCATCAGCAGGTGTTAATACTTCACTTTCATCAAGATAGTCCACACCCATTGACTCAAGCACTCTCGCTTCAACGATATGACCGATACGCGCTTTCGCCATAACCGGAATCGTTACAGCTCCCATTACTTCTTCCACAATACGAGGGTCTGCCATTCTCGCTACTCCTCCAGCAGCACGGATATCAGCTGGAACTCGTTCTAAAGCCATTACCGCTACTGCCCCTGCAGCTTCAGCAATCTTTGCCTGCTCTGCATTGACAACGTCCATGATGACGCCGCCTTTTTGCATTTCAGCCATACCTCTTTTAACACGATCTGTACCAGTTTTCATTTATGTATCCCCCTTATATTTATCCTATGCCCGTCGTTTTTTTCATTTTCATTTCAGTAGAAATAACAGGAAAAATTGACTAAAACAATCGGAATGATGATATTGCCCTACTGCTAAATAAACAATAAAAACTGGGTTATGTCAAGACGAAAAGCGGAAGGGCTTTGGTCAGAGGCAGGTGGCATAAGCCAAATTGGACTGGAAGGCGATCTTTGCCTTCTTGGCCGATTTGGCTTATGACATGAGCCTCTAAGCCCTGTAGCTGGACAAGACGATAAGCGAAGGCGGTTTACTTATCTATATAATGGAAGTATTTCCAGATCCGCCACGCCCATTCAGATATAAAAATAACCCCAGGCCATATGATAACCTGGAGTCGTTATTTTTATTAGAACCAGCCTTTGACAGTAGATGTCACAGATTCCCAAATATCTCCGAAGAATCCCCCGACAGCTCTCATTGAAAGAACAAACCAGTTTGCTTTTTCGACTCCTTCGACTGTCACTACTGATGATTTAGCAGCATTTGCACCTTTATCTGTCAGGTAACCTAAATCATTTTTGTCTTTTGACTCTAATGTAACGTAACCGACTTTTTCGCCTTCTTTAATAGGCGCCGTCAGTTTACCGTCCTCATTAAGCTTCTTCTTGTCTACAACAAATTTAGGCTTGTACTGATCTTCTTCACCGTTCTTTACGACCATGTTCAGAGCAGATTCAGACTTGATGCCAACTTCTTTTTCTTTCCCCTTTACTACCGGAAGGGTCTTTTGTCCCTTAATCTTGTAATCTGCAGGAAGAAGCTCTTGCATCGTATAGTTGTTAAAAGCATAATCCAGCATTTTTCTAGTTTCCGCAAAACGGGCATCGTATGAGTTTTCACCCGGTTCAACCTGAACATCCATCACAACGGTAATGAATCTCATTCCGTCTCGCTCTGCAGTTCCTGTAAAACAAGCTCCTGCAAAATCGGTGGTTCCTGTTTTAAGTCCGTCCATGCCTTCATATTCACGAATCAGACCAGGAAGCATCCAGTTCCAGTTAGGCATGTTGAACTGATCTTCGGTACCTTCAGCAAATACCTTTTTCGCAATACTGGATGTCTCCAGTACTTCCGGAAAATCATTAAGAAGTCGATATGCTAGCGTAGCAGTATCCTTAGCTGACATTACATTCTCTTCCTCGGCTCCACCGACAACTTGATCGACATAAGGAGCCAAGTCTTTATTATTCAATCCTGATGAGTTAACAAATTTATAATTTTCCAAGCCAAGTTCTTCAGCTTTTTTATTCATTAATTTCGCAAAATTAGCTTCTGACCCGGCAATCGTTTCAGCTATCGCCATCGCTGAAGCATTTGCTGAATAGATAGCCATGGATTCATATAAGTCTTTAATCGTATACGTTCCTTCTTCACGTAAAGAAACATTACTTAATGACGTGTTATGAGACATCTTAGAAACATTCGTAGGAACCGTATACTTCTGATCCCACTTCACTTTACCTTCTTCTACCGCTTCAAGCAGAAGGTATTCAGTCATCATCTTCGTCATACTTGCAATTCCAAGAGCAGTCTCAGAGTTCTTTTCATATAAAACTTTACCGGTACTTGCTTCTACTAAAATCGCAGCATTTGCGCTAACATCTAAATCCCCTTGAGCACTTGCCGGTTTTTGCACCATGCTCATTGCCATCAAAAATACCAAGAAACAAACAAAAGATTTTTGAACCCAACTTCTTTTCACTTTTAGCCCTCCAAGTTTTTATGTACACCTTCGTTATTTTATCATAGTTCGAAAGGTAAGAATAGACAGAGAATATTCCTAGTTTTGGCATAGGACAAGGGACTTGCGGCCTCTTCATTCAACCATTTTCCCCATAAAAAAAGCCGGCGGAACCAACCGCCGGCTTTTATATTAAAACTTAAGATAATGAATAGTTTGGTGCTTCCTTCGTGATTTGTACATCGTGCGGATGACTCTCACGCAGTCCTGCACCCGTCATACGGATGAACTGAGCATTTTCTCTCAACTCAAGGAGATTCTTCGTACCGCAATAGCCCATTCCGGATCGAAGTCCGCCGATCAGTTGATACAATGTATCCGCCAGCGGGCCTTTGTAAGGGATACGGCCTTCGATGCCTTCAGGAACAAATTTTTTCGCTTCTTCCTGGAAATAGCGGTCCTTTGATCCTTTTTCCATGGAACTCAGGGAGCCCATTCCGCGGTATACTTTAAAGCGACGGCCTTGGAAGATTTCTGTTTCTCCAGGGCTTTCGGATGTACCTGCAAGCAGGCTTCCGAGCATAACAGCATGTCCGCCAGATGCGAGTGCCTTCACGATGTCTCCTGAGAACTTGATTCCGCCGTCTGCAATGATCGCTTTTCCGTGTTTTCTTGCTTCAGTTGCACAGTCATAGATTGCAGTGATTTGAGGTACACCCACACCTGCAACTACGCGCGTTGTACAGATGGATCCGGGACCGATTCCCACTTTTACAACGTCAGCCCCAGCCTCAATCAACTCTCTAGTCGCTTCAGCCGTTGCGACATTTCCAGCAACGATGTTCAACTCTGGATACGCTGCACGAATTTCACTCACCACATTTAGAACACCAGCTGAATGTCCATGGGCAGTATCGATGACAATCGCATCCACATTGGCCTTAACAAGCTGTTCGACGCGTGTAAGGGTATCCTTTGAAATCCCCACTGCTGCCCCAACCAATAAGCGCCCTTGACTGTCTTTCGCTGAGTTAGGGAACTCGATTACTTTTTCAATATCCTTAATGGTGATTAAACCTTTTAGAACGCCTTCCTGGTCGATAAGCGGCAGCTTTTCAATCTTATGCTGCTGAAGGATCTTTTCCGCTTCATCTAGGGTTGTGCCTACCGGAGCAGTCACGAGATTTTCTTTCGTCATGACATCCGAAATTTGAATCGAAAAATCCTGAATGAATCGCAGATCACGATTCGTCAAGATCCCAACCAATTTCTGCTCCTCTTCATTGTTCACAATCGGAACACCAGAAATTCTATATTTGCCCATCAAGTGCTCAGCAGCAAATACTTGATGTTCAGGAGTCAAGAAGAATGGATCAGAAATAACTCCACTCTCAGACCGCTTTACTTTATCAACCTGCTCAGCCTGCTGCTCGATACTCATGTTCTTGTGGATGATCCCAAGTCCACCCTGGCGAGCCATTGCAATGGCCATTTCAGCCTCTGTTACAGTATCCATCCCAGCACTGATGACTGGAACATTAAGCTTGATGGAGTCTGTTAATTCAACTGAAATGCTTACATCTTTTGGTAATACCTCGGATTTTGCAGGTACTAGTAAAACATCATCGAACGTTAAACCTTCTTTAGCAAATTTAGATTCCCACATATTTTTCGGCCTCCCTAGTCCCAAAATATTATTAGTAGGTTATCAATTGGTTAAAATACTGTCAAGAACCTTAGAATTAGTTTAACTTTTCAGAATAGTTAGAGGGTGACGAATTGGAAAGCACAAATCAACATTGGGACTTCATTCACTACTTCCAGTCCGCTGAATACTCCCAGAAGTTTCTAAAAAAATGCTATGAACAAATTGGTTTCGAGCAGGCTGAAACGAAGAGTTATGATAACTGCTATTCATTCATGTACTACTTGGAACAAGGGGAACTTTATTATAAACAAGCGATGCAATCCCCTATATCACTGCAGCCGATCTTATTATTTTACGGGTACATCCATTTTATTAAAGCAATCGTTTTAACGGAGGATCCTTTGTATCCTGAAACAACCCAGGTACTCGCTCACGGGGTAACCTCCAGAAAAAGAAAGAAACAGCATTATCATTTTCTCCAGGACGAAGTGAAGGTTCAAAAGAATGGATTGTTTTCACACTTCTCTGTCCTGGTGTTCCACGTGAAACACATCGTAGGTGAAAAACTGAAGATGGAGGATCTGCTCGTGCAAATCCCGGAACTGGAGGAAGTCTTTCAGGTCTTGCTGAAAAGACAGACGATGCTCTGGTTCAATTCAGAGAATGAACTTAGCATCGATGAAGCAGTACTTGATACATTTCATATGTCACAGGATTTATTCAAACATTATTTGAATGAAAAACTGACAGGGAATTATACATGGCCAAAGAAAAATATTCTCCATGTACCTGACAAAAGTGAGCAGCTGCCAATAAGGTGGCATCTAAGCAAGAATCGACTCGCCCTGCCAAGCAGTCGGAATGAAGCCAATTTCATTCCTGAAATTCTGATTCACTATGCCATACTCTACAACCTGAGCATGATTGCACGGTACGAAACAGAATGGTGGATCGAACTATTAAAGAACCGCACAAACGAAGATTATCCGATCATACGGTCCTTTCTAATCGTTTCGACTCAGAAAGCACCACATCTATTACTGGATATTCTCAAACAGAAAATGTAGCTGAAAGAGGATGGATTTTTTCACTCTCCCTCCTCTTTCCATGAAGGAAGACAGTCTTCCATTAACGTTCCAGTAACAGTTTGATATCACTTTCAATTTTTCTTGGGCTGGTCTGAGGTGAATAACGCTCATACACCTCACCGTTTTTGTCCACCAGGAATTTAGTGAAGTTCCATTTGACATCCGAAACCAATAATCCCTTCTTTTCTTTCGTTAAATATTTAAATAATGGATGAGCATTTTTCCCTTTCACATCCGTTTTCTTAAACATTGGAAACGACACTCCATAATTTGTTTGGCAGAACTCGATAATCTCATCCTGCTCCTCAAATTCCTGATTCATGAACTGATCGCTGGGAAACCCGAGCACCACGAGTCCATCCTCTTTGAACTCCTCATACATCCCCTGTAACTCTTCAAATTGAGGAGTGAAACCGCACTTGCTCGCCGTGTTGACGATCAGCAGGACCTTCCCTTTATACTCCTCTAATGAGGTCTCTTGGCCGTTCGATTTAGCAACTGTAAAATCATAGATGGACGTCACATGTATCTCCTCCTTGGTTTTCGTTATAGTTAAATGATACTTTAAAAGGAGGCGGGATAGCAATTTTGGGGACTCTGGCGGCGGGCGTTCGGTTGATTGCGATATGGCGGCACGCGTTCGGATAAAAGTGCGGAATCGGGTTTTGATAATATATTTTGATTTTTGATAATAAACATCTCGATTTTGATAATAAATCCGTGTTTTTGATAATAAGTCCGTCATTTTTGATAATATATCCAATTTCATCCCTGAATAACGACCAGCTAACACGACATACCAAAACTCTGCTGTCCACTTTTACATATAAAACAAAAAAACAGCCCCAAAATGAGCTGTTTTTTCTATTTGCCTGGCGACGTCCTACTCTCACAGGGGGAGAGCCCCCAACTACCATCGGCGCTGAAGAGCTTAACTTCCGTGTTCGGCATGGGAACGGGTGTGACCTCTTCGCCATAATCACCAGACGAATATTCAATTGAAGGGTTTGTTCCTTCAAAACTAGATAAAGGATTGATGTCAAGAAAGTCGAGTATCGACCAATGTGTTCATTTAAAAATGACTCTTTGTGGTTAAGTCCTCGATCGATTAGTATCAGTCAGCTCCACATGTCACCATGCTTCCACCTCTGACCTATCTACCTAGTCATCTTCTAGGGATCTTACTCACATAAAGTGATGGGAAATCTCATCTCGAGGGGGGCTTCATGCTTAGATGCTTTCAGCACTTATCCCTTCCGCACATAGCTACCCAGCGATGCCTTTGGCAAGACAACTGGTACACCAGCGGTGCGTCCATCCCGGTCCTCTCGTACTAAGGACAGCTCCTCTCAAATTTCCTGCGCCCACGACGGATAGGGACCGAACTGTCTCACGACGTTCTGAACCCAGCTCGCGTACCGCTTTAATGGGCGAACAGCCCAACCCTTGGGACCGACTACAGCCCCAGGATGCGATGAGCCGACATCGAGGTGCCAAACCTCCCCGTCGATGTGGACTCTTGGGGGAGATAAGCCTGTTATCCCCGGGGTAGCTTTTATCCGTTGAGCGATGGCCCTTCCATGCGGAACCACCGGATCACTAAGCCCGACTTTCGTCCCTGCTCGACTTGTAGGTCTCGCAGTCAAGCTCCCTTGTGCCTTTACACTCTGCGAATGATTTCCAACCATTCTGAGGGAACCTTTGGGCGCCTCCGTTACTCTTTAGGAGGCGACCGCCCCAGTCAAACTGCCCACCTGACACTGTCTCCCACCCCGATAAGGGGCGCGGGTTAGAATTTCAATACAGCCAGGGTAGTATCCCACCAACGCCTCCACCGAAGCTGGCGCTCCGGCTTCCAAGGCTCCTACCTATCCTGTACAAGCTGTACCAAAATTCAATATCAGGCTACAGTAAAGCTCCACGGGGTCTTTCCGTCCTGTCGCGGGTAACCTGCATCTTCACAGGTACTATAATTTCACCGAGTCTCTCGTTGAGACAGTGCCCAGATCGTTACGCCTTTCGTGCGGGTCGGAACTTACCCGACAAGGAATTTCGCTACCTTAGGACCGTTATAGTTACGGCCGCCGTTTACTGGGGCTTCGATTCGCACCTTCGCTTGCGCTAAGCACTCCTCTTAACCTTCCAGCACCGGGCAGGCGTCAGCCCCTATACTTCGCCTTACGGCTTCGCAGAGACCTGTGTTTTTGCTAAACAGTCGCCTGGGCCTATTCACTGCGGCTCTTCGAGGCTATGCACCTCAAAGAGCACCCCTTCTCCCGAAGTTACGGGGTCATTTTGCCGAGTTCCTTAACGAGAGTTCTCTCGCTCACCTTAGGATTCTCTCCTCGCCTACCTGTGTCGGTTTGCGGTACGGGCACCTTTTTCCTCGCTAGAGGCTTTTCTTGGCAGTGTGGAATCAGGAACTTCGCTACTATAATTCGCTCGCTATCACAGCTCAGCCTTCGCGATGATGGGATTTGCCTCATCATCAGCCTAACTGCTTAGACGCACATATCCAGCAGTGCGCTTACCCTATCCTCCTGCGTCCCCCCATTGCTCA